>JAGLXK010000155.1 GCA_023132955.1 Candidatus Heimdallarchaeota archaeon
ATGAAGATAAAGTCACTCTTAGAGATATGAAATCTGGAGAACAAATTACAGTTTTGATTTCAAAATTAAAAGAGGAGTTAGACCTAAAAGTAAACTAATTTCTCACTTCATAATTTTTAAGCCTTCAAACAAAACAGATTTATTTATTTTATGGAATTGCTATCAATGACAGTTGGTCTTCATAATTATTTGAAAGGAATAAACCTCGATGAATTCGTTGTCAATGTAAAGGACAGGAGCAAATTTGAAAAAATTCTCACCCATCTTGGGTTAGACTCTAACTTTTCATTAGAGAAGTTTGTTGAACATCTGTTATATGAGAGTAAATTATTCCTTAACAAAGAAAAACGCAAAGAAGCCTTGATTATATTAAAAGCTACTAAACCCTTGCTTAATCTAGTTCCAAAGTATTTGAGTGCTTTCTTTTATCTCACTTTAACTGATTCATTTCTTCTAGCTAATGATTATGAAGGAGCAACAAAATCTGTTAATCGTGCAAATTCTATAGCTGAAGAACTGAATGATCCTAGGCTTATAGTAAGAGTTCTAAATCTCATGTTTGTTATTAATAGAACTGTTTTGAAGGACAAAGCTGTAGAATTTTTGCTTAAATCTAAGGAAATCTCTGAAAAGAATGAATTTTATGAAAACATAGTTTATTGTGATGTTAATATTGGTTTGATGCACTTTTTCAAAAAAGAATACAGTAAATCTGCTGAATATTGCTCATATGTAATTGATCTCATTACAACAAAGAAATATCCTAATAATAAGTTGATTATGCCTGCTGATTATTTTCTTCAGATCTTTTCTGAAAGCCCAGAACTTGTTGCTAATCCTAAGAATCAAGATATGATTTTGAAAGGTGTCACTATTGTACTTAAAACTATAAAACAATTCAAATCAGATTATGAAGCAACCCGAAGACTTTCTATACTTGTAAGTTTTCTAAAACTTTCTGAAAACTTAGTTGAACGCTCTCTGAAAGAAATCGATTTGTTTATTGAGAATCTTCCCAAGGATAAAAAATCTCTTTATTACTATGGAATTGCAAATGGGATAGCTAATTTCAAAGATTATAAGGTGTCACTAGTTTATTTCGAGAAAGCAATAAGTCAAATGAAAAATCTGAAAGATGAGGAACAAAGAAGAATAAAGAAAAATTATGCATATACTCTTTCTATTATCATGGGAACTTCAATGATTTACGATTTGGAGACTTCACCACAAACATCTCAAAGACTTAAAGGGTTAAGAATTAAAACAAATGAAGATAATCTCGCTGGGAAAAAAGGCAAGCAAATTAATTTTAGAAATTCAGTAAGTGATTCAGATGCGGTTTTTGGTGTAAAAAGAGATTTTTTGGAGAAAAAATTGCTCAACAGTATTAAGGATTATTACACACAACGAGAAATAGTTACAGGCTTTTCATATCAGAACAGTAGAGACGACATCTTGAACCATTTGGAGATGTTTGCAATAAATGCACTAAACCAGAATGATGAATTATTATCACTTCTCTTAGTTGGTACAACACTTAGCGAAAAAGACTCAAAGAAGAAGAAGCGTACTTTTACAGGATACCAGATTCTAGGACATAGGGTACCTAAGTCAATATTAGATACAAAACACTTTGAAGAATTTGATATCAGATTCCTTTATGATTTAGTCACTGCTCCTCAAAAGTTTAAACAAATTGAGATCATAACTCCACATGAATCTTTAGAAGCAGACTATAAGAGAATTTTAAGCAAATAGAACTCAATTGAACATTGTAAGTATCGTTTGTTTGAGTTGATTTATTTTCTCAGTTGAATATTGAAAATTCTTCATTTCATCTATAGCTTTGAACATGTAGTCCTTAGCTTTTGATTTCTTGTCTAATTCAAAAAATACTCTCCCAATTAAAATAGATAATACGATTATTTGATCTTTGTCTTTTTGCTTCCTGAAGTGATTCAGAGCATTTTGGAAGACTTTTATAGATTCTTCATATTTAGTTTGGGATACTAATAAGTGACCCAAATCATTTTCTACTTCGGCTTTTTTATCAAATGCTTTAATCTTCTTATAAATCTCAATCGCCTTTTTGTAAGCATTAACGGCTCTTGCAGGATAAGCAGAATATTCAACTAAATCTGTTTGGTAAGTAAGAGCAAGTTCTTTCCAGGAATCACCAAGTTTTTCCAAATTGCTCAAATTAGTAAAAGTGTCTGTGGCTTTAGCTAAGTATTGCTTACTTTTTTTGAATTCCCCTTCTTCTCGGTAAATCACTCCTAGAAGAAGAGCGCATTCGCCTATTTTGGGTAAAAGATTTAATTCTTGGAATCTGCTAATAGCTAATGAATAAAATTGACGAGCTTGGGAAAACTGGTTTATGTTGTAGTAAGCGGTACCTAATAATAATAATGTCTCGGCGGATTGCCTTTTGTTACCAATTGAGGAAAAAATCTCTTGGGCATAAATGAGGTCCTTAATACAGTTTTGAAAGTTTCCCTTTTTAAAATCTTTTTGTCCTCGAACAAAGAAATAAACAGCATTAGTCTCTTGATCTTTCATAATGGGTACCCCTAGCCACTACACTAATTCTTCCTAAACAAGTACAACCTTCTTCTAATATATACTTTCTAATAGTTTTATCCGCAAATAAAAATAAGGGAAAAAAAGTGACAAAGACTAACTCACAAAGAATAACGATTTTTCTTCAAAGCTTTTATTTACCTTATCCCAGTCAATTTCTCGAGCAAGTGTTCTCTTCCCTGAGTCGATTATATTATTGACTCTTCTAGCATGTAAAATTTCGTTTGCTTTCCTAATAAGTGATCTCCTTTGATAGCTTGGTTCAGGTCGTGCAACTATCATAGCAGTTTTTGCTTGTTTTTCAGCTAAGATACCAATTACCACCTTTTCTCCTTTGACGAACTCTACTAATCGAAAAACTTCAGGGTTCAACTTATTCTCAAAGAAAGCTTCTTCAGGAATTATTGATAGTGTCTTCTCACTATAACTAACCGATATAAACCGTTTGGCAAGTTCTAGGATACCAATCACTGGATCTAAGAATTCAGTAGGAAACTGAATAGGTGATTCAGAGTAGAAAACTGTTGGCTGGGTTTGTTTCTGTTCGGATTCAATCACACCACTAATAACAAAATCATCCTCTCTGAAGGAGTCGTAAACTTCTTCACCTATGCCAATACCAGAAACACTGGTTAAAATCATTTCATCTAGAATCAGTCGAGACCAAGCATCAATTGGTATTGCTTTCTTAATTGTTGATTTCCTAATTTTAGGCTCCTTTTTCTTTTTGAAAACAGAGAGAAGTTTGCCAAAGAAACCTGTAGGCTTGGGTTGTTCTTCAATTTCAATTTTTTCTTCTATAATCTCTCTTTCTTCTTTAACTCGCTTGAAAACATCCATCTGAGGTAAATCTTTCTTGAATTTTTCAAACGCACCAATATCTTCTAATTTTAGTTGTAGAAGGGCTTCAACTTCCTTGAGATTGATATCATCTAGAGGACTTAGTAATCCTATCCACCCTTCAGCTGTTGCAGTCTTAGCATGGACAACAAAAAGATTGATTTCTGATGTTATTGATTCTAGCTTATTTGTAAATCTGATATACTTTAGTATGTGAGGATAATCTCCACTCAACAGCTTTGTAGTATTCTTGAATTTCTTGGCAAATTGTGCAGTCTTAAGTACTGGAATAAGGGATTCAAATTTTTCACCTTTGGTTTCGCCATCTTGCCATCTGAAGTAATAAAACATTGTTGATTCTTTGAAATAAGGGATTGGAACAGCTGGATTTGGTTCTCCTTCTGTTTCAATCGCAAAATGTTTGGCAATAATCTGAGAGATAATTCCTGTTTGTTGTGATTCCATAATATCTCGAAGATTCACCCATTTTTCCAAGGATTTTGAAAAAATAGATTGGCACAAAGCAGTTTCAATCAGGAATGCAGCCCACCATGGTGGAATATATTTCATTTTTTCTCTTACAAATACCAAAAGATGTCTGGTATAATAATCTGAAACTAATGCAGCCGCTATATGTTTGGCAACTCCTCGATCAAGAAGATAGTAGAATCTCTTTCTCAATATAGAAGCAACTTTGAAAGAAAATGCTACAAGATGTGTTAATTCATACCATGAATCTTCCTTAGGTAATGACAATTTTTTCCAAAAATCAATAATTTCTTGCCTTCTTACAGAATCTTCTAGTTCAAACTTTACTTCAGAAGACATTATAATATAATCAGCAGTGTAAAGGGCAGAAAGAACGAGATTATTTGAGTTATCAAAATCTGCTTGGAATTCTTCTATGAGATCTTCACTCATTATTTTATAACGTTCAAATAGAGGTTGAAGCTGATGAACCCTTTTCGCTTCTTGATATTCTTTCTCCAAAAATTGGTGAACTGCGTCTTTCATTACGAATATGTTTACTAAAGATAAATTAAATCTATCGCAAGGGAAAGTTTATTTTTGGAAAAAAGAAGTTAATTTTGCGTAGATAGTGATGTAGGTTTTACCGTTGGAGCGAAAGCTATGAAAATAACGGCACCTCTGAATCTGCGCTTTATTTATATTTCCAGTCTTACTTGTTTATTTTGTCTATTCCAAAAGACTCTGTTACGATAACTTGGCTTTACCTTTATTGGCATTTTTTCTATTTTTTTAGTCCACTCTTTGACTTTCTTTATGCTTTTAGCAAAAGCATCATTAGACACATTGGTCATTATCTTTAGTTCATCTGCAGTTGGTTTTCCTGAAACTGCCTTAATTATATCATCAGTTTTCTCGATAAATTCTTTCTCCAGCTTGTTTCTACCATCTTCAAAAACACTTAGTCTATGTTGATAATCTTGACTAACCAATCTTTGGAATTTCTCATTAAGCCACCAAAAACTATCTGGGTCGTAAAGAGCGGCTGATATTTTTAGTTTCTTCTTTAAGCCAGGTTTTGGAAGGAAAATAGGTTTAAAAGTACTGATACATGGAGCTGATGATCCTGTTACCCAATGAATTTGAATATCTTTTAGAATGTGAGATACGAGGGATCCTGTTGTTTGATCTGGAATAATTATTCCTGTTGCATGATGACACGGACTATTAGCTTTTGCTTTTGCTGGAGCCCATTTTTCCTCTTTCTCTGGTGTGACATTGTGATTTCTAAGAACGTCCATAACATCCTTGGGCGTGATTTTTCCTTTGTTTTTTAACATTAGTGTAGTGGTACACTGTTGTCTCTTAAATCCCTTAGTGAAATAATGTGACCTTTGTGAAGATTCTTTTATTACATGATAAATTCTGAATTTTGGAACAAAATCCTTTGCAAAATTAAATTCATCTTTTGATTTACTATATCCTTTTTCGATTGAATGCTTTATGAGATCGTGATGAATTAGATCATAATTGTCTCCAATTGAAAAAGTGTTAGAAATTGTTCTAATATCTTTAACTTTTTCTGCAATCCAGTATTTGTCCGCTGTTTCTAGAACCCATGCTTCTTTTTGGTCTGCAATTATGAAGGAATTATGATAATCTCTACCTACAACACCGTAAGAACACTGTCCGCCTTGTCCATATTCCCCTAGAAATGAAATTATGGTTTCAAGAGCTGTTTTAGCAGTTTTAGCTCTTTCTAAGGCAAGTCTTATTAAATCCATACCCAGTAATCCAGTATCTCTAATTGGTTCTTTACTCCAGACAGCTTCATTTCCTATAGTTAAACCATGTTCATTTGCTCCCATCTCACATCCAAACATCCAGAAAGGTTTCATAAGGAGAACATCATATGTTTGTTCGACTTGGGGAATTGAAATATGAGTACATTTCACTTTAGAATTTTTCGAATGCTTTTTTCCAGGAATGTATTCTATATTATGGGCTTCATTTGCAACTCGATTAGAGTTCTTACCTAGTATAACACTCCCATCTTTTGTTGAATTACCAACAGCAACAACAGTATCACACATTATAACGAATATTAAAAACAAGTAATAAAAAAAGTTTTCACCGATTCTTTAGAATCGATGAATTAAATTAGCAATCGTTTTCATTCCAATAACAAAATCATCTATGAATATATTCTCATTGGGAGCATGAGCATTTGCATTTGCATGCCCACAACCTATTGATATGCAGGGAACTCCTTCGAACAAGTACATTGGACCCGACCCTCCTACCATTGGCCAAATTACTGGTTCATGATTCTCAACATCTTTAATTGTATCAACAACTTGCTTGGCAAAAGAATCATTGATAGATGTTTGGGCAGCTTGATAGCCATCCCAGCTAGTGATTTCAATATGTTGAAAACCATTATCGTTCCAGAATTTACGAATCTTCTCAACCAAATCTTTTGCATCTTGTCCAGGAACAAGTCTAAAGTCAACTTTAGCAAAAGCTTCATTTGGAGTGACAGTTTTTCCACCCGGACCCTGATATCCGCTCCATAAACCACAAATGTTGCATGTAGGCTCTAAGAAATATTTTTTCTTCAAGTCCAAACCAGTAAGATTCAAACGAAAGCTGTCTATGCCAAAATTTTCCTTGAATAAGTTTTCCTTCAAATTAAAATCTTCTATAATTTTCATATCTTCAGGTGAGGGTTCAGGGATATTATCGTAGAAACCAGGGACTAGAATTCTATCATTTCTGTCTTTCAGTGAAGCTAAAGCCCAACTCATTTCATAAGCAGCATTGTTAACAAATTGTGTATAACCACTGTGGACATCTCTTCCGATAGTATTAGTTTTCAAATGAAGATAAAGGATACCTTTGACACCCAAATAAACCTCTTGGATGCCATCTCCATCTCTACCTCCAAATTCCCAAATACAACCATCTGCATCAGTAATGAATTCTTTATTGTTTTTTACAAATTCTTCTAAATTGGGAGAACCAACTTCCTCTTCTCCTTCAATAACAAACTTGACATTAACGGGAAGTTTCCTAAAAACTTCATTATACGCCTTTATTGCTTGAAGTCTGCAAATTATCTCTCCTTTGTTATCTGAAACACCTCTAGCAAATATTTTTCCTTCTCTAATGGTTGGTTCAAAAGGAGGAGAATCCCATAAATCTATTGGGTCTTCTGGTTGAACATCATAGTGATCGTAGAATAGAAGGGTTTTGTCTGCTCCAACGTTCATCTCTGCACAGAAAACAGGATTGCCAGAAGTTTCTGCTAGAAAATATGTAAATCCAGCTTCTTCAAAATGCTTTGATAGAAACTCAATAGCTTCTGGTCCACCAGTTTTTTTAGCAGCAATACTAGGTATTTTAAGTAGTTCACACAAAAGGTCGACTGAAGCATCTTTATTTTGTTCTATTATTTGATAAACATCTTCTAATGTCATATCTCTCTTGTTTTAATAGAAAATTTAATCTTTAAGACTTTCTCAATAACTTAATATCAGAAAGAAAAGAAGAATCTAAAGTTTGAGTAATTCCTCATAGATTCCTTTAACTAATCCTAAAATGAGATTTAAATCAGCTGATTTAGTAAGGCCAAATTCTATGTTTTTCTTTTCGATTTTCAAGTAATCCATTGATTCATGGATTTTAGATAATTTCTCTTCTAACATTAATACTTTCTTAAAAAAATTCCAATCAGCTGAAGTATCACTGTTAAAGACATATTCTCCCTTATCACTTGCCTTATCTTTATGGAGAGAAAGTGTAAAGGGTTGTTTTCTCTTTAATATGCCATTAAAACTTAAGATTTCTTCCTTATCCAATTGAACAATAATGCCTATAATGAAACTGTAATCGCTTTTATCAGGAAAATTGAATGAAAAGTTTGGTCCAGAATCATCAAAGTAAAACTGCGAATTTTCTGTTTCTAGTAGTAATAGATTCCCTCTTAATTTTTCCATTATCATTAGTTCTTCTTCTTCAAGAATCTGTTTCATACTAATCATTTTATCCTCAGAACCACCAATTATTGATTCTTTCATTTTATAATCCCGAAGTTTCTTATTCCCATGAATTGCAAAAGAATATTCGTCTTTAGAACTTATTTTTCCATAAAAAATACCCTTATCTACTCGTTGCCCATGAAGCCATTCTTGTTGTGAAACAATTCTCGGCTTTCCTGGAACTCTATCTAATCTAGCTTGTCTAGACATTTTTCGATCTGAAATTTCAGGTATACCTTTTCTAAATGCCGCTCGTTCTTCTATTGATTTTTCTTGGTTTTTTCCATGAATAGTACGTCGTGTAAGATACAACAATATAGGTAAGGCTATTATCGTAATTGGTATCGCAATCAGAAATTGTTGAGGGGTATTAAATGTAAAAACAAATATCAAAACAGCTATAATAAAAAGTAGAATTGCTATAATTTCTAGATATCTTTTCCTGATTAATTCTGAATATTGAAAGTCCCCACTCTTCATTCTTAAGCTATAATGTAAGCATTCTTCTATATATAATCTCTCATTAAAATGAGCTCTAGTGCAACAGAAGATGAAAAGTTTAAGAATTACATTCTCTTAATTTACTCATGATAAGAATGTCAGTTGGTTTAGAAGATATCGACGATTTAATAAAGGATGTAGACCAAGCTCTCTCAAGAATACGATGAAAAATTGGAAAAAAGGGAGGGGAAAGAATTTAGAAATCAAAAGCGTTGATTTCATCTAAAGTAATGTAAGTATTTTCAACAGCTTGGCGAACTTGCGCTTCAGTCTTTGCACCAGTACAAACGAGGTTTCCAGATTGGAATAAGAGAAGAACAGTTTTGGGCTCTGCAAGTCTGTAAATTAAACCGGGAAATTGTTCAGGTTCATACATGGAGTGTTCTAACCACAATGCTGCTAATTCTAAGTTTATTGTTCTATGATTAAAATGACCAGATGCTACAATATTTTGAACTATTATTTCTGGTTCTTCATCTATCTTTGTTCCTACAGTTCTTAGGATTTTGGTCATTTGTACAACTCCCTCATGAACCATCTCAGTGGATTTAGCACCAGTTAAAACTAGTTTTCCAGAGCTGAAAACAAGACTTGAAATCTTTGGTTTCTTTATTTTTAATATTAGACCTGGGAAGGTTTCTGGATTATAACTAACAAATAAATCGTCATCATCAATGAGAGTTTGATAAGCAGTAACTAAATCAATTGTTGTAAAAAGATTGATACTTGCTACAACGTTTTGGATTACTATACCATAATCTATTCCTTTTGGTGTCATTTTATCCCATCTATCCTTTATATATTGAGGCAACTAAATAACATCTATTTAAAAAGTTTTTTATCTCAAGTTTATTGAAATCGTTCTCTGTTGCATCTAGATGACTTTTACGCGCCTTTCTGATATAGACCATGTTTTATTGAGTATTTAAAGGGAGATTTCAACTAATCTTTACAATCACACTTAATATCCAGTATTTTTTGTGCAATAATATTCTTCATTATTTCTTTGATTGTGTCTGTTTTTTCCTTAAAAATTCTTACAACTTCTTCATGTGTAATTTTTTCTTGCATTCCTGCACCATAATTTGTGATCAAACATAATGTTGTATAACACATTTTTAGCTCTCTGGCTAGAATAGCTTCAGGAATAGTAGTCATCCCTACTACAGTTCCTCCCATCTTTTGGTACATGATTATTTCAGCTGGTGTTTCAAATCTTGGTCCATCGGCACAAACATGAACTCCCTTTGTGTGCACCATCCCACCTATTTCTTCTACAGCCCTTATGTATTGTGTTCTCAATTTTGGACAATAAGGATTTGTATAATCTAGATGTACAACACCTTGTCTAGAGGTTCCATCACTAAAGTTGATTTTTGTTTGACCATCATAATATGTTAGTGGTCTATGTTTGGTCATATCAATTATCTGATCAGGAATAACAAAATCTCCAGGATTAATGCTTGTATCTATTGAACCTACAGCATTAGTAGCAAAAATTCTAGAAACTCCTAATTCATATAGAGCATAAAGGTTTGCTCTATAATTAATTAAGTGGGGTGGGACTGAATGTTTAGGTCCATGTCTAGGTAGGAAAAATATTTCTTGATCTTTATGTTTGACTTTAGTTATATTATCTACTTTACCATAAGGAGTTTTCATAGAAACTTTTTTGGCTTTCTTGAATAAACCATAGACTCCTGACCCGCCTATAATTGCTATTTTGTCTTGCATTAACTATAAATGTAATTTAACTTAAAAGAATTTTTCGGATGAAATCCCATCAAGGGATTCTAAATCAAAGAAATTTCAACTTCATCAATTGATTTCCATTTAACAGTACAACCTATATGCTGACAAATTGCTATTAAAGCTTCTTTGAAATCAGGGAATTGGTCTTTTAAAGCCAAAAGAGATGACTTACCGATAGATTTCATATGCTTCCGAACAGTCTCAAAAACTTCAGAGTGAACCAATCCATAACTTGTTAAAAATGTCAAGTTAAATTCTTTTAATATTTTATCTACCTCTGAGGAAGAGAGTATCTTGGTTGTTTCATCTGTTGAATAAGAATTGAATCTTGTATCCAAATCATTGAGAGCTATACTTTTTTTACTCTTGTCTAGTTCCCTTCCTACTTCTATTATTATCGCTTGAAAAACAGGAAGTCTCTCTTCAAAATCTGAATAATGTTGTTCTAATAGTTGACTTAATTCATTGTTCGGTATCCTTGTTCCAGTGTAGAATATGTGATTGATTTTTCTCTTTTCTGTGAAATGGGGTTTAAGATTTTCATCAATTACATAGATGATATGAATGTCTACTTTATCTAACTCCTCCATCTGTTTTTTCTTCTTCAAGATGTATTTTGTTGTATAGAAACCAACAATCTCTAAATAAAGTGTTTTTTCCCCTCGCTGTAAAAGAAAATCTGGGACATACATTTTTTTTCCAATAATTATAGCTTCAGGTTCAGGAATTGCCTTCCAACCATGATAATTTCTCCAAGATTTCAAGAATTGATTTTCTACTTTAGAATCTATTTCCGGTCTGAAATTGATTCCATCATCTTCATCTGCTTTAAAGGTAGGAAGCAGTGGTAATTCAGGTGAGTTAAGTGAAAACTTTGCCTTTCTGTTTCTTGGTTTAACAATAGCATTAATTTGGAAATCTATTTCTTCTCGCAATAGAACTCGTAGAATATATGTAGCGACGTTAGCAATGTTCTTCCCCCATCCTCCCTGCTCAGTATAAAGTTCTAAAGGGGGATGAATTGTAATTCTGTAGCCATCTTCTTCAAGAATTATGTCAGTAAATACATAATTCTTCTTTGAGAGATAGATGACTTTTTTTGCTAGATATCCTGGTAATTTTTTTATTCGCATTTGAAAATCTATTGAAAAACACAAGATAGTTTCAATCGTGTCATAATTTAAATATCTTATTAGCTGTAAAGGATCTATATTTTCATTTTTCAGAAGCACTCTTTCTGAATCTATATCTCTATACAGAAGTTTGTCAAGAGAAAAGGCAGGAATTCCCAACTCCTGTTCAATTTTGCTAACTATTTCCTCTCTTAATTCATTTGTAACAAAACTATTTTGTTTCCTAGCAACATTTTCATATACTTTGGATCGAAACTGAGCTGGAGTCATACTAGAAATGGCGTTTTTATTAGAAACACTATCGGCAATAAAAGAGGTGATGTCACTACCAGTCTTCTTAGGTTCTTTTGTTTTTCTAACTCCTATAATTTCGTCTGTTGATTTAGAAGAATAAGAATAAAACCTCGCAGAAGATGCATTTAGAGATTTGATTATTTTATATGACGGAAAAAGATCTTCAATAATTTCGAATAATACTTCTGATTTCTTTCTTCCTAAGTTTTTTTCAAGAAATTGAATATAACCAAGAACCTTGTTTCGTTCTTCTGCTTGTAAGAAAATTGGAACAAACACTGTATTGTTTCCAGTTCCTCTTATTTCATATTCCAAATCAGATAAAGCTATTCTCATTAGATCACATCACTTTGTTTTCTTCTTCTGACTGTTCCAGTCTCAAGACTTTCTGGTGTAACAAGCTCATAGAGGATAGCTTTTCCTTCCTTTGGTCGTAGAATTCTTCCTAATCTTTGAATAAATTGCCTTGCTTGTCCTGTTCCACTTACTATTATTCCAACATTTACATTTCCACAATCCCACCCCTCATCAAGAACTTTACCAGTAACTATCTTAGAGTAAGTTCCTCTGCTAAATTTTTGTAGTATATCACTGCGTTCAGCACTCTTTGTTTCATGGGTGATTGCTGGAATTAAATGCCTTCTACTAATATCATATACCATATCATTAAACTCTGAAAAAATAATAATATGGTCCTCTTGGTGTTTTACCAGAATTTCTTCGATTTTACTCAGTTTTGCTTTTGATGAAAAAACAAGATTCCTTGCCATGCGATGAGCATCTAAAGCTTCTTTTGCTTCATGGTCTTGATTTACTCTGAAAATGAGATATCTTTCATAATCTTCAGGAGTTCTGATTTGAATGTTCCTTTTTCGGAGATAATCTCTATATGTTGCCATGAGCTTATTATAGGTTTCTCGTTCTTCTTTATCTAAAGGCACTTTTATAGTCATTTGTTCATATTCTGCTACATATCCTTTTTTTGAAAGATCTGAAACACTAGCAACCTTAATTGGACTCCCAATTA
>JAGLXK010000156.1 GCA_023132955.1 Candidatus Heimdallarchaeota archaeon
TGTTTTCGTTTCTTCTATGCTTGTCATCATAATCACCTAACTTCCTTGCAAGACCTCCATAGGTCTAACAGAACTGGCTCTAATACCTGGATACAGTCCTCCGAGAATACCTATCGACATTGCGATACCTATAGCAGTAAAGATAATTCCAGGTGTAATAATAGCTGACATCACACCCATCGGGATCAGTCTTTCTAGACCGTTTATCGCACCCAATGCTAAAAGAATGCCAACGATTGAACCCACTACTCCTAGAATAACGCTTTCAACTATAACAGAGTAGATAATATGCCCTTCTTTCCAGCCTGTGGCTTTAAGTATTGCAAACTCCTTAGATCGAGATTCCACACCAACAAGTTGAGCAATGATAACCCCCATACTTCCTGAAATCACTATAATGATTGTAACTACAGTCATAACAACATTTTGTGTTTGCATAAGGTCGTCCATGGTCTCAAGAGCCGATGCTAGTGATAAAGTGGAAAATTCCATTCCTGAATATTGTTCTTCTAAATATCCAACTAGTTCATCAATAAATTCACCGACATCATCTGAATTCGTGATTGATGTACGAACTGCTACGATGTTTGTACTTGTGTTTGAAAATAGGGTACTATCCAATCCTCTACTTTCATAATGTAGAAAATGAGATGATGTATCATTTCGTAGGATTTCAGTCAAGATATTCTTGCTAACTTGTAATGGAACATAGATATCATATCCTGTAACCATAATCGATTGCTGCATCCCACCAAGCTCTGCTGAAGTAATTCCTGTTATTTCCACTTCATAGGAATAACTAGTATTGACAAGAATGGAAAAGGTCTTTCCAATATCAAATACTTCTGAGTTGTTCTCATAAAGTGAATAAGGAATTATACATTCGTTCAAACTGCCGTTAAAATATTCAGACCCTTCTGTTAGTTCATCAAGTTCAGAATATACTTCCATAAATAGTTCTAAATCCTCAATTCCTCTAACATTTATACCCATGGGCGTTCCAAAAAGCGTTTTACCTAAAATCGTTGTATAATTGTTGACGGTAGATGGTAAAGTTTGTTCTGAAGCTACCGCTATAATTTCTTCACTTCTATTAAAATCCATAATTGTTTCTGTCATATTGCTTGGAAGTTGAGAAGCAAATGATGCTGGAGCATTACTTTCTTGAATTTGAAATGTTCCTACCAATTCTGAAAAAATATCGTTAAAAGTTTCGTCCATTCCTGCAATAAACGAATTAATTGTTACTTGCATTGTTATCGCAACAGCTATACCTGTTATTGCTAAAGCTGCTACTATTTTCCTTCTAAACGCGTTTTTGAACGCGAATCCTGTTAATTTGAGTATTTTCACAAAATCAACCCATATTTAGAATATATAATATTCAGTTTTCTGAATATTCTAAAATATTAGTATTATAAAAAGATAACTATTTGTCGTCTAAAAAAAGTAAAATAGAATCATACTGTGGAGCATCAGCTTTTGGCTTTAAGATGTTCATTTACAAGGATCTGGGGACGACCCTGACTATTGTCTAGATCTTGGATACAATAATCCAAATCAAGAAGTTTCAACGTTTCTTCTTTAGGAACCCCATCTTCTCTGAATCCAATATTTTTGTAGTACCCTTGAATCATTTCTTCAATGGGTAATGAAACGCCCTTTAAGGGTCCTTTCTTCAGAGGTGGATCACCAATAAGTCTTTTGGGTATTTTATGTCTTATCGCACCTTCTCGAGCATTAAACATCTGACGTAAGGTCTGTATTCTCTGCCCTATAGTCAAGAATTCATCTGGTGTAACATTCCACCCAAACACACTTTGTATGAGTTCAAAGAGAGGGTAACTCCCACAAGCTAGTGAGAAAGAACATAGTCCTAGAGCATTAATACTTTGAGCGAACTGAACGGCTAATACATGATTTTTTGCTGTTTTCTCTAGTTTTTTATCAATTTTGAAATCATATTCCTTAGTAAAACGAGCTATTGGATGTAACATTAAAGTATCAATTCCTCCAGCAGTATGTCTTCCAGGAGTAGGATCTGAAACATATGTTGCACCAAACCATTTGATATATCTGGGATCATGCATTGGAATTTCTTGACCATTAGCATTCATAGCGTAATTCTTAGAACCAGCTATCTTGTTGGAAGCAACCCAAGTACCATCAGCAAGAATATTGCCTATTCCTTCTCGATTAACCATCATCTCTAAGAGAGGGAAGATATAATCTGTCTCATACCATTGGGGAAGAAAACCTTCTGGGAATTTCTCCGATTTGAAATCTTCTTTAGTTAGAAGACCTTTTTCAACACATTCAAGAACAAAACTTAGAATAACTCCGGTAGAAATAGAATCCATCCCTTGACGATTCAAGTATTCATTGACCCTAATCATCATCATTGGATCTTCATTCAATATGTTACTACTCAGTGAAGCAAGTGTTTCATATTCAGGCATGTGAGAATCTTTTATCCCTAATTCAGGTATAGTAATTTTTCTACCACATCTCAAAGGACAGCCATAACAACCATATGAGACAGTTTCAATTGAAGCAAGTGTGTTTCCTACTTTCTTCAAGGCTATTCTTTGGGGATAGTCTTCTGGTCCTGTACCATTGAAATTTTTAACTGAAGCATCACCAACAGGAACAGAAATGGGGAGAGTAAAACCTGTTCCAAATCTATGTAAGTAGTTAGCAACCAAAGCTTCTGCTTTCAGACCTGGAAACTTCATAACCATTTGGACACTTTTACCAAAACTCATTTTCAGAATTCGCATAATTGATCCAAATTTTGGAGCGAGTTGAAGCATTTTACCTATTAATTTATTACTTAACATTTTCGTAATATTCTTTCTGTAA
>JAGLXK010000157.1 GCA_023132955.1 Candidatus Heimdallarchaeota archaeon
TATTACTACTTCTTGCATACCACCAGCTGGACATACCCAACCACAATAAGCTCTTCCCAGAAAGAGGGATACTACAAACAATCCTGCAAAAACGATAAGACTTCCAGATATTACTCCTCCTGTAGGTTCAGCTCCTCCTTGAATAGGAACCATGGGAGAGAGATAATAAAATACTACAGGGAAAAGGAGAGCGGAAATAAACACAAGTGTTCTTCTAAGACCTTGACGTTTTGGATGTTTCTTTATCTCTTTCATTTTAAGAGATTTATTTTGAACTGCTACCATTTTTTTCACCTTTAATCTAGTTTTACTTACTACCATTCTCATTTTTAAAATATTTGCAAAGGAGTAATCAGCATCTTGAAGGATTTGTAAAAGAACTAGAGACTTATTCTGAGACAAATTAAGATATATTTTGAGACAATCGAAGTCTGGATAACAAAAAAATACAAAGAAGAAAGAAAATGTCATCGATAGCAAAATTCGATTTTGGAAAAATATCATATGTTTGCTAAAAGCCAGATCATTACCCACAAAGGAGTAGTCACCATAGCAACTATAAAAGCAACACTCATTGTTATTAGAGGAACTTTCTTCTTTAACTTCATTCTTCCTATTTCTTGACGGAAAAGTACAAGCAATATGATACATGCTAAAGGCAGAAGAACAGGTAAAAGTCCAAATAATCCAAACCATAACCATCCATACCTGTAATAGCTAGAGTACCTACCTATTACTAATGGTGCTATTATAATAGATAAAACTAAGCTTACTAAATAGACAATTGCAGTTACCCGATTAGATTTGCTTTCAGCAATCTTAAGTCGAAAGTTTGTAAATATATTTCTTTTTGGAATTATGGCATCACAGCTGTCACAGATTGCTGTGGATGATTTAAGACTTTTTTCGCACTTAGGACATGATAAAAGTTTATTTATTTGATTTCGACTCACAGCTCTTTGTTTGCGAATATTTGGGATAATTGTTTTACGTGAATAAGGAATAATATATTTCGGTACTATGAATGCAAGAATAACAGTAGTGCAAAGTATAGGTAGGACAATAGAAATAATAGAGATAACTATCGGATTAGGACAATCTAGAGCTCTGTTTAGAGGATAGAGATCTTTTGAGCGAGCTCTTCCTTCAATTTTATATGTGCATTGGTCCCCAAGGTCTGACCAATAATTCCCTGCTTTTTTCTCAGCGTCATACCATTTATTCCTCCTTCCATCATCTGTTGCTTGAGAATCATAAAATTGATTATTGTCTAGAAAGTAGTTATTCTGAATTATATTATCATTAGAACTTATACTCATGTGGATTCCAGAATGTTCATTTCCTTGTAGAAGATTGTTCTTAACAAGACAAGAAGAAGAAGAAAGAGAGATACCCACTCTATTGTTGGTGCAGGTGTTATTAGTTAGAGTAACACCAGAAGAATGCTGAATAGTGATACCATACAATGTATTAGTACATGTGTTATTTATGATTGTAGCAGTTCCTTCAGCAACATTATAAATCCGAATACCATAATTCTCTGCATCAACATAACAATTACGGA
Source organism: Candidatus Heimdallarchaeota archaeon (assembly GCA_023132955.1). Taxonomy (GTDB): domain Archaea; phylum Asgardarchaeota; class Heimdallarchaeia; order Heimdallarchaeales; family Heimdallarchaeaceae; genus UBA460. Next base: position 1,565 of record JAGLXK010000157.1, read on the forward strand.
TTATAAAAAAAGAACTAGTATAATCAATCCGAATTCCACAAAAATCTGTTGTAATAATGGAATATCCTTCGATGATGTAAGGATTAATTTCAGTTCCAGAACCTGGAAAACTTGTGAAACCACTTCTAGAGCGTATGTCAATGGGTTCATGAGGAGTTAAATCTAATGAAACAGGTTTTTCTACAATGTGATTTAAATCTGCTAATACTAGGTTATTCTCGCTTTGTTTCAAGTAATATCTTGCTCCAAATCCATTAGATAGAGTAATAAGTAAAACTGCAAATATTCCAAACAAGATTATTTTTGAGAATAATGTGCTTTTATTCAGTTTTGCACTGAACATTGTGAACCAAAATACTTGTACTTCTATTGTAATAAAGATTCCTTTAAGAAACATAATCTCTTTCAATATATCTCTTTTTAGGAAGAACATACTATACGCAATTTTTCTCAATTTAACTATGGTTTTCGAAATACAAGAATATCATGATTTCAATCATACTATTCATCATAATGATTTCATATAAAACAATAATAATGGCAAGAGTCAAGTCGTCAGAAAAGCTATTAGTCATGCAGTTAATAGGGCTATAATAGTTAGTGAAATCCTTAATGGCTTATCTGCACCAGGGACCTCACCAATTGCAGATTCGTGTGTCGGATATAACGAATCGATGGAACCGTACGTATATGATTTAGAGTTAGCAATTGATTTAATGGAACAAGCAGGGTATGATGTTAGAATAACAACAAAAACAAATACCACTCTACTTCTAACAATGGTAATTGGGTTAACAACTATTATCGGAAAAAGAAAAAGATAAAAATAAACCAAAAGGAAGGGAGGAAGTTTTTTAATCCTCATAAGGCTCAAAATCAGATTTGTCAGCACCACATTCAGGGCAGACCCAAGAATCATCAACATCTTCCCATTTTGTTCCTGGATTGATTCCTGAATCAGGGTCTCCCAGATCTGGATCATAAACATAACCACAAAGTGTGCATATCCATTTACTCATTTTTTTATTCCTCTTTAT
>JAGLXK010000158.1 GCA_023132955.1 Candidatus Heimdallarchaeota archaeon
CCTTTTGAGAAGTACTCATACTTGTCTTTCTTCGTTTTAATTCTAAGAAAATTGTCGGAATTATTACTAGTCATTAAGCATAATAATAACAATCTTATCTAAAAAGTTAACTTTTTAACAGTTTAATTATACTTTTCTTTAAAGTTAATTTACCGTGATAAGAAAATGGAGAAAGGACCTCAAATCTATATTCAAGGAAAAACAAAGCAGTTATTTTCTAGAGGGATTCTAGCTCAAAAACTAAGAATGATTGGTTTTTCACTCTCAGAAGGTTATGAATTCTCGATTCAGATTTATAATGATTTAACAGATCTCCAAAAAGAAACTATTAGTAAACAGAAACTAGATGAAATTGTTTCTTCTCATTTAACTAACTCACAAGATGTTAGTGTTGGCAACAAATATTTGATGATCGAAAAGTGGAGAGCTTCTAATATTCCTCTGTGGATTTTTATATCTGGTGCAATTGGTGCTGGAAAAAGCACTCTTTCCAGACAAATAGCTGGAGACTTGGGTATTCAACATGTTATAGGAACTCAAGTAGTTCGCGATATTTTAAGAAAGGTTCTTTCAGCAGATGTGATGCCTGAGCTTCATTCTTCATCCTATAGGGCTTATCAGACTCTTCGACCAATTTACAGCAGCCGTTTTGATGAAGTACTTCTAGGATTTGAGAATCACTCAAAACTAGTTAACATAGGTGTTGATGCAGTTTTATCGAGGGCTGAAAAAGAGTCAGTATCGATTGTTGTAGAAGGAGAACATTTACTACCAGCATTCTTTGATGAAATTATTCTAAATAAGCCAAATGTGCTTTACATCACAATAGCTGTTCCAGATCCTGAGATGCATAGAGAAAACCTAAGTTCTCAATATACTCAAGAAAAGGAAGACTTGCTCAATCATTTCGAGAATATCAGAAAGATTCATGAGCTCCTTATTAACGAAACTAAAATACGCAAATTGCCTTTAATTGAAACAATCAAAGGTGAAAATACAATAAAAAAACTTCGAGAACTTGTAGTGGATAAAATTGTTTCACTAGTTTCATCGCAATAGGAATTCTTTAAAATTCACAAAATAATCCTTATTTGCCAATGATGTAGTTGCAACGACCTGATCATTGATGATCGACTTTTGGCTGAGGCAATAAAGTGATTAAAATGTCAAAAAATACATGTTATATTCATACGAAATATACTGCGGTCAATGAATGTAATAGGTGTAAGCTTCCTATTTGTGATGAATGCTCTAAAACTTACTGGCAAACAAATGCATTATTAGCGATGTTTCAATCACAAACACACCAGCAAGAAGAAATAATTTTGTGCCCTAGTTGCTTGAGAAAGACAAGGATACGTAATGGTTTCTTCCCTGGATTCTTATTAATTTTAATTCTGGGTATGATTGCTGCAGGCATTATATTCGGGGTTAGTAGATGAAGTAATTATCTGGTTAAATTTAAGAATTATTTTTTTCTTCGTCATAATTATTATCATTAACAATGTCTAGATTATTTTCTTCTTCAGTATTTTCAGTTGAATATTCAGTATCAATTTCCTCAATTTCCTTGACTAAATCCGCATCACATATTGGACAGACAGTTAAATCGCTTGATATAATAGAACCACATGAAAAACATGTAATTGGAAATACCTCTTCTTCCTTCCAATTAAACGTATATGGTTTTTTCCCCCAAGTTCTTGATCTCCACTTTTCCATATCAACCTCCCCATCTTCCTTCATAAATTCTTTAAAATTGAATGTATCAGTTGGGACTAGTTTTTTGTTTATCATTCTTTGGTAAATAAAGACAAATAAAGGAAAGAAGATGATATGAGATAATAATATAGAGAGAAAAACATTAGCAAGAGAAGTTTCATTTAAATTATAAACAATTGGAAGAACAAACGATGCTATTAGAGAGCTAATTGCAAACGTTATGAATTCTAGAATTAGAAAAACTATAAGAGAAAAACCTGCTATAATTGCGCTATCTTTGATAACTGTTTTAACAATTAAACCTCGTTGCTTATCTTTGAAGTCAATTTTTAAATATTCCAAGTAACTTCTAAATGCCCCTATACTTGTTTTTGTTATTAACAGTGAAAGAAAAATAGAAATTATTAAAGAGCTAAAGAACAAAATTATACTAATCCACCAGTTATAAACTAGATATCCTAAGGATTCTACTAACCAACTTTTGTACCCTAATAAATTCATATCGAAGTTTCTGAGTAAAGGATAGATTTTCCCTAAAACTGTGAAAACAAAGAGTAGGAAATACGTGAATACAAAATTAATCTTAAATAGATTACCCAATTCTTGATTTTTTTTCATAACAGCTTTTTTTTGTTTTTCCCAGGGAAAAACAGCTTCAATTATGGGGGGCATCATAAAGAACTGTAATTCAAACATATTAAAGATTACTAAATAGTTTCAAAAAGAAACCTTTAAACTAACGTGGTCAGAGTGATATCAATGATTTCTCTGGGAATAGAAAGTTCTGCTGATAAATTGGGTGTTGGTATTATAGATGACAAAGGAAATGTGTTATCTAATATTCGAAGAACCTACAAGCCCCCCTATGGAAGTGGGATTCATCCTAGAGAAGCTTCAGAATTTCATTCCTCCACAATACCCAAAGCGATAGAAGATGCTTTCCATGAATCAGGTATCAAACCTAAGGAAATTGATTTGATTTCTTTTACAAAAGGACCAGGACTGGGACCTTGCTTAAGAATAGGGGCAGTTACTGCAAGAACTCTTTCTTTGTCCTTGGGTAAGCCACTAATGGCAGTGAACCATCCAATAGCACATGTTGAAATTGGAAGATTAGTTGGGAAGCTTGATGATCCTGTTGTTCTGTATGTATCTGGAGGAAATACACAAGTCATTGCGTTCTCTGAAAGGAGATATAGAGTATTTGGTGAAACAATAGATATACCAGTAGGAAATTGTTTAGATGTTTTTGGAAGAAATGCTGGTTTAAGTGATAAAGAGAATCCAATGGGGAGAATGATTGAGCTAGAAGCATTGAAAAGTTCAACCTATGTTTCCATCCCCTATGTGATAAAAGGAATGGACGTTTCTTTTTCAGGTATTCTGACTCATGCTACCCGATTATTAAATAGTAAGAAACACCCACTTGAAGATATCGCATTTAGTCTCCAAGAAACAGTTTTTTCTATGTTAGTTGAAGTTACAGAAAGAGCTTTAGCTCATACAAAAAAAGAGGAAGTTTTAGTATGTGGTGGTGTAGCAGCTAATTCGCGACTAAAAGAAATGCTTGAAGAAATGTCCAGTTCCCATGATGCTTCTTTTAGAGGTCTTAATGCTGATCTTGCTCTAGATAATGGTGTAATGATAGCATGGTTAGGAATTTTAATGAAGCAATCGGGTGTGACGACTGAATTTGAGGACACAATAGTGGACCAACATTTCAGACCTGAAGATGTGGAAGTTACTTGGAGATAAATTGTGATTATATGACATC
>JAGLXK010000159.1 GCA_023132955.1 Candidatus Heimdallarchaeota archaeon
GCAAGTTTAACCAAGTTTCATAACGTGCGTTAAGGAACCTAAAAGAATAATTGCTGAAAGGTTATCAAAAAACATTGAAACAAAGAAAGTTAATCCACCCAATGCTATCATTAATTTTCTAGGGTCTCCTTTGGTTAATTTAACAATAGAAAGTGATATGAAATCGAAGAACCCTGCTCCTCGTACAAGAGCTACAATTATACTAACTGAGAAAATAATTAGAATCGCTTCTACATTAATCGTTTGCGCTAAAGCTTCTAGAAAATTGTGTGGTACGTGTTCAAAGCTAAGATTTTCTTCCAATCCTAATTGCCAATCCATAAAGAACATGTATATCAATGCAACAACAACTGCTCCTGTAACAGTAACTTTAGTTGCATCAACCCCTTCCTTCATCAGTAATAGAATTGTGGCAAGAACAATAATTACGATTACGATAGTTACTATCCATCCATAATTATCTAGAACACTAGCCAATTAATCACAATCTTGCACTTTAAACCAAGATTTGCTTGGTTTTTTGATCATGTTTGATTTTGATAATCAAACGGTTATATTTATTATAATTTATTCAAAGTCAGTTCTGGAAGCTACTGCGTTCTCCTCTTCTACTTCCTCTTCAGAAATTTCTTCCTCAACTTCTTCCTCTTCAGGAATTTTCATTTCTTTTATTTCTTCAATGACTTTTTCTTTCAATTCTTTTTTAGGTTCCTTGAGATCCTTTCTTAATTCATACTTGATTTCTTCTTTGATCTCTTCTTTGATTTCTTCAATAATCGTTTCTTTCAGCTCTTCAATACTTTCTTCTTTATTGAGCTCTTTAGCAACTTCTTTCTTTATTTCTTTTTTAGGTTCAGCTTTAACCTCTTTAACGACTTCTTTCTTTATCTCTTCAATTATTTCTTCCTTTACTTCTTCTTTGATTTCGTCTATCTCAGTCATTTCCTCTTCCTCCTTTTCTTCAATATGCATATCTTCTTTAACCTTAGGAATTTTTTCTACTTCCTCTTCCTTTGACTCTTTTTTATCAGTAATCCCTAAGATGTCTTTCTTCACTTCCTCTTTGATTGACTCTTTTAAGGATTCATCTAGAACAATCTTCTCTTCCTCCTTTCCCTCAACAACTTCATCTGCAACCTCCACTTCTTTTTGTTCTACCTCTTCTCCTTCCTTTGGTTCTTCTTCCTTTGGTTCTTCTTCT
>JAGLXK010000016.1 GCA_023132955.1 Candidatus Heimdallarchaeota archaeon
ACAGTTATTGTTACTGGTGCAAGCTCTGGAATAGGTCTTGCTACTGCAAGGGCTTTCAAGAAGGAGAATGCAAATGTGTTGCTGGTCGCAAGATCTAAAGAAAGATTGAAGGAAATTTCAGAAGAAATAGATGCAAAATATATCGCAATTGACATAACAACTAAAGCAGCTGCAGAGCAAATTATAGGTGAAACAATTCTGGAGTGGAATAAAATTGATATCCTAGTTAATGCAGCTGGCATTATTGAAACTGGAAGTATTATGAATACATCAATTGATGATTTCGACAGAATGATGGATGTGAATCTAAGATCTGTTTTTGTACTTATGCAAACAGCTGTTCCTTTCCTAAAAGAGAGCAAGGGTAACATTGTCAATGTTTCAAGTGTAACCGGTTTAAGAGCCTTCCCAGGTGTTTTATCGTATTGTGTTAGTAAAGCAGCTGTTGATCATTTAACTAGGTGCTCAGCTCTTGAATTAGCACCATTTGGGGTTAGAGTAAATGCTGTGAATCCAGGAGTTGTTGTAACTAATCTTCACAGGGCTAGTGGTATGAATGAAGAACAATATAGCAATTTCCTAGAACATAGTAAAGAAACTCATCCTCTTGGGAGAGTTGGTACACCTACAGAAATAGCAGATTTGATATTATTCCTAGCTTCCGAAAAAGCTCTTTGGATGACAGGAGAAACTGTTAGCATAGATGGCGGAAGATTTCTAACCTGTTTACGCTAGCTTAAAGTATATTTTTCTCCTAATCCCTTTAGAATCACATCTCCATGGAACGAACTGAATTCAGCTGGTTTTTCTGTGTGAACAGGAATTACTTTCTTAGGGTTGAGTTGTTTCACCATTTCTTGGATTTCATACCCAGAAGCATGACCAGAGCAATGAAGTTGTATATATGGATAAAGACCAAAATGCTTGAGCCAATTATCAACTTTTATCTGATCTAATTCCATTTCTTCATCAACAGGTTCAGTTATAGATCTAATGTAAATTGATTCTTGGGGTGGCTTAATATCAAAAAGATACTTCAATTCAAAAAAGTCACATCTGAAAATATACTTTTCTGGACTGCTACTAATTTCATCAGCTGTTACACTGTTATTTTGTTCAATAAATTGGTTTTCCCAACTATGATAATCTTGCATTTGAATCTCTATTGGATAATTCATATCATTAATAACACCCCAACCTTTCCTTGGAACGAAGATTTTCACTTCATCTAATCTTGGTACATGTGTAACACCATTTTCCGCTAAGGTTTTGAGAGTATAGGCTTGTCTCATATTAATTACCAAGGAGCGATCTGTATGTTTTGCTCCCTCTATGAAAGAACGCATCCTATCTGTATCTCTTACAGGAAAATTTACTATTACTAAACCTCGTACATTTTCTAGTACTGAGAACAAATCTTGTTGAAGGTCAAGTTCCCCATAACTTTTGGTATCTTGAATGTTAGTCCCCTCACTGATGAGTATATCCGGATCAAAAGCTGCTGCTTTTTCTACGAAGAATTGACTGAAATTCCCTTTTAGACCATGAAAACGTATATCACCTGTATAAACAATAGACCCTTCCGAGGTTTCTATTACAAAAGAATTAGATCCAGGGACAGAATGATCTACAGGAAAAGGATGGATAGTTATATCATCTATTTTGAAATTAGGTTTAAAGATATTGACTTCTCTTGGTATAACTGAACTTCTATCTTTAACAATCTTTGTTGAATCACGTTTACTTTCTCTAATTTTGAAAGACTCCTTGAGTCGAGTATATTCATGAAAACCATATGATGATTCCTCAAAGACTTGCAAAATTGCTTTGCATCCAGGAGAACAGTATGCAGGAATATCAGAACGAACATAGGAAAGAAATCCTGCATGATCTAGATGAGGATGTGAAAGAATGACCCCATCATAGTTTGGCTCAGGACTACTTTCCCGAAACCGTTTTTCATAGTCTTGTCTATAAAGCCCAGAAAGATTAGGGAGCAATCCTAAATCCATATAGTCACTAAGAATACTATGTCTTCTTGGTTGGAGATAGTGAGAAAAGAAATCACCATACTTTCCGAAACTTAAACCAAAATCGAAAAAGAGTTTTGTATCCCCATCTTCTATAAGGATTTTATTCCCACCAATTTCTTCAACAGCACCATGGAGAGTAATTGAAGTCATATCTACTAAACATATATTATTTGACTTTTAAAAGGTGTGCACAAAAAGATATCTTTGCTAGCTGAAGGTTTAAAACAGAGAGTAAAAGTAGAAAAACAATGAAAGCAATGGAGTGTCCTGAATTGTGGGGGGGGGAGATAGATGTATATGTCGATGCTATTAATCCCATGAGAGCAGTAGCAGCTGA
>JAGLXK010000160.1 GCA_023132955.1 Candidatus Heimdallarchaeota archaeon
TAGATCCTCCAACAATAAGAGATACCGATAATGTTTCTGCTATTTCATCATCACTGCATCCTTCTTGAACAACTCTAATCATATGATAGCTCACACAATCCTCACACCTTAGTACTAAGGAAGTTGAAAGACCCAGTAATTCTTTAAATTTAGCAGACAGAGCACCTTCTAAATATGCTCCTGTATCTAAAGCGTAAAATCTGTTAATCTGTTTATTCTGTAAAGCAAAGATTTTTTCATTCATCTCTTCTCTATATTTCCTAAAATTCTCAAACTCATTCACCGCTATTACCACATTCAAATTCATAAAGAGAAATATAATCTTTGCTGTCAGCTGAAACTAAACTAATGATTAATAAAGCTAATAAATCATTAAGATATATCTCAAAATTGCAGATAAGGTTGAATCAAATGCCTACTCAAAAAACCCTTAAAGATCTGAAAATTAGCTTAATCGGTGTTAATGCAGAATACATCAATCAAGCTCTGGAAAAGAGAGGTTATAACACAAATTTATTACCAACAACTCATTTTCCCAAGAAAAAACAAATCAAGGATTCAGATATTATTCTAGGAGCACATTTCCAGTCAGCTTGGCCTTGGTTTGTAATTGGAAAACTTTGTAGAAAAAAAACTATTTGCCACTGGGTTGGATCTGATTCAGTTCTTTCTGTTCAAAATTGGAAAAGAAAACTGCAAACAAAAATATTCTCAATATTTGTAGATTCACATATTTCAGTATCAACTAGAATAAAGGAAGAACTCGATAAAATAGGAATAGAAAGTACAATTCTTTTTCATGGTTCAGATATAGAAGCAGAAGAAATTTCTATGCCTGAGAAACTTGGTGTTTTAGTTTATTTCATAGCAGGAAGAGAAAAACTCTATGGTGTTGGTAGAGTGATCGAAATTTCAAAAGAAGTTCAAGATGTTGATTTTTATTTTGTTGGTCAGTTTGATTCTACAGACTACAAGGAAAAATATAATCAAAGCAATCTTCATTTTCTAGGATACATCCATATTAGTGAGATTTGGTCAAAGATTAGCGTTATTGTTAGGATGACTGAACATGATGGTTTTCCTAAAATGATAGTAGAAGCTTATTCTAAGGGGAGGTATGTAATTCATAATTACCCTTTACCTGGAGTAATTTTATGTAACACAAATAAAGAAGTTGTCAGTGAATTAAAGAAACTACAAACTACCAAAACGACAAATAAGAAAGGAATTGAGTTATTTAATGAACAATTTCGTTATGATATATTTCTGGAAAAATATGAGGAAATATGTTTGAGTCTTTTTAAGAAATAATACCATTTTTATAACGGGAGCAGCAGGATCAATTGGATCAGAGATTTGCATTCAATTAGCTGGATGTTTTCCAAAACAAATCATTGGTTTAGATGTAGCTGAAACACCTCTTTTCGAATTGGCAAATAAGATGAACCAGAATCATAAAAAGATCAATTTCATCCCATCTCTTGCTAATATCAGAGATGAGAAAAGATTAAGCAAAATCATCAGAAAATATAAGCCTGACATCATCTACCATTGTGCAGCTTTCAAACATGTTGGTATGATGGAACAATTCCCTCATGAATGTATTAAAAATAATATTCAAAGCTCAATCAACCTAATCAAGATAGCTTTAGAAGAAAAAATAGAAAGGTTTGTGTTTGTTTCAACTGATAAAGCAGTAAATCCTATTAATATTATAGGGGTTTCGAAAAGAATCATTGAGAAATATGTTCTTGCTCGAAATTCTAATGATACAAAATTTATGATAGTTAGATTTGGAAATGTTTTAGAGAGCAGTGGGAGTGCAATTCCGATATTCAAAAAGCAAATTGAAAATGGCGGTCCTGTGCTCTTAACAGACAAAAGAATGGAGAGATTCTTTATGACTATCACAGAAGCAGCTCAGCTAGTAGTTCAAGCTTCCATACTTGGCAGAGGTGGAGAGTTATTTGTTTTAGATATGGGTTAGCCTTACAAAATGCTAGACATTATTCATAAATTATTCAAAATTTATGATTACGACAAAGATGATATCAAAATTGAATACATTGGAATTCGTCCTGGTGAAAAACTTACAGAGGAACTCTTTCATAATTTTGAAAAACCTGAATTGTCTCAACATAACCGAATTTATATCTGTAATATCGATAATGATGAAATAACTGAAGATTTCTTGAAGGAAATTGATAAGTTTGTTGAAGAAGAAAATCAAATGACTAAAGAACAAATATCTGCAAAAATGTTAGAATTTGTTTAGTTTGATAAAATTAGTTTTGTTTGATGAATAAGATTAAGAACAACTTTGAGATAAGGTTTTTGTTGCAAAATGGAAATAGATTGGAAAGATGAAATTCTATATAAAGACCTTGTGATGTGGGGTACAAGATTAAAACGTGAAGCTCCCTTCTTTCAAGAAATTCTCCAAAACATACAGAAAGAAAATGTAAGAATTCTAGATGTATCCTGTGGAACTGGTGATCATTTAGTTATGTTCGCTAAATGGGGTTTTGCAGGTATAGGAATTGACATCTCAGAGCAGAATATAGAACAAGCAAAAAGATTAGCTCAAAGAAACAATTGTAATGACAAAGTAGATTTCATACTTAGTGATATTCTCGAACTAGAGAGTAAAATCCCTACTGAGAAATTTGACTTCATTTTCTGTATTGGAAACACTCTATCCATTTTTAATACTACTGAGCGTAGAAACATCTTGAATCAGATGATCAATCTTCTTAGTGAGAAGGGAGTTATACTTATTCAAGTAGTTAATTATTTGTCTCATAGAGATGAGGAACATTGGTTCTATAATCCAGGTTTAAAAAGAGATTCCAATGAAGCTCTACTCTTTCATGTAAGAATGATGGAATGGAAAAATAAATACAATAAAATAACAATGTATGTTCAAAAAATCCATCAAAGTGATTATGAATCGGAAGAATTCGATTTACATAAGAAAAGAACTGAATTCTTTGTTATTTCAGAAAAAGATTTCAGAGAATTTGCTTCTGATGAAATAAACTTAAATGTTTTTGGAGATTATCAAAAGAATGATTTTAAGGAAAAAGAGAGTAATGATCTAGTAATCATTTTACAAAAAGATTAGCTTAATCGTAGGGGATCAATTACTTCATCTGGAAGAATCACTTTCTTTCCTATTGCACTGAAAATCGGTAGAGTAATGACTCTGAGTTTCTCTGCTATTATATTCTTCTCTTCCTCTACTTTAGCTTTGAATTCTTCTTCAGAAATCAAACCTGCTTCATAGACATTATGCCATTCATGTTCAATGCATCCTTCTAGCTCTTCTTTATCCCATATTCTTGTATTAATGTGTATTGAGGTTTCCAGACCCCCTGAAGAGAATACAGCTAGAAGTCTTCTTCCTACACCAGGATTTCCACCTTGCTTTTCTAGAGCTTTTATATGATTTTTACCCAATCCTAAATCAGGATTTTCAATCCATCCCAGATAATCTGGTTCAGCTAAAGCAACTATATATCCTCCTTCTTTCACGACTCTTTTCAGTTCCATGAGAACACCAAATGGCTTCGGTTTCCAGAGGAAAAAATAATGACAAAATACTATATTAAAAGAATCATCTCTCATGGAAAGCTTATCAGCTACTTCTCTATAGAATTCAACACCTTTAATTCTCTCTGAAGCATTTGCAATATTAATGTGATCTGAGTCTATTGCCGTAATTTGAGCCTCAGTTTCGTTGCGAAGTTCTTGACTAATTATGCCTTGTCTGCACCCAACTTCTAGAACTCTTCTAGCATTTTTTAGACCTACCTCTTCATAGATTTTTTTCCTAAATTCCTTTGTATTTTCAATCTCTCTTAGGAATTCATCATAATAATGAGGGGAATGGTCTAGTTTAAATCCTTCACTCATATTTGTTCACCAATAATTACTACAAAAACATTACTTGGGAAATAAATAAGGCTTTACCTTAAACTATACTTTTGATTCGATAAAACACTATTTAAATATTGAAATCAGAATTTAACAACAATTAGGTGATTGGGCTGAAATTGAAACATTATAGTGAAGCTGAGGAATTGGAAGTTACTGACTATGGATCTACTGAAACAACAATTAGATGGTTGATTTCTAGAGAGAAAGAAGGGGCGCCTAGATTTGCTCTGAGACGTTTTGAGCTGAAACCAGGGGGTCAGATAGGAATACATGCCCATCCTCAAGAGCATGAAATTTATGTTTTAGGTGGTAAAGGTGAAGTATTCACTCACTATGAGAAACATGAAGTAAAGCAGGATGATGTATTGTATGTTCCACCAGACGAACCTCATGGATATAAGAATACAG
>JAGLXK010000161.1 GCA_023132955.1 Candidatus Heimdallarchaeota archaeon
AATACTATCTAGATTAAGTCATGGAGTATCATTTTACATTAAATCAGGAAGTGAACATATCATGTTTGATATGGGTCTATTAGGGCGTTTCCTTGTAAGAAATATGAAATCCTTAGGAATCAGTCCTGATGAAATTACGAAAATTGTATTTTCACATGGACATTCAGATCATGTAGGTGGCTTGAGGTTATTTCTGGAGAAACGAACAAAGAAAAACAAAATTCCTATTTATGCGCACTTGAACTTAACTGAACCTAAGAGGGCTTGCTTTTTAGGTGTTCGAATGTGGAATGCAGGTTATTATAAGTTAGATGAAGAACTTGAGAAACTAGTTTCATATGAACTTAGCAAACAACCAATGAGTATAACTAATCTACTTTCTACAACTGGAGAAATACCTTTAGAAGAAAGAGAAAGTATGCAAAATATTTCAAGTATTTTTGTACACAAAGTTGATGGTAAATGGAGTTTAGATTCAGTTCTTGATGACACCGCGATGTTTCTTAAAACAAAGGAGGGATTAGTACTAATCTGTGGATGCTGTCATTCAGGTTTAGCCAATACTATCAATAAAGTTGAGAAACTTGGTGGAGACCAAGTTGTGACAGTAATAGGAGGAGTTCACTTGGTTTTTGCTAAAAGAGAGAAGATTCTTAAAATAGCAAATAAATTATTGACTGATTATAAGCATATTAATTTGCAGCTCAACCACAGTATCGGAGAAAGAGCTTTTAGAGCCTTGCAAAAAAAATTAGGAGAAGAAAGAGTACAGTACTTTCCTGTTGGTAGGAAATTAATTTTTGAAAATTAAAAAAGAAGAGGATTTTAGTGTCCTACTTCATCAAGAATTGCGGGTATCAATTGTCTAAAATTAGCATTTTCACGAAGACCTACATTTGGATCATTAGATGCCACCACATTTAATATAGCGATATCTGCTCCATTAAAGTATGCCTTTCTAACGTTGTTTAAATTTAGTCCTCCGCTACAGAAATGAGTGAGTCATATTTTGATCTGATTTTAGAAATATCCTTGTATCGGATTATTTTCTTCCTATTCCCCTCC
>JAGLXK010000162.1 GCA_023132955.1 Candidatus Heimdallarchaeota archaeon
ATAGTCTTCTTATGCTTTGAGACCCTTTCTTGCCTTTTCAAGAGTTCTATCTGGGTCAGAATTATATTCTTGGATAACAGAAGCTACATCTTCGAAGTAACGAATTCTCTTTTTGACCATCCATCTCAAGATGGTTTTTCTTCTTTCGAGTTCGTCAAAGATTTCTTGTTCAGTTATTCCGGTATTCTCCATGATTTTTTCTAATACATAACTTCTTCCGAAGTAAATGAATGTATCATCCTTTGGATTCCATTGATAGAGTTTGTTTGTTAGAATTTCTTCAGTAACTGGATCTAAACCTATCAATTCAGTAACTGATTGAGTACGACGTGCGAATTTGGATTGTAATCTTACTTTTCTTATAACATGAATCAAATCTAATGATTTCATCATTGATCTTGGAATATTCATTGGTTTGCTCTCTAATCTGTGAATTACCCCTTCCACAGAATCACCATGAATAGTACCTAAACCCCTATGACCTGTACTCATCGCTTGAAACATCGCGTAGGCTTCGTCTCCTCTGACTTCACCCACAATAATATAATCTGGTCTTTGTCTCATTGCTGCACGAACTAATTCAAACATCGAGATTTGTCCTCTTCTGTATCCCGTTTCTGTTGTTTCTCCAAAACCAGAACGAACAACACTTGGAATCCAGTTTTCATGGGCTAAATTCAATTCTGCTGTATCTTCAATTGTAACTACCTTCAAATCAGGTTTAATCATCATAGCAATAGTATTCAACAAAGTGGTTTTTCCTGCTGCAGTACCACCAGCAATCATTGTACTAATATTATGTTCCATTGTAAACCAATAATAAGCTGCAATATCTTGATCTATTGTATTGTAAAGAATTAAGTCTGTAATTGTAAAAGGATCTGCTTTGAATTTTCTTGCAGTAAATGTGGATCCTCGTTGAGTTACCTCTTTTCCATAGGTTAGTTGTATTCTGCTTCCATCAGGTAGAGATGCATCTAACAGGGGATTTGCAATGCTTATATGTCTGTTTGCTCGTTGAGCTAATTTTATGATAAAACTATCTAACTCTTCATCTGTATCAAATGAGATGTTGGTTGCAATAGATTCATATTTTCTATGCCAAACATAAATTGGGATACCAGTTCCATCACAAGAAATATCTTCTATGTTAGGATCAAGCATAAAGGGCTGAATCTTCCCATATCCAATTAAATCTCGTGTAAGGTAGTACATAATCTTCTCAAATTGTGATTCATTCAACGAAATACGATAACGTTTAATGATATCAACTATTTTCTTCTTCAAAAATTCTTCAGCCTTTTCAGTTGATTTCAATACAGTAAAATCAACGTCCAATTCATCTACCATAATAGAGAATATTTTGTTATAAATAGCAGTTTCCTTGCTATCAAGAGGAATTTCTACTATCATATATTGTGTACGCTTGGTGGTAGGATCAGTTTGTATCAAAACATAAGAGAATGGAGGGCTTACTGGATATGTCTCTTCAAGAATTGGAACTGCTGCTGTATCAACAAAGGCTTCACCAGTATCATCTTGCATGAATTAATTATATATACTACTCTTTTTAAAGTTATTTTTCATATTAGGTAAAAAATATATGAAATAACAAGAAAAGCTAATCAATTAGAGATATACTGATATCTACTCCATCATACACGTAGATAATTGTTGGTGATGAATTCAAGCTTGATATTGTCCCAGATATAGTTAAAACACCCGGATCAATAAACAAGGATACAGTCACAAAAATATCCTCATTTTCTATTACAGTTGCTTTAAGTGAGTAAGTATTCTCTGAAGATACAACCTCTATTTCATATGCTTCATTTTGAATTTCTTGAGGTAGCGTTAAAGGTCGTTGCATGTTTATAGAAATGGCTCCTAGGTTAATCTGATTCTGACCTTCGTTTAATAGATTGTGAATCGTTTCTGCCATATTTTGCAATATGTTTTCCATATTCGTTTTAATAGCTGTTTCTTCCATTGTATTATTTATAGCTACCATTGTAACTGCTATACCTGCTATAGCAAGTGTTCCAACAAGAAGAATAGATAGGTACATGATATATTCGCTTGGCATGAAACTCTCCTTAACTTAGTGATACATTTATTATTATAGTAATTAGATTTGCGACAATCTTATGTGCTAAATAACTTGGATTTGCTGGGAAATATATAGGATACTCCTTTAGTTGATATCTATATTGGTTTATCAAGGTTATTTCACCTTGCATATCATTACTATATTCAATCTCCCCTAGATGTTGTGTTTCTGTTCCTGCATAGGTTAGTTGAATATTAACATATTTCTGAGTTTCGCTAAATAATGAAACAGAATCATCTTGAACAAACTTCACATTAATAATGTCCATGTAGTAGATTTCCTCAATTCCTGAAACCACATATTCGGTAGATAGAGTATATCTATAATAGAGTGCTAATTCTAGAAATGCAGGTTCGTATACAGCTCTTGAAGTATTTACAACTGCTATGTCGTTGTAGACTGTACTACTTCCATTGAGAAACAGATAGTCTTGATTTTGAGGACCAACTATATATCTATGTTCTCCTTCACTGTAATCTCCTACAGCTGTACTACGATGAATGATTCTCGTAATATTATCTTGTAAAACCAAACTATTTTGAGCTCCTAAAATATCTTTCAGAATGAATGTAAAAGCCCAATCTTCAACTACATGTATAGTTCCTTCTTCTTGTACATATAGGAAATCTGAACTTGCAGGAGGAAGATTTTGAATTAGATCTTGTATAGTGGCATCTAGAGCTATGAAATACAGGTTACTACTATTATTGTAGCTTTTATCTTTGAACTGACTAATGCTGGGCATCATGTAAACAAGAGAAATCCCTATTGCAGCAGTTATTAGTGCAAACATTAATACAACTGATACTATTGGAGATAATGCTCTTCGATTCATTCTGAATTTCATTGTATGGGACTAATATAACTTGCATAAATTAAAGTTTATCGGAATTCCCCACCATAGCTGGACAAATGTTTTGTGTAAGGCATGATTTTTGTCCATAGTATTTTTAATTGATTTAAAATCAATCTCGTTTCTGTAACTTTCGCGTATTATTTTTGTCGGATTTCTACAGCACTTAGAGGAGTTGAACCTAGAGATAAATGAATGTTGTAAAGGCTTAAATATCGTATCGAATCCTTTATTATACTTACTTGTAGTTTCGATTTTGTAAAATCATGCAACAAGTCAAAAAACTCGTCGGGGTTTATAAAACAAAGTAAAAATACACTAAGAAAGGGGTTATTGTGACAGCAGTAATATTATCAAAAAATGCTCAAACTGTTCTTGAAAAAAGATATCTTCTTAGAGATGAAAATAACAAAGTGATAGAGACACCTGAAGAGATGTTCAATCGTGTTGCAAGTTCTATTGCTAGCTCAGAAGAGGAAAGGATAGAATTTTTTGAATTGATGGCATCACTAAGGTTTTTGCCAAATTCACCAACACTTATGAATGCAGGAACAGCTCTAGGTCAACTCAGTGCTTGTTTTGTCCTGCCGATAGAAGATGATATGTCTTCAATCTTTGATGCTGTAAAGCATTCTGCTCTGATTCACCAAAGTGGCGGAGGAACAGGTTTCAGTTTTTCTAAGCTTAGGCCAAAAAATGATGTTGTAAAAACTACTGGGGGAATAGCCAGTGGTCCTCTTTCTTTTATGGAAGTATTTAATGCAGCAACTAATACAGTGAAACAAGGTGGCAGGAGGAGGGGTGCTAATATGGGTATTCTACGAGTTGACCATCCTGATATTATGGAATTCATCACTTGCAAAGAGGA
This sequence comes from Candidatus Heimdallarchaeota archaeon, assembly GCA_023132955.1. GTDB lineage: Archaea > Asgardarchaeota > Heimdallarchaeia > Heimdallarchaeales > Heimdallarchaeaceae > UBA460. The sequence goes on from JAGLXK010000162.1 coordinate 3,832, forward strand.
TCAGTCTCGTTTGACCAACTTCAATCTTTCAGTAGCTATTACAGAACAATTTATGAAAGCTGTAGAAAAAAATGAAGATTATGATCTTATAAATCCACGTATAAACAAAGCACTTGGAAGAATGAATGCTAAGGAAGTTTTCAATAAAATTGTGGAAATGGCTTGGAAGAATGGAGAACCAGGAATTGTTTTTATTGATAGAATTAATAAAGACAATCCCACTCCAGAATTAGGCGAGATAGAGAGCACTAATCCATGTGTAACTGGAGATACTCTTGTTTATACAGCTGATGGAAGAGGTTCTGTATCTATAAAACAACTAGCTGATGAAGAACAAGACGTACCTGTTTTTTCTGAAAATTTTGAAGGAAAAATAGCAATTAGATATATGAGAAATCCACGAAAAACTGGAACAAAACAACCCATCTATCGAATTAGTTTGGATACAGGAGAAGAAATTAAAGCAACAGCTAATCACAAGTTCTACTTAAGAGATGGGTCAATGAAAAGGGTTGATGAGTTAAAACCTAATGATAGTCTTCATATTTTAACTAAAAGACTACAACCACAGAAAGGAAAATACACAGTTACTGAATTTAATAGATATTGGCGAATGTATAATAGGGGTAAAAGTGACAAATCTGAGCACACACATATTGCTAGTTTCTTCCATAATAACGATAAGTCTATACCTGAGGAATTTGTAGTTCATCATAAAGATTTCAACTCTGAAAACAATGAACCAGAAAATCTAGAAATAATGACAATAGATGCACACTATTTACTTCATAGTGAGAGCATTAAAGGGAATAATAACCCTATTTACAAAATCAAAAAAGATAACAAGAAATGGGAATTATATAAAAAGAAAAACCCGTTCTACCAAACCAAAGGAGAAAATAATCCGCGTTTTGGAGTAGTATTATCCGATGGTGTAAAAAAGAAAATTGGGGTAAGTATTAGGAACTGTCATGCCATTGATCCAAATTACAAAAAAATACAATCAAATAAATCAATAAAACTCTGGCAGAACAAAAGATACAGAAAGAAAACTGAACTAGGTTATAGAAGAAGAGCGAAAAGAAAACTAGAATATTGTAAAAAACAAACAGATCTGGAATGTTACCTTGACAAGAATTCAGTAAGAGTTAGAAAAGTATGTGAACACTGTGGTTCAGCTTTTGATTTAAGCTATTCTAAAAGAGAAATAAGCTACTGTAGCCAAAAATGCTCAATTGAAGTTTTCAATACTGATGAAAAAATAAAGCACAATAGAATAAAGAGTATAAATTATACTTATAAGAAAAAAACTGAAAATAACAAAGAACTTCAAATTAAGATATTCAAAGGATTAAAATCTGAATTTAAACGTATTCCTTTCAAGAAAGAGTGGGTAAGCAAATGTAAAGATGAAGAAATTCCGTATAGATTGGGAACAAAATACGGATTTCAAACTTACTATGAACTCAAAGAAGCTGCGGTTATGTATAATCATCGCATTGTAGATGTCGAGTATATAGGTAAGGAAGATGTTTATAACGGAACAGTTGATGATTTTCACAGCTATTTCATTGGAGGATTTACATCAAAATCGGACAAAAGCAAGAAAATAACCTATCTCAAGACGAGAAATTGCGGCGAATTGCCTATGCTAGCTTGGGAGAGTTGCAACCTCGGTTCTATTAACCTTTTGCAGCATGTAAAAAAAGGTAAAATCGATTGGGACTTGTTGGAAAATTCCGTAAGAACAGCTGTTCGTTTTCTAGATAATGTAATTGAAAAAAATCAGTATATACTTCCAGAAATTGAACAGATAACTAAAGCCAATCGCAAAATAGGTCTTGGAATTATGGGTTTTGCTGATTTACTTGTAAAACTAAAAATTCGTTATGATTCAGAAGAGGGGTTAGCTAAGGCAAATGAAGTGATGGCTTTTGTGCAAAAAAAAGCACGGGATGAATCTCAAGTATTAGGTGAAAAGAGAGGAAACTTCCCCAATTTCAATAGAAGTATATATAGAGATCAATCTGAAAACCTTCGTAATGCCACTGTTACATCAATAGCACCTACAGGAACTATTTCTTTAATCGCAGGCTGTTCCAGCGGTATCGAACCTTATTATGCTATAGCCTTTACTCGAAATGTACTGGATGGAAAGAAGCTTTTTGATGTCAATCCACTTTTTGAACAAAATCTAAAGGATTTAAAAATCCATTCAGAAGAACTACTAGAAAAAGTGTCTTCCTCTAACACTATTCAAGATTTGGAAGAGGTTCCTGAGGATTTAAGAAATATCTTTGTTACTTCTCACGATATAACTCCTGAATGGCATATTAGGATGCAAGCAGCTTTTCAGAGATATAACGACAATGCCACTTCAAAGACAATTAATTTTTCCTCTACTGCTACAAAGGAAGATATAGCTAATGCGTATATGTTAGCATACAAACAAGGATGTAAGGGTATAACTGTTTATCGCGATGGTTCAAGAAAATATCAGGTACTCTCAACAAAGAAACCAGAAAAACAAGATGCAAAGACACTAACTATTATTTCTGAGAAAGTTGAACCACGACCAAGGCCTGAGGTAACAGAAGGTCGAACCCACAAGATTCGTTCAGGTTGTGGTAATCTTTATGTTACAGTTAACAGAGATGAAAAAGGAGTTTGTGAAGTTTTTGTTCAGGTAGGTAAGAGTGGAGGTTGTATTGCTAGCCAGAGTGAGGCTGTTGGAAGGTTGATCTCTCTTGCATTGAGATCAGGGATAAAACTAGAATCGATTGCAGACCATTTATCAGGAATACGATGTCCAAATCCTAACTTCTATCAAGGACAAACTGTTTTATCATGTCCAGATGGAATAGCTCATGTTCTAGAGAAATATCTGGATGGTGAAACCATCATCCGTCCCAATGGAACAATTGCTTGTCCAGATTGTGGAAGCATGTTAGAGTTTGCTGAAGGGTGCTTTACTTGCAGGAGTTGTGGTTATAGCAAATGCGATTAATCCTTCTTTTTCTTTTACCTTTCAAGCATAAGGTTTTTTTGTATTAAAGTTTGTATTGGTTTAATGATTGTCTGGTTTGATGCTGTAACTTCAAAAGAACCCTTACTGTTTAATGCAATAGCGAAAGAATTAGAGAAAGCAGGTCATGAAGCTATTTTCACATGCAGAAATTATGATTATGTTGCCAGTCTGTTCTTTCTTTTGGACCTAGATGTAGAAATAATGGGTAAACATGGAGGTGGAACTCTGTATGGCAAATTAAAGGCCGGAAATGAGAGAATTGCACAACTTGCAGAATATATTAACGGTCTTGAAAATAAACCAGATTACCATATATCCTTCTCGTCCCCTGAATCAACCAGAGTAGCTTTTGGTTTAGGAATACCTACTATTACAATTAATGACTCGCCCCATGCAAAGGCCGTTGGAAAATTGACGATTCCATTATCTAAATATTTAGTTTATAGTTCATGTATAACTGATGAGAAATGGTTCTCACTTGGAGCTACACGAGATCAATTAGAGCCATATGATGGTATTGATGAAGTAGCATGGTTGCAAGATTTTAAACCCCAAAAAGAAACTCTTGAGATATTAGGATTACATGTAGATGATAGTTTCATTGTAGGTCGTCCAGAGGAAAGTAGTGCTGCTTATATGCTTGAAAGAAATATGGTTGGACAGACTCTTCTAGTTGAGATTTTGGAAGAAATTTTCGAAACATATAATGGAAGAGCTGTAGTTTTTCCCAGGTATGAAAAACAAGAAAAATTATTAAAAAAGAAATTTAAGAACAGAATTAT
>JAGLXK010000163.1 GCA_023132955.1 Candidatus Heimdallarchaeota archaeon
TGGCAAAACTAATTATGTGAAAAGATTTTCCAGATGAATTTCGACGATACTCATCAACAAGCTCATACCGAGGATAGAGGGGTTCATTATCAATTCTATGAAACCAATCAGACTTTTTATCTCCAGATACAAAAACTAAATCATTACTATGTTTCTTAGCGATTTCTAGAATAGTTTTCCATATGAGGAAGTCTCCTGACCCTTTACTTTCGTTTGTAGAATCTTTGTATCCAGGAGGTATTCTGTGTTCATATCTTTTTTTCATCTCTTGAAATAAAGACTCTTTGGTTTCATCAGTGATTTCTATATCAAAAAAAATATCTTTCTTAAATAACTCACCATACATCTTGCTAACAGGATCATTCCAGGTCCAATTCTTGATTTTAGCTAAAACTCCGTCAACAGATTTCTTGTATTCCTTAAGAAGTTCTTTGTTGTTTTTATCTATTTTTTTCTCTAGCTCTAGTGTGTTTTGATATTCTTGAAAGGATTCTAAAAGCGGATAAGGAGTTGTGTAGAAATTTAAGGGTTTCATTTTTGAGCGTAAGTTTGAATGTTTATCCTTTATATTTTTGTAAAGATTTAGTATTTTATTTGTACGATTTTTTGCAAATTCTCTTGCAACAGTACTAGGAATCAATAATCTGCTCTCTGTAATCAATTTATTATAAGTTTCTTTAATTTTAGCTAAAGGATTTTTACCTGTTTCATAAGGAATAAGTAATGAATTTGTGTCAATAACGAAAATACAAGAATCTTTTATGCTTTCCAATGAAGTAAGATGAAAAGTAAAAATTGTTTCAACATCAGGATATACGTCCCTCAAAATAAAGGAATCAATGTTTTTATCATTTTTTGTCAATTCTCTACCCCTCGTATATTATCTTAATTACTAGCGAAATACTGTATATAAATGTAACTTGAAAGATTATTCTCACTTGATTTTCGAATCAACTTATCATAAAAATACAATGTTTCATATTGTCAATCAGAATATCAGTTTAAAATTATAAAATCCACATAGGAATATGTAAGTTTTATTTAGCAAGCAGTACAAATGTAACAGCCATGTAATACATCATATAAAGAAGTGAAATCTTGATTCTCAGTATATGGAATTCAGAAATTATTTTGATGTTCCACGTGAAGAAATCGATGAAAAAGGTGTTATGAGTTACCTTGAAAGACTTTACAAGAAAATCGGAGCTCCAAAGGGAAGAATAAGTGCTTGGTACTCTTTACCTCACGAGGATAAAGGGATAAAAAGAATTTGCGTCTTTTATTCTGTTGATGAAATTCAAGAGAAACAAGCAGTTAGATAATATCAGTTCTGTTTTACAATGTGATGAAAAGCATAAATGGCAATTTTGTCGGTCTTAAATATTGAAATATCTATTTTAGAATAAGTATGGTTTCAACTATTAGTACAAAACAACTCGTTTTAGATGAGTTAAAATTTATACTACCTCATCAAAAAAGAGCTCTTCTCCTGTTAGAATCAGATATCATTAGGGAAAGAATGAAGGGGTATGCGTTGCTAACTACATGTTTCCGGATGAGTTCTCATGATATTCAAAACCATATTCGTAATAGGTGGAAAGAGGAAAAAGACTTGAAGGACATAAAAAAAGCATTTATCGAGTATTGTGAACAAACATTTCAAAGATAGATGCATTAGTTGTTTTCTTCTTGTAAGGGAAAGTAAACAGGAAATATAAGACGAGCAAAATTTTGGTACAGTTCAACACTATAATCCTTCTTTTCGATTAATCCTTCAAGTTTTACTATTTCAGATTCAGTATAACCTCTCATATCTGGAAATTTACTTTGGTTACCATAATCCATAACTTTGCAAATTATTTCACCGACTTGCTCCAATTCTAGATATGATTCAATCAGGATATGAATATGGGGAGTTAATTTATCTGATTGCTCTTCCTCTTTA
>JAGLXK010000164.1 GCA_023132955.1 Candidatus Heimdallarchaeota archaeon
CTCAAAATCTATTGTTTTTAGTAGTTTTCGAGATGAATTAGAATCTATGTCTCCTCACATGAGTAGAATTTCTATGTTTGTTGAGAGACTGTTATAGAAAATTTCAATATTCTACTTCAACAAGAAGTTTTTTTCTAAACTTGTGAGTTTATATACTAAATCCGCATTCTATCACTGAATGAACATTCGAAAATAAAGATAAGATTGATATACTATTAGTAATACTACTTACCCAAAGACACTGGTGGAAAAGATGAGTCTATCTGGACAACAAATAGAAAAAATGCTACATGAGTTTGAATCTAATACAGAAGGAGTGTTGGGTTGTTCAATTATTTATGCTAAAGATGCTTTATTATTGGCAGAATCATCCCAAAAATTTGAAAGACTTGTTATTCAATGGTTAAGTGAAAAGATGCTTTCTCTAGCAAAGGAATCACTCCAACAATTAATGAAAGAATTTACTTTGATGAGTGTTACAATTGAAGAAAAGGATCATTTTGTTTATCTTCGTCCAATTGGTGATGAATATTACGCGGTAATTATAACTACCAAAGAAGAAAACAGAGGTCTTCTAGAACACAATATTAAACGATTATTGCAAAAACTAACTCCAATGATGATAATTTAAACAAGCAACGAGGTAGAAAGCTGTGGATCTAACTACTCTTAAAGTGCTGGCTAGAATGGCTAGTGGTGATGAAGGACCAAATGAAAGGTTCAAATTTGTTTCACCTGATACACTAGATGTTCTTTGTTCCAGTTCAACACTAGAAGAATTATATGAGTGCATATTGGACCTAGGTCCTGAAATAATCAAAGCTCATGTGTGTTCATGTGAAGACTCTGACGATGCAGGAACTCGCGATTTAGCTTTCTATGTACATTATGTTTTTGGAGATGCAGATCTTTCAATGAAAATCTATAGTGCTGCAGAAAGATTTGAAGATAGTTCAGAAAAACTAAAATTAGAAATAAGCAATCTAATATTCACTAGATTACTTAATTTCAGTGAAATAGCTTTAATTCCAGATTAATCTCTTACAACATAATTTTTTTGTATATTGAATTTTTGTTTCGTTAGTCTATTGTTAAATGTAGGTGTAAAAATCTTGAGTTCAAAATGTCCCACTTGTAAAGGTCGAGGAAAGATTATAAAGGAAAAGATGACTTGCCCATCGTGTTTAGGTATAGGTAAAACAGCCTTCACACTAGGTGAAACTAAAGAAGGACAAGCTTGTGAGAAATGTCAAGGAACAGGAAAAATTATTTTACGTGAAAAGTGTCCAACATGCGGAGGGAACAAATCAGTTCAATTATGTTCAAATTGCAAGAAAATTATAAAAGAACCAACAACTTCAGGCATATGCAGTAGTTGTGAGGAAAAGAAAGTTCCAGTTGTTTATAG
>JAGLXK010000165.1 GCA_023132955.1 Candidatus Heimdallarchaeota archaeon
TGACTATTATAGAGATCAGCATAGAATCCACTTTGTGCTAATAATTCTTTATGACTACCTTGTTCGACTATGTCTCCTTCATTCATAACCAAGATTAGATCTGCATTTCTAATTGTTGATAATCGATGAGCGATTACAAAGCTTGTTCGATTCGCCATTAGTTCATCCATTGCTCTTTGAATAAGAATTTCTGTACGAGTATCAACAGAACTAGTTGCTTCGTCTAGAATGAGTACTGGAGGATCAGCTAGTACAGCTCTCGCAATTGTAAGAAGTTGCTTTTGCCCCTCTGAAATATTGGTTACTTCTTCGTTAAGTTCCATATAGTAACCGCCTGCTAAAGTGTGAACAAACTGGTCAACATGTGCAGCTTCAGCAGCTGTTACAACCTCAGCATCACTAGCATCAGGTCGTCCATAACGGATATTTTCAAGTATGGTACCGTTGAAAAGCCATGTATCCTGAAGGACCATACCAAACATTTCCCGTAAATCTTTACGGGTGAACTCATATATGTTAGTTCCATCTACGAAGATTGCTCCGGAATTAATATCATAGAAGCGCATAAGTAATTTGACCATAGTGGTCTTGCCTGCCCCTGTTGGACCAACTAGAGCAATCTTTTGTCCTGGCTTAGCTACAGCAGAAAAGTTTTGTATAATTACTTTTTCAGGGTCATAACTGAAATTCACATTCTTAAATTCCACAAGTCCTTTTACCTTTTCTAGTCTAACTGGATCAGCTTTTTCAGCTACCTCTTCTGGCTCCTCAATGAATTCGAATACTCTTTCGGCTGCAGCAGCAGTTTGTTGAAGAACATTGGAGACATTAGCTAGTTGAGCAATTGGCCTGGTAAAGTTACGAACATATTGTATGAAAGCCTGAATATCTCCAACTCCAATAGCCTCTTGAATAGCTAACCATCCACCCATGATTGCTATTCCTACATATCCTAAGTTTCCAACAAATGTCATGATAGGCATCATCAATCCAGAGAAGAATTGAGATTTCCAAGCAGATTTGTGAAGAGTTGAGTTGTATTTTTCAAATTGCTCTTGACTTTTCTTCTCTCCATTGAAAGCTTTCATTACAACATGACCACCATACATCTCCTCAACATGACTATTGACATGTCCAAGGTATTCCTGTTGTTGGTCGAAGTGTTTTTGAGACTTTTTGACAATAAATGCTACAATCAATCCTGATAAAGGTATTATCACTAATGCAACTAAAGTCATCATCCAACTGATAGTAAACATCATTATCAGTACCCCTACCACAGTAATAGCTGAAGTAATAATTTGAGATAGACTCTGACTCAAAGTCTGATTAATTGTATCTACATCATTAGTAATGCGAGAAAGAACCTCACCATGAGTGATCTTATCGAAATATTTGAGTTTCATTCGATTGATTTTTTCTGCGATGTCTTTGCGGAATCTGTATGCTATATTTGTTGAAACTCTTGCCATTATCCATCCTTGAATATAGCTTAAGAATCCTGACCCTACGTAGAGGATTAATGTAATGTAAATTAGTTTACTAATAGCTGGGAAATCAACCTC
>JAGLXK010000166.1 GCA_023132955.1 Candidatus Heimdallarchaeota archaeon
ATTGGTTCATCCTGCACTGGACCTGAATTGACAACAATGAACGAGCTTGCTAATAATACAAACAAAGATACTACAAATAATACTCCAATTGATTTTTTTAATTTCATTTAACTCTTCCACCAGCTAAATTGAACTCAAGTTTACGTTTTCATATGAATATTTAAACATTGTTACGAATTTCCATAATTACCGATTCCGTGGAAATTTGTAACATTGACGTTCTCATGTTGCATTACAATTATGTTTCAACTCCCGACAAAAAATAGGTTGCTCCACTTCACTTTACTTAGCTGTTTGCTTAAGTGTAAGGCAAACATTACTTTTGGATTACTTTCGGCTTAAATATGAACATATATACGGAGAAAATACCTGGATATGTGTGCAAAAATATGCACATACGTTTTGTCTGAATCATATGGACTTAGTTATGAATCAATTTTATTCTGAAAGGTATAAATATTCGATTAGCTATTTCCTTTCTTGATTATGCCGGTCATTAGATGCAATCACTGTGGAAAAAGAGAAATTGACACTAAAATTTCTAATTCCAGAAACGCCTTCTATATGAAACGAAAGGATACCTATTATTGTTCTAAAGAGTGTTATAGAATTGATAACGTGGGATTGAACTTTGCTTATCTTCCTCTTTGGTTATTATTACCGATCTATCCTTTCTGGATAACATGTATTATTCATATTGTCAAGGGAATTAAACTACGCAAAGCCATTAATTATAAGCAAAGTAAGAAAATCAAACTTTGTTTTTATTGTCAATCTGAAATTGCTGAAATTCCTGAAGGTAAAAGCGTTTGTATGAGTTGTGGCGAAATAATTCATTTCTGTGATCTATGTCAAAAGCATATATTTGCTGATGATAAAATTCTTCAGCTTGAACCTTGTGGGCATATTTTCCATAAAGGTGAATTACTTGATTGGATTGACAACAACAAAGTTTGTCCTAAATGTGCTGTTGAAGTAGATTTTGTGGATATTGAACCTGAATAAGATCTGGAAATTTTCACTTTAAATGTTCTTTACTTTGTTTTGATTAAACTCCGTTTTTTCTTTGTTTCTACAAAATCTTTTTTCTTGGTATAATTTCTTGTCAAGACGATAGTCGCTGTAAGGATAGCTAAACCACCTATTGAACCTATGATCACCCATTCATTTACACCTGGGAGAAAAACTTCGATTAGAATCTTCACACTTTGCCCAGTGGTTGGAGCTCCAGCTGGTATGTAATTAGCATTTTCTGAAACAATATAATAGGTAACATCACCTTGACTTCCTAAGATGTTAATTTCAGCTTCATGCGATACACTGCTGAGTGCTGAAATATCCCTTTCATAGTCAATAGTAACATACTCATTTGATTTAAAACCAGCATAAAAGGAATAATATTTCTCATAATCTGAAAAAACCAGCAAATCTGCCAATCGATTACATTCCCATTCTAGAATATACTTGTTTCCTCTCTCTAAATGTACAACCCAATGTACCATTGAATAAGCCTGCAATTCTATTTCTGCATAGAGTTTAACATCCTTTGCTTTTGCTTCCGATGTATTAGCTACTAATGGTGTCATAGCTAATAACAAAATGATTACCAACCTATTCTTTTTCTTCATCTTAACAATGACTTGCTTTAACTGAATATATAACCTTTATTTTTGAAATTAACCTTTCTCTCTTTTAATTATGGTACATACAGCCAGAACAACCTTCAACTTCGATCGTGGTCCAATGCCAGGAATGGCACACTATGTAACTCCTGGAGTAGACTTAGCCTTCATGAACAACTATTTTGTGCCTTATTAAGCATAAACCACCCTTGGTATACGCTCCACTCTGCTCTAATCAAGCAGATATTGGAGCAAAACCCATTTTTTTAAACTAATTTTTCTTGGTCTTTTTATATTTTCTTTCTTTTCTCTTTAATGAAAGTATTATGCTTTTAGAATCACCTAGAACTGATGAAGAATTCTCTGACTATACTATTGATTATATTCTTGCTGAATCCTTCAAATCTTATTATGCTACTATTGATGGTCTGACTATTGAACCTGTCTGGATTCCCAAATCTTGTGTAAATAAAGATTATCGTATCAAAATCTGGTGGATGAAACAGTTTAAATCTGGCAAGAGCACTAGGAAAAAAGTTGAGACTAAGGTTGTTCAAAAGAAATTGAAACATTTTTTTGAAACTCAGTAGTTTAAATGTTGAGAAACTAAACTAGGCTGTGTATTCATACTATTGATAATTTGTTTTCATATTTTTATAATCAAATCACTTCACTTGTTTGATTGACATGGCTCTTATTTGGGGAGATACTAAGGAAACACAGGAAGCTGCTAAAAACTCTTTTGAGGAGAATATAGAGCGGATTCTAAAACAAAAAGAGAAAATTAACCTTGATGACTTGATGAAACTAATTAGTCATGATACTAATCTGCTAACAGACTATCAGCGATTACTAAAAGGAATAGACCAATTGCTAGAAGAAGGAAAGATAATTATTGATCAAGATAAAAATATCCGAATGACAACTCTATCAGTTTTAGGTTCTAATGGAATAGAGGAGACGCCTGTTTGGGATCTCATCCATAAGGAAGAAGATATAGAGTTGAAAAAAGAAATAATCAGACGTTATAATCAGATTAATCCTTTACTCTAAAGATTATTTTTCTTTTTCCATTCTTTAGGTGAAACAACTGGAGGATGGACATATCTTTCATGCTTATCTATTGCGTCAATCTTTTGAATATCTTCATCTGAAAGCTGTAAATCCAACGCTGCAAAATTATCCTTCAAATGGTCAAGACTCGTTGCTTTAGGTACTGGATAAGCTCCTTTGTCAATCACCCAAGCTAGACAAACTTGTGCTGCGCTAAATTTGTTCTTCCTAGCTATTTCATTGATTACTGAATCTTTTAGAGCTTTACCTCTTCCTAAAGGTGAATAAGAAACCTGAAAGATATTGTTCTCTTTGTGAAATTTTAGAACTTCTGGTTGTTGAAGATAAGGATGATGCTCTATTTGATTTGCAAATATAGGCTTATCAATGACTTCTAAAGCATCTTTTATCAGTTGAGGAGTGAAATTCGAAACTCCTATATGTCTTATTTTCCCTTCATCAACTAGTTCTCCTAGAGCTCCTAATGTCTTCTTATGAGAATATCCCAGCACAAAAGCTGGGAAATGAATATACATTATGTCGACATAATCCAATTGAAGTCTTTTTAAGGACTTATATGTTGATTTTACAGCTGCTTTTGGTCTTATGCTCAGAGGAGAAACTTTAGTTGAAACAATTACTTCTTCTCTCTTAGCAATTCCCTTTTCAAAAACCTCTTGCAGTCCATCTCCTACTCCCTTCTCATTTCGATAAGCTTGAGCTGTGTCCACAAATCTATATCCAAGTTTGATAGCTTGAATAGTGGAATATCTAGCTTCATATGGTTTGAGCATCCAGGTTCCTAATCCAATTTTAGGGAGTTTCATTTCTGACATGATTCTTTTAATAAAAATTGTTCTAAATAAAACTTTAGGAAAATCCAGAAAAAGCGTTTTTTACTAAATATTTAAAATCTGAAGAACTCTTCAATTTCTATGGAATACCGCATGGTTTTTGATGCAGGTTCAAAAATACTCAAGTGCGCTATTGCGGATGAAAATAATTCTATTATCTCTTTAGAAAGTATCATTCCAGAGGTTGTGCAATCTGAAGATGGATTCGGAAGATCATGGAAGATAACTGATTATTGGAAGAACCTACTTCAATTAGCTGAGAAAACGATTAAGAAAGCATCAATTGACCCTCAGAAGATTAGATATGTCACATCAAGTACTATTCGACCTAGTTGTGTTTTTTCAGATGAAGATTTCAATCCATTATACATCGGTTCGAGTTTTGATATTCTGGGTATTCATTATGGAGATGAAATTGAAGAGCAATTTACTGAATTAACAGGAGAGAGTCTATATCACTTTACAGGTCATTTTCCTAGCTTCTTAATGCCTCCTGCTAGATTTGAATGGTTGAGAAACAACCCAGATTTCATTAATAACGAAACAATTTCTCATTATATCCCCCTAGATAGTTGGATATTGATGAAACTTGGAGGAGAATTTCATACAAATTATACAAGTGCTATGGAATCAGGTTTCTTTGATGTTCGAAACAAGTTGTGGCATGATGAATGGTATTCTATCTTTGAAATTGATGATAGTTTTTTCCCGTTTCCTGTACTCTCAGGAGAGGTTATAGGCAATGTTTCAAATAAAATTAAAGAGAAACTCAAACTTAGTATTGATACAGAAATAGTGGCAGGAATCACTGATACCCAAGCAGCTTTATTGGCATCAAATTCTATCAATCCTGGGGATATAGGAGTAGTTTTGGGGAGTACAACACCCGTTCAAGCTGTTGCTGATAAGTTCTATATAAGCGACAAAGAACGTGTATGGACCACGGGAATTTCTGTGAAAAATTTATGTGATAACTATGTTGTCGAATCAAATATGGGAATCACAGGTCAGGTCATTAAGTGGGTAGCACATCTTTTCTTTTCCAAGAATAAAAAAGAAATTTCAGAACCAACAACAAAACAATATGAAGATATAGGAAAGAAATACCAAGAATTTGATGTTTTTGAACAAGAAGAATCTATTGAAAATGTATCTTCTCAAGGTGTGTATGCTAATCTTGGTCCTTCAACTTTAGAATCAGTAAGTAGTGAAAGATCAGGTGGTGAATTTTATTTTCCAAGCCCTGGAGGAGTGAATGAATTCTATATTACTCAGAAACAGCTTATTGGAGCAGTCTTTGACAATATTATGTTTGCTGTAGCAAGAAATATTGAAATTGCAAAAGAAATTGCTCAACTAGATAAAGTTTCATTAGCAGTGCTTGGAGGGCTTTCAAGATATAGTTTATTATGTCAAAGAACTGCTGATCTACACAATACTCCTGTAAAATATCTAAGCAATCCTGAAGCATCTATACAAGGAATGTTATTGATCTGTGATGTAGCAAGTGGAACGATAAAGAATCCTTCTGATTTAGAAAAAAGACTAGTTGAGAAAGGAGAATTAAGCCAATTAAATCCTCGTTCTTCTATGAACCAAAAATTACAAGATAAATACAAAAAATGGGTGAGTATCACCAGAATCTAGATACTTAACTATTCATATCTTTCATTATATCATAAATCTCTTTTTCTGCTTCTTCTGCTTCTTCAGGTATAGCATAAATAGTTCCTAAAAGAGAAGCTCTGTATTGAATCTTTGCTGCCATTTCTACTTGTTGACACACAGTCCAAGCTTGGTCTAGATCTGAACCACAAGCCACATTACCATGGTTTGCGATAAATACAGCAAGATTTTCTCCTAAAGCTGCAACAGCATTATCAGCTAGTTCATCAGTACCAGCCATACCAAATTCAGCAACTTCACACCCTCCAATGAAAGGAATAACTTCATCAACAATTGGTCCTATTGGCATTCTGGCAATTGACAAAGCTGTTGAATAAGGAGCATGAGAATGGACTATAGCTTTGATATCTTCCCTAGTTCGATAGATTGCTAAGTGCACTCTTTTTTCAGAAGTAGGATTTCTTCTACCTATGATTGTATCTCCGTTACTATCAATTAATACAATATCTTCAATGTCCATCTCATCATATTTAACAGAACTAGGAGTTACAAGAAACGCATCTTGACCATCTGGTAATTTAACTCTAACAGAAACATTTCCTGCAGTTCCAACAATATATTCTTTTCTAATCATCTCTTTGCAAACATAGATTATCTGTTGTATTTTTCCTTCATAATGGTAAAGAGAAGGTTGAATGTCTTCGAGTTCTTGAGTCTTGTCAAATTGTTTATCAACTGTTGAATATCCTTCCAGAACTTCCGGATTCTTGATATTTTCAGGAATCTTTTTGTTGAGAATTTGTTTGATTCCTTCCACCATCATCATCGCATGTCGATGATTAGTTTCAAAAGTGTCTCCTCCTATGTGAGGGGAGACAATCACATTATCTAACTCAAGGAATTCATTATCTTGATCAACAGGTTCGATTGAGAAAACATCTAAGGCAGCACCAGCTATTTTTTTCTCCTTTAAAGCATCTAGCAGAGCATGTTCGTCCACTACTGAAGCTCTAGCAGTATTGATAAACAAAGCATGTTTTTGCATCAGAGTAATCTGTTCTTCACCTATCATATCATCTGTTTCATCAACAGGTGAACAATGAACGGTTATTATGTCTGATTTTGCCATAAGAGTGTTTAAATCAACTTCTTCTCCTTGAATAGCATTTAATCGTGTTGGGTTCACATAAGGGTCATAAACAAGGAATTTAACTCTGAAAGGAAGCAGAAGTTTAGCTACAGTAAAACCTATTCTACCTAAACCAACTATACCTACAGTTTTCCCTTGAAGTTCAAATCCTTTGAATTCATTATAATATTTGATATAATCGGAGAAATCATTTACTTCAAACTTATTTTCAGTATGTAAAATTCTTTCGATGGAATATAGTTTTCTTGCTAAGGAAAGTATTAACCCTACAGTTAATTCTGCTACAGACACAGTATTTCTATTAGGGGCGAAAAGCACTGGAATTCCCTTCGCTGTTGCTGTTTCTAAATCTATATTGTTTGGATCTCCACGAGTTGATCCTATTATCTTTAAATCAACATTTTCTAAAACAGTTTTTTTGACGTTATCTCCCTCACAAATGAATATTTCTGCACCAATTTCCTTTATCTTTTGTATGAGATCTTCATCTTTGAAATAAAGGTTACTTGTCTCTCTCCAACTCTCGTAAACTATTTCATCCTCTAAGATTTTCTTAAGTTCTTCAAGAGCTTCTGGTGAGAATTCAGCTGTTATGTATGCTTTCATTTTTTTCACACTTTGATTTTAGAACATTAACTTCCTAAGTTTCAGCATGTTTTTCATTTCGCCTTTAACTTCTAGATTGCCACTAGAGTAGGCTTTGACAGGATTTATCTGCTTTGTCATCATTTTAACAAAAACAGTTGAATCCATTTTAACTTGAACGGCTGCTTCTTTATCAACACCTTCTGAGAGTTCTATTCCTTCTCCGCCATTAATTTTGAATAAGTAGGATTTAGAGATATCTGGAAAAGTCATCATCAATGTGTTATACCAATTTCGAAAAGCTTTCATGACCTTTTCAGTATTATATCTATCTACTATATTCTGAAGGCCATCTTCGTAGGTGAAATCACTAATAGAAACGTCATCCACTTTTGCAGCTTTTACAGGTTTAGCTCTGGCAACTGGTTTTACTACAGATTTTTTGACCTCTTTGACAACAGCTTTTTGTGTAGTTTTTTCTTCGTGACTTACTTTTTCTTCCACTTTCCTAGGACTTTCTGGTCTGATAATTTGCAATTTGCTTCGACCACCAGAAGTAAGAGAGGAGCCAAATTCCGATAATTCTCGTTCTATACTATATTCTTGTATACTTCCTTTCATTTGCAATGATTTAATAGCTCCAAAACAACCTAAAATAAGTAGAGCAAATCCAAGAAAGGCAAACACATAGATGAATATAGATAGCAAAGTAGAATACTGTGGAATAGTTGATTCATATTCAAGAAGTTTGGAAATTAAAGCAACAGTTAGACCTAATAATCCTAAACCAGTTGCTAGAAGAGCAAAAACTGTCATCTGATTATTGACAATTTTGTCTCTTATTCTGTGAACCATAAGATATTCTCGAGTTTGAGTTTTAAAATGTTTCACAGAAAATTTGATTTTCCTCTATCTGGCAGAAATTTTTGCCGAGTTTATATTCTAAAGTGATTATTATACTAGTAGAAGCTAGCAAAACTATCCTAATAGCTGCATTATCCCCATCCTTTATGTCTATGTAGCTAGCTTCTCTCCCCCTTATCCCTGCAGTTGTAACTTATCCACCGGAGATAAAAGGAATGATAGAGATTACTTGATCTGCTTTGACAATGGTTATGTCAAGATCATCTTTTTTGATGTTATCTTTATCTAGTTGTATGAAGTAAAACTCCCTTATTCTTCCATCAGTATAGAGCAATTTTTCTAGTTCTGGACCATATTTAGAAACAAAAATGTCCAGTGCTTTAGTAATGGTTATTTTATCTTGAACGTCTAAAATAACATATCTTTCTTTAGCTATTGTTCTTATCTGTCCAAAGCATTGAACTGAAATCTCCATGTTTTTACCTCTCTCTCGCATTATTTAAGAACTATCTTCAATCAAATATTCTTCATAAATTTATTTTTGATTTCTTTAGGTTGCCAAGGGATATTTTCTAAGTTCTCAATATCTTCTTCTACATTTATATGCAAAACAGCTGTTTGTTTGCTGGTTAGAAGAATTTCAAAGGCTTCAAGTAATTTTGAAGGACTTTTGACCAAGTTTAAACTCCCATAGTGTTGAATCCCCAATCCTTCCAACAGTTTGAGATAATCTACGGTTGAAGATACAGTTTCTTGCCCTCCAGTAGTAGCATAGATCTCATTATCTAATATGATTATTTTGAGGTTGTCGGGTTTGTAATTTCCTATGGTGGTCATTGAGCTCAAACCCATCAAGAAATTACCATCTCCAGTAATAACTAGTACTTGTTTCTCTGGTTGTGCTAAAGCTAGTCCTAAGCCAATAGACATGGGTAAACCCATACTCCCTCTAAGATAGACTTGAGGTCGAGGTAGAAAGTTGTAAGTTTGTCGACTGACATTACCATTTGAACTAACAATAAGTGTATCATCAGAGATAAATTCTTTCAAAGAAGCTATAACTTCTTCACCTCTCATCAGATGATAGCCCCCTTTTCAACAAGAATACAAACTACAGAAGAATCTTCGTTCATACGCTCCAATGCTTTATCTAGAATTTTTCTCCAATTTTCCCCTTTCATATTCCAATAAGGAATTCCATAAGCTTTCAGAACAGCTTCAGTGACTTTCCCCATTATAACATGTTCTGGAAAGGTTTTATCAGGTTCAAGTCCTCGATAACTGACAAATATCAATAAGGGAATTTCATAGAGTTGAGCAAGAGAGGTAAAAGCATCTCCGATTGTAGCTAAACCGGAATTTTGCATAATCAAGAAGCAATTCTTTTTTCCAAGATAATAACCACAAGCAATACCAACAGCTTCATCTTCTCTAGTTGCAGCAATATACTGTATATCGGTACTTTTACCTATCTCAATAAGGAGCTCTTTGAAATAGGAACAGGGAACACCAGTTGAGAGCTCAAAATTTTTCTCAGAAAGGTAATTCAGAATATCAACAGATTTAATCATAAAGATTACTCCAACAAGATGAGAAACTTTCACAGATATAAATAAATTAGGATGTAGAAAAAAGTAAAAAGAAAATTAGATAATTACTTACTTTCAACAGTCATTTTTTCAAAATAAGCAGAAATGTTTTCTGTTAAAACACTGAAAACGGTTTCAACATTTAAACCAGTCTTAGCTGAAGTCTCGATGTAAGGGATGTAGAAACCTGACCATTCAGAAAGTTGATCAGCATACTCTTGAGCATATTCTTTTGGAACAGAATTAGGTGTACTCTCACGAAGATCAGCTTTGTTACCAATTAAAACGAGTGGAACTATTCGATTCTTATTATTACGAATAAGTTCATGCAGCCAATTTGGAAGTACAGAATAGGTTTCAGGACGAGCAATATCAAAAACTAATAAAGCCCCAGCAGTACCGCGATAGTAGACTTCCCTTACCGCTGAAAATCGCTGTTGACCCGCTAAATCCCAAATTTGTAGTGTGTAATCAACGTTCTTATGGACCATTTTTTTAACAGCGAAGTCAGCACCGATTGTCATCATGTACCCCTCTTTAAAGCTCTCTCCTAGGTATCTTCGACGTATACTTGTCTTACCGACTGCGCCTTCTCCTAGCAACGAAATTTTGAAAATCCTTTGGCTCACTATTACACCACTTTCCTATAGTATTTTCTCTCTTCCATACTTTTAAATGATTTGTTAGAGGGAATGGGTTAATATTGAATAATTTAAGTGTTGCTGGTCTCAACTTATTCATTTAAACTTAAAAAAGTGTCTAGTTTTCATAAATCATTAAAAAGAGAGAGGAAAAAAAAGTAGGGTATGAATTTGTTCTGAAATATCTTAAGTTTTGTTTCTTTTCTTTCTTCGTAAGGTTATGACTCCAAAAGTAATCAGTACAGGAATTCCTGCAATCCATCCAAAAGGAACAGAAACTAGTATATTTTCATCTGTAATTTCTAACAAAATTTCAGCTTCATCTGTTTCTCCACTGGATTTCAGCCTAAACTTTAACTCATATGAACTAAGCACTCCCCATTCTTTATTATATGTCACTCTCGCTTCTTCATCAATCTCTATATTTCCGCCAAAGAAACCACTGTATTTCACATGAAGTTCTGTATTAATTGAAAATACCTCCTCATTGTTAGTTATTTCATATTTTGCTTGTGGAATAGAACCTTCATACTGATGGTAAACTTCGTACAAATAGTCAAAAGTACTGGTTACTGATCCATTTGCTAGAATAGTTTTTGGATATATGAAATTGATTGGGAAATAACCTATATTCGGTTGTATTGCATTAAAATCAATCTGACTTGCATCATCTCCTAGTAAATCTGTATTTAGACGAAATTCTGCCCAAGTTTCAGTCGTAGTGTATAAATCCTCATAATTACTTATGTTTAAATTGTCTGGATCTACTAGGAATTTTATCTTGAAAATATCCCCTTGTGTCATATTAGTTCCTGAATTAATTTCCCAAATAAATTCTTCAGGGGAACCATACCCAGTTACAAAAAATGTTTTCATTTCCCAAGATAATTCAAGGGGTGCTACAAGATCATCATTATATGTAAAATCGTCTATTCCAATAGCATTAACAAAGTTTTGACCATAACTAAGTGAAAATAGAATTGCTATTAGAGATATCGATAAAACTGCTATTTTCTTTTTATTTATTTTAAACGCCTCCGTGCTTACTAAAATATGTGTTTACTCTTAATTGTATATAAATTCTAGGTCTAGAAATGTTTAATCAAAGAAAATCCTAATTTTACTCAAAAAGATATAGTCCGAAGCAAATAAGAATCTAAAAATTTATTCAATTTGAGGTAGTTAAACAAAAAAAATAAAATAATAGCAGATTTTGTATTGAATTATTTATAGATTAGTTTTCTCTTTCTTCTTATAACAATAACTCCTGCTATTAACAGAACAGAAATTCCCGCAATCCATCCAAAAGGCGCTACTTTTATATCCTCGTCAGTTATTTCTAACAATATCTCAACTTCTTCTACAACTGAATCAGTTATCCTAGTCAAGTGTAATTCATATGAACTAAGTACTCCCCATTCTTTGTTATATATCACTTTAGAATCTTGAGTGATATCTGTCTCTTCAAGTCCAACCATCACTATCAAATGAATTTTTGCTTCTATTGAAAATAATTTTGCTTTATTAGTTAATTTATACTTCATTCCCATCATAGAGAATTCATATTGTTTCAAATCATCATATAAGTAATCAAAAGTACTGATTTCAGCTCCTCCTACTTGAACAGTTTGTGGATAAATGAATTTTACTGGAAAGTAGTCTAGATATGGATTTATATCATTAAAAGCAATCAAACTGGCATCATCTCCTAGTAGTACTGAATTTAAATAAAATTCTGCCCAAGTTTCAGTCGTAGTGTATAAATCATCATAATTACTTATGTTTAAATTGTCTGGATCTACTAGGAATTTTATCTTGAAAATGTCTCCTTGTGTCACGTTAATTTCTGAAGTTATTTGCCAAATATAGTCTTCCGGAGTATCATAGACCAAATAAAATGTTGTCATAACCCATGATAATTCTAAGGGAGCTTCAAGATTGTTATTATATGTGAAATCTTCTACATTGTTAGCAATAACAAAGTTTTGACCATAATTAATTGAAACTAAAATTGCTATCAGAGTCAATGATAAAACTGCTTTATTCTTTTTATTAATTCTAAACACCTCACTGTTTTCTAAAGTATGTGTTAACTTTTAATTGTATATAAACACTAGGTCTAGAAGTCATACACAAAAAAAATATAGTACTAATCATAGTTAAATCCATGGAAATAATAGTTAAGCCAATTGGTTTAATCGAATCTCCTTTCAATGAATCAGAAAAAGGTCCTATTCAACCCGGTTTCTCAGAATCTTTTGGAACTGTAGTTGTTGATATGGAATACATCGAGGGACTTAAAGAGATTGATGGTTTTTCTCACATTATTTTGCTTTACTATTTTGATCGAGCAGAGACCGTTGACCTGAAAGTTATTCCTTATCTAGATACTACCCCTAAAGGAATTTTCGCGATTCGTCATCCTAACAGACCCAACAAAATAGGGTTATCTATTGTTCAGTTAGTAAGTGTTGAAAAAAACAAACTTCTCGTTAGGGGTATTGATGTTTTAAATAATACTCCTCTACTAGATATCAAACCTTTTGTACCTGAATTTGATATCAAGGGTATCAAAGATACTCGAATAGGTTGGTTATCTGAAAGATTACGAAAAGAAGAAGGTGAATGACATTCCCAAGGTAGATTGTGCTGTTATTCTTGCTGGAGGTAAAGGCTCTCGTTTAAGTCCACTAACAACTAACAAACCTAAACCTTTGATTCCTGTTACCCTTACACCAATGATTGATTTTGCTTTCAAACAAATCACTGATGCAGGAATCTCTAAAATCATCGTTGCAGTGAAATATCTAGGAGAACAGATTATTGATTATTTGAACAATTCTACTAAATTTTCTGATTTAAAGATCATTATTCCAGATATAAATCCCATTGGAACAGCTGATGCAGTTAGAAATGTTTCAGATATTATCGATGGAGATTTTGTAGTATCTATGGCAGATATAGTTTGTGATCTTTCGATTAATAAGATGCAGAAGTTTTTCTACTCAACTGATGCTTACGCAACAATCAGCTTGAAGAATATAGATTTTCCCACAAAGAAATTTGGAGTTATACTTCTTGATGAAGAGCAAAATATAGAGATATTTTTAGAAAAACCCAAACCAGAAGAGATGTTATTTACAACAATGGCTTTTGCTTATCGACCTGTAGCTGAATTCCATCAAAATTTGGTTAATACTGGAATATATTTTTTTAAACATAGGGCTCTAGAAATTTTAGATAATTTCAAAGATATTGTAGATTTTGGGCAAGATATGTTTCCTTATCTTCTTCAAGAAAAATTCAAACTAAATGGATATGTGGGTGATTACTATTGGATAGACGCGGGGAATGTTAGAAGTTATCTGTGGGCTAACTATGACGTTCTAAGAGGTTTTGTCTCCGATTATTCCCCACCAGGCAAGAATAAGAAAGGTATATGGATGGGTGAAAATTTAACAATTGACGAAACTGCAAAAATTATTCCTCCTGTTGTAATCGGGGATAATGTGGAGATTTCTAAAAATTCTGTAGTTGGACCATTTTCAGTTCTACATAAGGATGTAAAATTAAGAGAAAATGTTTCGGTTGAACGTAGTGTAATTTGGGAAAATTCTGTGATCAATAATAATGCTTTCATTAAGAATTCTGTTGTTTGTGAAAATGTAGAAATTGAGGAAAACAGAAAGATAATTAAGTACTCAGCAATTAGCTGAATAAAGAAGATTGATATCTATGGCTTCTAAAAAAAATGCTTCAAAGTGGTTCATAGTTTTGAGTTTAGCTTTTCTTCTCTATACTTCTTCTGTCGTAAGTAGTGCTTCAAACACGAGTATTTTCTTCTGTGATATGAACATGGAACTTGATGATGTTAACGACTATGAAGGGATAAAATTAATTGTGTTTTTCCTACCGACTTGCCCCAGTTGTATTGATGAATTACTTATTTTGGAACAAATAGATGCCAATTATAATCTAACCATTTTCATGCTGGATGTTTATAAACAAACAACAAATCAAAGACTCATTGATTATAAGAATAACCATACTTTATCAGATGATTGGATTATTGGATATTCAACTAGTGAAACTAATTCATTCTTTGATCTCTATTCAGTACCAACACTAGTTATAATAGATGATTTAGGAAGGGTTGTAGCTTTAATAGTAGGACAAGCAAGTTACAGTTTTCTCGAAACAAAAATACTTGATGCAATAAATCACAATACAGACAATTATAATACAGAATACAATGAAGACCCCTCAAATCAAATAACAGCTATTTTCATAATTGTTGGAGTGGGAATAACAGCTGTTGTAACTTATTTTCTTGTAAAAACATTAGTAAAAAGATAAGTAGAAAATTTAACTTTCCACTTCTTTTCCACAATTAGAACATTTTTTTGCGTCCTCATAAATTACTAATCCACAATCGCTACAGAATACAGATTCAGTAGAATTGAAGGAAATGTCTGTAGGATCATCCTCATTATCAAAATAGATTAATGATGGACCTTCAAAAGGTTGTCTCTCTCTTTTTTCTTGTTCATCAAGATTTTGCAATAGCTGTGCTCTGTTGACTTTTTTACTATCTCCCCAGAGAACTATGAAAAATCCTACAGCTACTACGGCTGAGATATAGGTCATGACTACCTCAGAATAAGCTATAAACAAATAAGGACTAATTGTTAAGAGAGGTACCATAAATAACATGATGAATGATGCTAAATATCTAATAGCTGGATTCAAAGCAAACAAAGAGTAGAACACACTCTCTCCAGTAATTACTTTCTTGTATCTACCTATTGTATTAATTAAATTTTTAACTATATTCATACTATAAAAGTGTGCAACTATCATTAACATAAATGGAACAGTGAGATCACTCTGATGACTATAACTAAGATCTTTTTGTAGTATCATAAGAGCTTCATAGAGACCTAGAGCAAAAGCTGTTACTAGTAGAGCAAAAATAGCATTTCTTGCTTTCTTTTTATTTTCCAATCCAATATTAGAACTTCTCCATTGAAGAACCTGAATGGCTATTAGAATAAACATGATGGCATAAAAAACTGAATCTGCAATTCGCCAGAAATCCATAACTTCTTCAGAAAAAATTGGTTCTCCTGTCTGATCTTCATAGAAAAATATGAACAAAACCCTATTGACCATTTCAATTATATAATATAGCATCATACCAAAACAAGCAAGTTTTATCCAGAAAAATGAAAACCTTTCTTCTCCATAGACTTTGACAGGATATTTATTGTTCATCAAATATGATAACCAATGAAAGTAAAGTTGAAGCATTTATTTACTTTACTTAATCTCTCTCTTCTGAATCTTTTTTAATTTCTTTTACAGACTTCTTCTCTTCTGCTTTTTTTTCTTCCATTGGTAGTTGTTTTGGAATTGGAATAGTTTCTGTATCGGTGGGTCTTCCAATATATCCTCTAGCATCTTTGACAATACCCTCAGCTTTTGTCTCTATTGTTTTTACTTGTGGTTTAATATCTGATTTAGTTTCTATTGTTTCTACTAAGGGTATCAAAGATGGAATAGTTTCAATGGGTTCAATATCTGGTTTGACAGAATCTTTAGTTACAATTGAATCAAAATCAGGCTTTATTGAAGTAGTCGATTCAAGGACATGAGATTTAACCTCTATTCCTGTTGAATCCTCTCCCACAGAATCAATTTCATCTTTAAACTTTATTCCTTCTTCATGCTGAAGTTGAATTCCTTTTTCGATTTTCTTCTTTAGTTCTTCTTTGTCAGTTATTTCTTCTGCAACAGGTTTGCTAACTATTTTAACCTCACCAATGTCATAGGAAAGTTGAAGTTTACTAGCAATCTGAGGAATTAATTTCTGGTAAAGTTTATTTGAGCCTTCTTTCCATTTTACAACATCATTTTCTGCATCATAATCAAAATTCATGTCTAGTTTGCAGAATTTCTGAAGGGTAGATGATATGGTATTTGATGCTAACTCAATAGTTCCTCTTTTTGGATTA
Source organism: Candidatus Heimdallarchaeota archaeon (assembly GCA_023132955.1). Classification (GTDB taxonomy): domain Archaea; phylum Asgardarchaeota; class Heimdallarchaeia; order Heimdallarchaeales; family Heimdallarchaeaceae; genus UBA460. Next base: position 15,999 of record JAGLXK010000166.1, read on the forward strand.
TCAGTTAATCCCAATTCAAAAATAAATTTAATATGTTTATCGTCTAAATTAGATGTAAATGCTAATAGAGAGATTATTGTTACTATTATTCCAATTGGCAGAACATATTCTGGAAAAATAGTTGTAGCTGGTATTGATAAAACAATAAGTACAATACCTGTAAGAATACCAATTATTTTAAGGAAGAGAAAAACAACACTTTCTTTAACATAAGTATAAGGACCAAAAAGGGAGTAAAAAATCCAGTAGTTTAATGATTGGGGGTTGATATAGGATTTTGATGACATACCAAGATAGTTGCTTCTTTCAATCTGGTTTTGTTTTTCAATTTCTCTTATTTGGGAAAACTCAAAATGAGCAGAAGCATAGACTTCTTTCTTATCATAAAACAATAATTGAAAATAATTCTTTCCTTGTTTTATTGAACTTTTAAAAGATATATCTCTGAACCAGACTTCCTCAGGTTGAATAGTAATCGTTTCAACTTTTCTGGTTTTTTCATGCTTACGAAGGTCACTAAACCATCCTACAATTGAAAATCGGATAGATAAAGTGATAGGTTGACTTTCATTATTTGTTATAAAAACTCGAACAATTCCTTTTTTATCTTCAGGTATTTGATCAATTATTGGTAGCATAATAAAAGATATAGCATTAACTGATTCCATCTCTATATTGTCTCTGAGATCTTTGTCTAATTCGCTATAGTGAATGAATTTAGAAACAAACTTTGAAGCAAAAATAGGATTCTCAAGAATTTCATTAGTCATGTTCCTCAGTATTGCCATTAATTTAAACTATAAAAAAACTTCCCCAAGATGCAATGAAATCTGTTAATTTTGGTTTTTGATAATTGTGCTAGTACTGTAAGAACGTTTAATAAATATTTACCCATTATTTATCTTGTGAGATAGTTTGAAATCAGATAATTTTGATTTACCTAATGAGTTTTCTAGATTTGAAAAATTCATCAAATCTGATTTTGAACAATTCTTTCCAGTTTTTCAAAAGTATCAAGAAATGCAGCATAGTTCTTTTCAGTCATTAGTCTATGCATCTGATGATTTAGCTAATACCCCAAGCATTCCTGAGTTTTCACGAATTAATTATACTCAAATTACAATGATAGGGTATTTTCTTCTCTCACAATTTAAAAAAGTACTAACTTTTCCTATTCCTGAAGATAATTTTGAAGCTATGTATTTCAGAATGAAATCAGCTAAATTTACTGGAGATAGGAAAGTAGTTTCTGCACTGATAGCAAACACAATTGCTTTGATGGTTGAACTTAAGAAGACAGATCCTTCTATGCATAAAGCATTTTCAGCCATATTATCAATGGAAATAGCTTCTATGAATTCTGATGTTCAGACCGTTCAGCAATATTCCAAGGTTTTCCGTTCAAATCTGTTTGATACAGTTCTGATCGAAAAATATCCTCTTCTTACACTTCAAGTTGTTAGCGATTTAGCATATAGAGAATTCAGAACAGGAGACGAAGCTTATTCTGGTTGGTTGGAAATCTATAAAGAACTTGCTGAAGCCTTGAATATGGATACAAAAAGATTAGATTGCTACACAATGTTAGGTGGTCTTTATCGATTCAAAGGTTATTTAGAAGAAGCTTCTGAATATTACGGCAAAGCTATAGTGATTGCTGAAAAAATAGGTAATAAGGAATTTATTGCATCACTCATTGCTAACATGGCAGATTTAGAACATACCAGAGGGAACTTGGAAAAAGCTCTTTCATTATGTCAAGAAGCTCTCAAGGATCCTGAGATTTCTCAATCCAAACCTACTATTTATGTGAATATTGCTGAAGTTCTTATTAAACAAGAAAAGTATGGGGAAGCTTTGGAATATTTGGACAAGGCTCAGAATCTAACAAATAGAAATTCACCAATTGTAAATCTTCTATATGGCTATTCTCTCACAAAAATTCCTGGTAAAAGTAATCTACAAGAAGGGATTAAATATCTTGAAAAGGGAGGAAATCTAAGTGAAAAAACTAAAAACCAAAGATGGTTAACTACCTATTATTATTACATGGGGAGAACTTATCTTGATACATATGATTTATCTTCCTCAATTGAATCTTTTAAAAAATGCTATGAACTAGCTATTATAAGTGAGTTCCAATACGTTGTTCTATCGCAATTATACTTAGCTGAAGCCTATCTTCACAGATATAAGATTTCACAATCAGAAGCAGATTTAACAAACTCTGAAAGATATTTGGCGAATGTTATTTCCATCTGCCAAGAACAAGATTTACCCATTCTAGCAGAGGTTCTTTTTATCAGCGGACAACTTCTAGTAGCATTAAATGAACTGGTAGATGCTGAATATGTATTTGAACAAGCTAGAGATTTGGCAGAGAAAAATGCTAATTTTCCACTAATTGAAAAATGTGCAAAGAGTGTTTTGATGATTCAATCAAATGAAATTGAAAAGCCTATGTTCATTATCCACGAAATAACAGATGTAATTAATGATCTTGCTAAACACTCATACATAAAGAAAACAAAACGTATGCCTCAAGTCTATTTCTTGAATATTTTCACTGATGAAGGATCTTATGTCTATTCATACTACTTTAACAGACAATTTCCAATAAATGAAGTTCTAATTTCTGGGTTAATTTCTGCAATAAGAACTATGTCCTCTGAAGTTTTTGGAAGTGGGCTTAGAGGAATAGATTTTGAGGGGAAAAAATTGCTTGTGGAGAGTTTTGGTAGATTTTGTGGCATTCTTGCTTGTGACAGAGACAGTTTTAATGCACGAACTAAGCTCTATAATTTTGTGCAAAGATTCAATCAGAAATTCGAAGATAGCTATAAAAACATCAAAGAAAATGAAATTCTAGAACATTTTCAAAAAGAAGCAGATTTTCTTATAGATATCATTTTTGAAAAATCTGAGAGGACGATTGTTACTCCGTCAAAATAGGAAACATTTTTTATCTGTCCTTCATTTGGTAAATCACTCATGGTTGAATTGGATTATGATAATATCACTTCTACTGCTTTTCAGTTGAGATGTACTGCATGTGGGGATATTCACAATATCGACTCAAAACATAAACTCTGTTCTTGTGGAAAAGTTTTGTTTGTAGATTATGATCTAGAAAAAGCTAAAGAAACTTTGGATAAATCTTCTTTTCATAAACGAAGATATGATATCTGGCGTATGGCTGAGATAATGCCTGTTTTTGACAATAAATACCGTTTCACTTTAGGTGAAGGATGGACCCCCATAGTGAAAATTAACAATCTAGGAGAGATGATGGGGTTAAAGAATCTTTATCTTAAGGATGAAAGTTTTAATCCTACAGGGTCATTTAAAAGTAGAGGTTTATGTGCAGCTGTTTCAAGAGCTGTGGAATTAGGAATCAATGATTTTGTTATCCCAACAGCTGGGAATGCTGGAGCTGCTTTAGCTGCTTATGCGGCAAGAACTAAATCGAAAGCTCATGTATTCATGCCTGAGGATACACCTCCTTTCATCGTAAGAGAAATTAAAGCTCTTGGTGCTGATGCTAGACTTGTTGATGGAATAATAACTGATGCTGGAAAAATCGCAAAGGAAGAAGCTGAAAAAGAAGATTGGTTTGATATTTCAACCTTAAAAGAACCTTATAGAGTGGAAGGGAAGAAAACAATGGGTTTGGAACTTGCAGAGCAATTTAATTGGTCTCTTCCTGATGTGATTGTTTACCCTACAGGTGGAGGAACAGGAATCATCGGAATGTGGAAAGCCTTTGATGAATTAGAACAACTTGGATTTATTGATAGTCAAAGACCTAGAATGATTTCAGTTCAATCAAGTACTTGTGCTCCTATAGTTAAAGCATTTAAAGAAGGCAAAGACCATGCAGAATTTTGGGAAGATGCTCATACAATCGCAGCAGGACTAAGAGTTCCATCTGCAATAGCTGATTATTTAATTCTTAAAACTATAAGAGATTCTAAGGGTACAGCAATCGCAGTTGATGATTTAACAATTAAAATAGCTATGAATCAACTAGCAAAAGAAGAAGGAATTATGCTTTCACCAGAAGCAGCAGCGACAGTTGCATCACTGGATCTTTTAATTGATGATGGTGATATAACTAAGGAAGAAAAAGTAGTTATTTTTGGAACAGGTTCTGGATTAACTACACCTGAAGAGTGGTAATAGATTAAACTTTAGGAATAATTTCTTCTGTTAATATTTCCATCTGTTCGATTTCCTTATTTTGAGGAAACATGAAAATAAATTGTTCAACACCTAGTTTCGAATAAGCTTTTAACCATTCTCTTATTTCTTCTATTGTTCCATGCATAGAACCTTCATAGCGTTTTTCAATTTCTTCTGGTGTAAATCCTCTTTTCTCAGCTACTTCTTTCCAGACTTTTTTCTTCTCTTCATCTGATTCATAAATTCTAGACCAAACACCATATGTTCTACGAAGAGAATTAGGTTTTCGTTCATATTTCTCACAAAGTTCATCTAGTTGTCTCATTTTATCTTCAAAATCTTCAAAAGTATAAGCCCAAGCTAGATTGATTCCATCAGCATATTTAGCTGCTATATTGAGCATTTTGGGGCGTCCATACATGGTTCCAACAAAGATAGGAGGATAGGGTTTTTGGAGGGGTTTTGGAAATGAAACAGCATTATTAAGCTGGTAATATTCACCTTGATAATTTGCTCTTTCTTGTGTCCAGAGATTTCTAATAACCTCTATTCCCTCTACCATCTGTTTGAGTCTTATTCCTGTGGAAGGGAATTCTATCCCATACTGATCATATTCAGCTTGTTTCCACCCTCCACCGTAACCAAACTCAATTCGCCCATTAGAATAATGATCTAATGAAGCAATTTGTTTTGCTAATACTGAAGGGTGACGATAATTGTTGCAGAAGACCAAAGCCCCGATTCGGAGTTTTTCTGTGTAAGATGTAGCTGCCATCATCGCTGTAAAACATTCATAAGCTAGTGTTTCTGTTGAATCAGGAGTCATCATAAAATGATCTGAAAACCAAGCATGACTAAACTTGTTCTTTTCTGCATATTGTACCATCTCTTTAATTTGTTCAAAACTAAACCCAAATTGTGGTTCAATTTGCACTCCAAAGGTTGTCATAATTTGATATTTCCTTGGATTTTATTAAATTTTTAGTAGAATTCTACTTATTTTTGAAAAGGTAATAATTAAATATAAGTTTCAATAAAATATTATTAATGTCAGTAAAAAAATTCTTTGATGACATGGAAGTAGATAATTTTCTGTGGCTTTCAGCTGCTTTTGTTATATTATTCTCTTCTGGTTTCGTAATAGGATTCATAAGAGACTATTTATGGATGATAATTCTCGCAGCTTCAGTAGCTGGTTTGTTCATTATATGGTGTTCTATGTATATTATTATCAATTGGCAGGAATTAAAGAAGGAAAAAGAAATTCTAGTTGAATTACCCAGTTTTCCTGAACCAGATTTCTGTGACATGTGCAGCAAAGAATTGGAGGGAGGAGAAAGAAGGACTGATGGTGAGTTCTTGATAATTATCTGCCCTCATTGTGAAGCTGAGAATATAGTATCTAGCGAAAGTAAGATACAAGAAGTAGAGAAAACAATTGAGGAAGAAGCAGAGTAAATATGTCAAGAAAATTTCCAATAGTCAAATTCTTAGTTATAGCTTGTTGTTTCTCACTAATAAGTCTCTTATTGATTGAAGGATATGATATTACAAAAAATGGTAATTTACCCAGTTTTGTGATGCTCTTCATTATTCCACTAATAGTTGGTATTATAGTATTAGCTGCATGGATATCTAAAGGATTTAAATTATGGTTCTATAAGAGGGAAATCAATATCGAAAACAGTTTTTATGAGGTGATTGGAGTATTATTGCTTCAAGCAGCTTATTGTTTCGGGTTAACTGCAGCTTGGTATAATCTTACTTCAATAGATTTAACCACTCTCTTTGTTTATATCTTCGCTGTTATTATTCCTACAACAATTTTCCTTATTTATTTCGTAAACCTATTCAGAAATA
>JAGLXK010000167.1 GCA_023132955.1 Candidatus Heimdallarchaeota archaeon
TTCATGGAAAAAAATATGTGAATTAGATCCTAAACGATACCTTCTCTGGAACAAAATTGGAGATTTATATTTTGAAATAGGCGAATATTTTGATGCAACTAAAGCATTTACAAATTTCCTTGAATTTGAAGAAAATATAGCTGTTTATAGTATTTTGTCAACCATTTACAAGAAGATGGGCAATGAGATTGAGAGTTGGAACAATCTAATGAAAGCTGAGCAACTCGACCCAAAAAATGAAAAGATTCTCATGCAGATTGGAGATACTTACTTAGATCTAGACAATTATGATCGAGCTGAAGATTATTTTCGATCAGCAACTAAAATTAATGAAGAGAATTTACAAGCTTGGTTTCAACTAGGGAAGACTTTAGAAGCAAAACAAGATTTTATACAGGCAATTGATTCCTTCTCCAAAGTTATTGAATTAGATCTTGATAATGTGTTAGGATTCTTTAATTTAGCAAATATCTATGCTTCCTTAGCTAATATTGAAGAAGCTATAAGATATTATGAAGAATGTTTAAGCAGAGATCCATCCTTCTTGGAAGCATCTATGTCACTCGCTTCTCTGTCTTGGGCTTCAAAAGACAATGAAAAGGCAATCTCCTATCTAGAAGATGCTTTGCGATATAACAAAACAGAAGCCAGATTATATAGAATGCTTGGAGATATTTCAGAAGATCTTGGAGAAGAAGAGAAAGCACTAGATTATTGGGAAAAAGCACTAGAATTAGAAGAGGGATAATTATTCTTACAGGTCCTCTTATAGAATTTACACAAGGGTTAAGTGGTACTTATATATTATTTTTGCATATTTCAGAAAATATTACAATTAATATTAGAGAAGAAGAAATTGAATTAGAAAGAGGGTTTTATATCTATGTGGGAAGTGCTTTTGGAGCTGGAGGTTTAACTTCACGTTTACATAGACATATTAGAAAACAAAAGAAGAAGCATTGGCATATAGACCAAGTTACAATGCACAAAGCAAGTGATATTCTAGGTATCGCAGTTTCCATAAACCAGAAAAAGGAATGTGAAATATATCAAACCATAAATAAGCTAAACGAATTTTCACCAATTCTAGGATTTGGTAATAGTGATTGCAAAAACAAATGTGAAAGTCATTTTCTTAAGTTAATTGGGTGAATTTAATAGTTTTTTTTCCTTTTTACAAGCAAACAACCTACTAAGATTGCTATTGTGGAAACAAGACAATAATTTGTTATATTGGTTTCCACTAGTTCAGGATAAGTTAAAGTCTTGTTAGTACCTTGGTGAGTTATTAAGATTTGATTCTCTGTAACATTAATAAATGAATAAAACGGAGATAGTATAAGTTCATCAGCATGTGTAACATCATACCATAGAGTGTAATTCCCTAAAGGCAAGGTCTCATTGTAATAGTTTTCCACAACGAAATTGATACCACTATTTTTTTCATCAATTCCTTCCTTGATTTTGATATATCCACAAGCAGCAAGGAAGATATAACTAATTCCAACTTCTAAAATTGGGTCAACAAAACTAGCATTTATTCGTGGAATAAAATATGGAAATGCAGCTGTATAAACTGAAAATTCAGAATTATTATTAATAATCTCATATTTTATACTACAAAAGAATTCAGTATATTCACCATATTTTGGATTTCCTAGTTCAGATTCTGGAGGCCAACTTAGATCTGGTATTCTTGTTTGAACAACATTTAAATTTTCATACTTATATGAGAATGACTTATTTGTTACAATTGGAATTACTAATAACAGCGAAATTAACTAAAATCTAAATTTCAATGAAAACTTCATCGTATATTCTAGTAGTTTTAAGTATAAAAGAATTGGTAACTATAACCAACCATTAGCAGAGAAGATGTTTATTACCTATATTCACATTTGCTAAATGTCTTGAAGCCACTTCATAGCATCTCTCTGCATGTTACAAAGTGGTTAAAGGCAAATCTGAGAATTCAAAAGGGGGATAAAAATCCAACAAAGAACAGAACGTGCTAGGATTTAGCAAGCTATATTAATATAGTTAAATAGCTTTAGTTAAGTCAACGAATAGTAAGAAGACGGAGTTTGGAGTAAAATGAAATTTAAAAGAATTATTATATACGTGAATTTCTTATTTTTTTGTTTTTTAATAAGTAGTATTAATAACATAAATGCAGCTCGAAAAGACAATAATGAAGGACATACTTTTGAGTTTTCACCATACATGTACTATATGCAAACGGAATTTTATGATACATTTATTCCTGAAGGACAAACATATGCGTATCCTACATTAAAGCTCTACTCAAGTTTTAAAGTAGATCAAGAGTTTCAGGATTATTTTTCAAAATGGTGGCGACGCTGGGCGAGATATGTTCACGAGATTGAAGAAAGAATTATATCTGGATCAAATCAGCACTATTTTGATTATAGAGGTTTCTACTATACAAATATACAAGATACTTTTGTAGACTACGAAGTAGAAGATGATCCTGAATGGGAGTTACATGTAAGAGATCCAGAAGTGAATCTCCTCCCTGAATACTATTATTATGTATGGTCTCTTTGGGATTCTTTAGATGGGCTAGGAGTTGGAACTTACTCAAACTCTCACTGGTTGACATCTGAAGTAGATGGTTTTACAGGAGGTGCTGCTGATTATGACCATCTTTTGAGACAAACTTTCTCGTTTACAATATATCCAGGTAGTGGAGGAGGAAGTGGTACTTTATGTAGCAATAGCAACTATAATGAACAAACACAAACAACAAAATATGAGGATCTTCCTCTATCGATTTATCCTTCAAAACCAATGATTACAATAAAATGTCCAATTTTTAACTTTGAAATCGAAATAAGGCAAATTACTGTTGATAAATTTAAAATTATATCAGCTATAAACCTAGATAGTGATTCTTCAATAAATGCTTTTAATGCGTTATGTATTAAAAAATTGAATGAGAAAATATCTGAAAATCCCACTAAGAAAACAACTGCATTATTATCATTTAAAAAACCAGTAAGTATAGATATATTTCAACAAATGGCTAGTGATTATAAATGGAACATTAGATCTTTAAAGCTAGAATATAATTCTAATAATGGTATAGCTTATATACATATACCATTAACAAACAATAAGCTATCAGCAGAAATATTTGATCTTTTTGAAATAGATTATAATAAAATTTCAGGTGTTTGTGGATGTGAAATAGAAGCTACATTAATGAGTTTTCATGAATACTTTGATTATTATTCATACAATACTAAAGTGCTAAATCTTGTTTCACTATTTGCTGATGACTGGTTAGTTCAGAATGGTTATAGTCCAGAAGTTTATACTCATATAGGTTTCCTAGGAGCTTGATATAATGACTGATTTAACTAAAGAGCGAAGAGATAAAAAATCCTTTTTTTCAGAAATGTTCTCTCCCCAATCTAAGTATCTAAGTTTAATTGGATTGGTATCATTTTTCTTTCTTTTCTTTTTATTAGAATTCTTTCTATTAATTGGATTGGAAAGTGCTTCAAATGCAACAGAAAATTTTTTTGAAATTATTACTACTACTGTTTTGTGGTTAATTTATACAATTATTCCGCTAGTATTAACATTGATCATATTTGCATTTACTTTCAACAAACCTAAAGCGAAATTTATTTCATTCATCTTTTCAATAACTGGTCTCATTGGTATTGGAATTGGTTTTGGAATAATGGCAGTTTTATATGATAAAGTGTTACCAAGTAATAAATATATAGATTTAATTGCGTTTTTTATAATTCTAGGACCATCTGTGATATTAAGTAGTATTTTCACAGTGATTACTGTTAAGAAAATACGTTAAAAAATTAGCTTCATTTTTTTTTAGTTCTAGCATTAAAAGGAAGTAATAAATACAACTTAAATTTCAACACTTCCTTATCTGCTGCTTATGAAAATATATTTTACGAGAAAAATCTCACCTACCAATATTGAGTATCAAGCAAATTTACTTCTAGTAAATTGATATGTGGAAATCTTTTTTGAAAACTACAAACTAAGTCAGAAGATGTTTATTACCTATATTCACATTTGTTAAATGTCTTGAAGCTACTTCATAGCATCTCTCTGCATGATATAAAGTGGTCAAAGGTAAATCTGAGAATTCAAAATGGGGATAAAAACCTAATAAAGAATAAGGTATATCAGGATTAAGTTCTGAGACGAAAGATGCAATTTTTTCTACTTCATACTCGTCAATATATCCAGGAACTAATAGTGTTGTTGCATTTAGAACAGGTAAATTAGGTCTTTCTTCAAAGAAGTTTTTTGCTACAAACTCAAAGTTCTCTAGAACTTTTTTGTTATCCACCCCAGTTAAAGCTTTATGAACTTGAGGTGTCCATGCTTTTAAATCAAATTTAATATTCCCCCCTGATTGCAAAGATAATTGAGCTGCTTGCTCAATATATTTCTTATTTCCAAAGCCATTCCATTCCCAGCAGATTCTAGCTATTCTTTTCTCTGATTTTGCTACCTCAACAATTCTTCTTGACAGCTCCAGAGCAAAGGTGAATTGTGGTTCTGGTGATCCTCCAAAGAAACAAACACACGAAACCTTAGAGTTGTTCTTGAATGCTGAAACTAGTGCTTCGATAGTTACTTTTGAACCCATTTTCACATTCTTATGATTTTTATTTTGACAAAATAAACAATCAAAGGAGCAGCCATAGAAAAATATTGATAGATTATTATATCCAACTTCCTTCTCGCTTTTATATGCATACTTAGGATATCCATTCCCTGTTCCAGCTGGGCAGAACCATGCTGCACAACAATTGCATGGTAATGGATCAAAATAATAATCCAAAGTAGCCAAATTCTTAGTGGATAATGAAACATATTTCCCGTCTTTACTATATCTTAAACCACAATAACTGAGGTCATTATCAGAAAAACTGCATTTATGATTACACAAATCACAAGAGAAGGAATCTCCCTTTGGAGGATAAAGTGGAAGAGAAAATTTTCCCCTTGCATGCAAATGTGCTTGTTCAATCAAATCCTTCGATTCAGCTTCATATTTAGTAAGACATGATTTACAGACACCTAGGGAAGAAGAGATTGTCTGTTGTTGATTGCAAATTGTGCAGGTTTGTTGATGATGGTTTCTTCTTGGTGGAACGAACATTTGTTATCATACATAGGATTCAAAATAGTTAAGTTTACGCTTTTCTGAATAAAACTTATTTATTCAACTGTTTTTACAGTTGATATGGCCTTAAGTCCTAGTGTTCACATAATAATTGTGATAATAATTAACTCAGTTCTCTTTTACATAGCTGCAGCAATAATGTGTTCAATTATGTTTAGAAGAGAAGTAAAGAAATGGAGTTGGTTGAATTTAATAATGGCTGTAGTCGCTGCTCTTGCATGGGTATTCGGTGTGAATTTCAACTTTATTGGAAGTGCAGGAGCTATTACTTTTGGAATAATCATATTTCTTATCTGCTGGATAATATGGGTATTAGGTGGAGGAATATCTGAAAGAAGAGCGCTTTATGCAACATTCGGTACAATGATTATTTGGTTTGCTCTAAGTTGGTTACTTCTGGTAATTCTTTATGCTTTCCAAGTTACTCTATTTAGTCCTTCAGACTTCCCAACCTTAATTGGCTGGCTACCTTAATCAACTAAAAAACTTCGAAAACTGATTAAAATCCAAGGGATAGTTCAATCTATTCCTCAATTTTTTTTCTTTGACAATTAAATCAAATAATGTTTTTCTATCCTCAATCAAATCAGAGATGAAAAATAGAGTTTCGTCAACAATGTGCTTGTTAAAGTCACATTCTATTTTATTTGGATGGAGTAGATTTTGATCATCTAGTTTAACAACCCAATCCATACAAGGACCACCACAATAACTTTGAATATAACAAGTTGAGCACTCTGTTTCTTTGTAGTTGGGTATTTCTTTTCTCAATTTTTCAAGTGCATCTTGAATATTAAAGTCAGAGATTTTAACAGATAAACCTTCATAATCAGACAAACTTGAACATGGAGATATTTCCAAAACCGAACTTATAGCAAATGCAGTTTTCCCAGCAATGCATCTTTCATCCAGTTTCTGCCTTTCAATAATCCGATGAAAATATCGCGCAAAATAATCAGTTGGTCCTATTTTTTCAAAAAATGAAAGAAGATTTTCATCATCCAATAAGAGCAGTTTTTTAAATAGTTTAGAAATTTCCATCTTAATATTGCTTAGTGTTTCCAATGTCCAAGGATATTCTGAATCTATTTTAACTCTCACAGGTCTCAGAGAGATGTAATCAAAATAATTTGAGAACTTAGAGTATATATCATAGATATTTTCGATTTTTGAATGAATAGGTATGATCAAGTTTTTTTCAACATCTCTTTTGAATTTCTCAATGTTTTGAACTACATTGTTAACTTGATTCTTGTTGTCTAAATCAATAGAAACAGTTAGATGCTTGTAATCATTGATAAAATCTACATACTCCTCTGTAACTTGCATTAAATTTGTTGAAGGTAGAAAAAGGAATATAGAGAATTCGTATTGGTTCTTTATTTTATATATAAAGCTTTTAATCCGCTTAAAAAGTTGGAAATTGAGGGTTAACTCTTCAGTAAAACCAATGGAAAAGCCGATGGAATCTGAAAAATTGTTTTCTTTCTTATAATCCAGAATAGGTATGATTATTTTGCTTATACCTTCAAAATCTAATTTTGAATCGTTCTTCTTTCTCGCATCTTTTGCGTAACAGAACCAACAGTTCAAATTGCAGTCCAAAGATGGATTCACATAAATCTGAGTTATATCTGAACTTTGATAGGAGTTATTTTCCTTGATACCTCCCTTCAATGGAACAAAGAAATTCATTTTTCTTAAGAGCTCAACATTTTCTTTTAATTGTTGCAAATAAGAATCATCAGATCTCAAAAGTTTCTTCTCTAAAACTTGTAAATTCAGTTGTTGATTAAAGAGCTCCTTTGGAATTGAGTTTGGTTCCAAGATCCAGAAAATCTGAGATGAACAATCTAACAAGAGACATCTGTTGTTTTTGTGAATTATTCGAAAGCATGAATCATTTAAATGCATCTTTCTCAACAAACTGATTCGGATTCGGTTCTTTCATCATCACTCTGAATGAAAACAGCGATTTTATTCAGGGCATCTTCTTTCTTTAAAAATTTACCTAAAATAGTCCCAGAAATTAAACTCTTGATTACCCACCAATCCTGGTTGTCAAGGTAAATTTCATAATCTCCACATTGCTCTCTTTCAGACATGCTCAGTCAACATGTGATTTCAATAACTGTATAAATGGTTTTCTTTTTACCCTTTAGGATTATAATAATGCTTTAAAGTAATGAAAAGAGATGTTTAGAAGCAATGACTGAATCAAGCTTCAAAGTTTCACTGTGTGGAGAACCTGGAGTTGGAAAAACATCCATTGCTCTAAGACAAGCTCAAGATGCTTTTCCAATTTCTCATCAACCTACTTTAGGAGCCAATTTCCTTATTTGGAATACTATAATAGAGGGTCAAGAAATAAGGATAATTATTGGAGATTCAGGATCACAAGAAAAGTTTCTTCCTATCTTACCTACCTATTTCATGGGTTCTGTTGTTGCTGCTTTAGTATTTGATATAACTAAAAAAGAAAGTTTTGACAAACTAGATTTTTGGCATGAATTATTAAAGAAAACTGTTGGTAATATTCCAGTCGTTATTATAGGTAATAAACTGGATTTGGAGGAATCTAGAGAGGTTACAAAGGAAGAAGCTACTCGATATGCTGAAAATATCAATACAGTTTATTTTGAGGTCTCCGCTAAGGCTAAAGTAAATCTTTTCACAGCTTTCAAAAAAATTGCTACAATCGCAATTGAAAGCGAGTCAATCACTGTAGATTAGTTTTTTTGTGTAGTTTTCACAATAATTTTCGAAAATTATGTAAAAGTTGAAAAACCCTTCAACTGTATATAGGCTATACTATAATTAAGTAAAAAAAATTTAGCACTTGAAAAAGATAAGGAGAATTCTGTGTGGAAGATATGAGAGATATTTACAATATTCTTGCTTGTGAACTCTTGGAAAAGGATTTGGAATTACCTGTTCACTTTTTTGAAGCATTTGAAACAAATGAGTCTACTTCTTCTGTAAATATCAAAAAGCAACTATTTAAGCTTTTCAAAGACGTTAAATTTTCTGATTGTTTTTATGAAAAGAATATCATTCTTGAAGGTCTAAAACTCAATTCTTTACCCATTGACAATCTAAAAGGTCAAGAATCAGGAATAGCATTACTAAAAGACAAAGATGATATCTTCTTCTTTAATTTGTTTTTCTCATACTTCAATGACATTAATTTGACAAATGCATCAATTGAAACCAATCGAATTCTGGATGCTTTACAGGGCGTTGTTAAGAGAGTTGAACATCAAATTGAGGATGGAATTCTAACTCAAAATAGTTCTTTAGATGAAATAGAAAAAAACCTTGAAATGTTGGGAAGGTTTTATCATTGGCAAATATGTCAAGAAGCAAGTCTTAGAGGGGGAATAGAACAATCTAGCATAACTCCCGTTATAACTTCTGCTCTGTTTATGAACACATTTATTCAGAAAGATTTAGAACAATGTAACGGAAAATGTGGTAGAATATATTCTGATAATAGAGATGAAACTCTCATGAAATGTGATTGTGGTGGAGAGATAGTTCTAGCACCACCATTGCTCAAAATAGAAAATATTTCTTTCGTTTATCCAGAAAACCTTGATCAAATTGTAATATCAAAAGATGAAGTTTCACCCAAAAAAATATTTGAATTTATCCAGAACTCATTTGTACCAAGAAGAATTATTCTACTTTTAAATCAACTTTCTGAACTTAAACTTAATAAAAAAATATCAATTCCTTCACTTGCACATTTTAGGATAAAAGATACTAATGATGTAGTTAGAATTTTCTTTGAATTTGAATGCAAATCAGAAAATGAAATAACTATATTTGCATGCATAACAGACACTCGATATAAATCCTCAAATCTTATATCAGCAGTATCACTTCCAGTTATTCTGAGAGATGTAAAGAATGGTATTTCAGGGGAATTTGATCCAAAGAAAGTAATTCAAAAAACAGAATTAAAGGGCTGGAAAGTAACTCCATATGTTAAAGTTCGAGAATTAAAAACTATCGAAAATCTCGAGAGGATTTTTTCCATTTTTGGAGGTGTGGTTTAATTGAGTGGAGATATTTTCAATACAGAAGAGCTAAGATATAATTCAAAAGATGTTGTTGAGATAGTAAATGATTTCAGTGCCCTTTATTCAAATTTAGAAGCAAAAATGCGTCACTTCATCTTAACACAACCTACATTTCTAAATGAACTTAGGAAAGAACTAAAAACCGAAATTGGTTTCTTATCTCCACAGAAAAAAGATATGGCTCTGGCAATTTATGGAATCATAATTACTGATGATTTAATCAAGAAATATGAACCTCTGGCTTATGCTGAAGATATTTCAGCTCTACTTGAAGCAACTAATAAGAAAATGAGTTGCACTGATGATGAATTTGTGGGTCTATTGGCGTCCTTTGTAAATTGTATTAAAGCTGTGATGAATTCCTCTAAACACATAATTCATCATTTTATTGAATTGAGTAGTTTGAATATTGAAGACAATATAGTTCAATCTATTCTAGTTTTTCGTAACTTTATTGATGCTCTTACTGAGGCATATCTATATTTTGAAGTTGGGGAATTTTCAATTGATTTGCGTTTTATTGCGTCAATATTCGCTCATGCTTTAGAAAAAATAATTCAAGAAGAAGATTTTGAGAGAATACCCAAACCCACAGGAAAAATCTATCAAAAGATTCTTACAAACTATCCTATAGGGGATAAAGATGAAGTTCTCTTTGATTTAATTCAGATGAACCTGATTCAACCTTACTATCAAGATTTGAAGGATACTTTTGAAAAACTGATAATAAAGAGAAAGAGAGAACTTGAAGAGAAATATGCAATTGTAAAACAAGAGTATCAAAAACTTGATCAAATAAAAATTGACCAGGGAAGAATTGAACAGATACTAGCAGCTATTGAACAAACACTATTTGAAACTTTAAAACTTCAGAGAGAATTGACAGAAATAAAGCGTCAAAATCTCGAGAAAAACATCGAGAGAGTTTTGAAAAGATTAGCAATTGAAGAATTTGGAGTTCAAGATATAGCAAACCAACAGAAATATATGCAGTATTTACTTGAAACGTGGTTCAGTATTTTTGAAGAATATCCTCAAATGGCCTTACCAATTATAGACATTCGTCAGTATGCGAAATTCGTATCTGATCCTTATGTATATATTGAAGAAAACAAGGAAACAATCATTCAACAATTGAAATTCAAAATACGTAGATTAACTAAAGGAGAAAGATTAACTCCAAGTAATTTAGGCAATGCTTTTGCCATAATCTTATTCGAATCTCTTTCTAATCCAACGGTTCAATCACTGTCCTTTGACAAGAAATAGGTAGTAAGAAATGAAAGAAGTCATTCAATATAGGGAACTATTAAATTTCGCCGAATATCCTGATTTAGAAGATATTCAACGCGATGCTTGGAAAATGCCAGATGTTGAGCTAGTCCCAAAAAGACTAATTTACGCAACTCTGAAGAGTGGAGGTGTAGTTATTGGTGCATACCTAAAAGAAGAACTTATTGGTTATGTATGGGGGTGGGTAGGAAACAAGGACCCTTATGGTGTTTTCATTTATTCCCATCACAACGCTGTTAGAGAGAAATATCAAAATCAAGGGATTGGACTTCAGCTCAAATTAGAGCAAAGAAATTGGGCATTGAAAAATGGATATAAGCTTATCAATTGGACTTTTGATCCATTACAATCAAAAAATTGTTATTTAAATTTACATAAGCTTGGTGCTACTTGTGCAACGTATAATGTAAATTATTGGGGGGAGATGAAGGATGCACTCAACGTAGGACTGGAGACAGATCGATTATATTGTAATTGGTATCTTGATTCTGATCATGTAAAAGAATACCTGGCTCACAAACAACAAGATTTCACCGAAATTGTTTCAAATGAGAATCATTCAGTTTTAAAAACAAGAAGAAAAGGAATATTTCTAGAAATTACTGAAATGAATTTAACAAACCCAAATTCTCTATTAGCAATCGAAATTCCAAGTAACATTATTGAATATTTAGCTAAAAACAAAAATCTTGCAATAGAATGGAGAAACAAAACTAGAGACAGTTTTAAAAATTATTTCAGTAAAGGCTATAAAATATTTGATTTTGTAATAATGAAAGAAAATAAGTCAATGAGATGCTTTCATATCCTTAAAAAGTGAAGAGATAATATTTTATAGAGAAACTATAAATGAATTTCATAGCTAGGTTGTTAGTATGAAAATAGAAAAAGCTGGTCTTTACCTAATTAAAATGAACTTACGACACCCATTCAGAACAAGTTTTGGAGAAACAAAAGAGCGTGAAATGCTACTTGTCTGTTTAGAGTCTGAAGGTGAGAAAGGTTGGGGAGAGTGTGTATCTGAGAACGGTCCTTGGTACTCTGGAGAAACCATTAGTTCTTGCACCCACATAATTTCAAAATTCATTGTACCTTGGATTAAAGAAAAGGAACTACTTCATCCTAAAGAGTTCAAGGACATCTGCAAAAGTATAAAAGGTAATCAAATGGCAAAAGCATGTGTTGAAGATGCTATTTGGGATCTTTTTGGTAGATTAAATAAGAAATCCTTACAAAAATTAATTGGAGGGACAAAAGAAAAGATACCTTCAGGAATTTCATTAGGAATTCAACAAGATCCTGATATTCTTCTAGATAAGATTAAAGCAGCTCTAGAAAAAAATTATCAAAGAATTAAGATTAAAATTGAACCAGGATGGGATGTTGAAATAATTAAACGAATACGAGATCAGTATCCAAATATACCTTTAATGGTAGATGCTAACAGTGCCTATAGGCTAAAAGATAAGGACATTTTCGTTAACTTAGATAGATATAACCTAATGATGATCGAGCAACCATTACAGTATTTTGATATTATCGACCATGCTTCACTTCAGAAGGAGCTGGCTACTCCAATATGCTTGGATGAATCGATAAAAAGTGTTGACGATGCAAGAGTTGCTGTTGAAATAGATGCTTGCAAAATCATTAATGTAAAACCTGCAAGAGTAGGAGGAATAACTGAAACTCTACTTATTCACGAATTATCAGAATTAGTTAAAGTTCCTTTATGGTGTGGAGGGATGTTAGAGACAGGAATAGGAAGGGCTAAGAATGTTGCAGTTGCAAGTCTGAGTACTTTTTCATTACCAAACGACATAAGTGAAAGTGCTAGATATTATACCGACTATATTATAGATCCAATCTTCGAATTGAATGAAGATGGAACAATATCTGTTCCTCAAGGATTTGGAATAGGTGCTGATATACAAGAAGAAATTATTAAACAGAAGTCAATTAAAATAATGTAAATTTAGCACAAATTAATCTGGTGAAAGTGTCCAAAAAAGAGCTTCTAACATTTTTGTTTTAAACTCATAATTTGTACTAAAACTTGCAGAAAAGAAGGGCAAATCACCAATGTATCTTTGAAGACCTGTAAAGAATTTAGCATACTCACCACTTGCTTTTTCAATGTTGCCTGGAAGGGAAACGACTAATGCTATCTTAGGTTTAGACTTGAGTTCTTTTAACACTTGATAAAGAGTTGAGTATTTCTTTCCTTTAACATTTGCTAAGAGAATTAATGCACTTTGTTTATTCAAATAATTATCTTCAACTTTCGAATCCATAACAAAACTAAACTCATGTGTTTGAGTTTTGATTACTGCTTTGTCTTTCGAATAAGCGGTTTCGGTATAAGGTAAGGAACCCAATAAGGAAGCATAGTATTTCTTGATAAAACTAGTGTGTTCTTTAGGATATATAACTCCAATATCAATAATGGTTTTTTTCTTTTTGGGCTTTTCTTTTACTTGTAGAAACTCTAGTATCTGTTCAGATAATAAATCTGCTTGCTTAAAACTTAGGAGGTCCTGTAATATCTTATTATAGGAGCTAATGATATCTTGTAGGAAAACTTTGTTAACTTGACTTATTTTGTAAACTTTATGAAACTTATATAAAAGAACCTTAGCTAGTTCTTCTCTAAAGGTATCTATCTTTGAAACCATTTCTGGTACAAGCATAATAATTAAACCTAGGGTTTTTTCTTTCATCCTTTTGTCTTTCATAGTCTTATCAGCAGCAATAAATGAAAAGGCATATTGAACAAAACCTGAAGAAAAAGCAAATGGAAAAGGACCATAAAGTTCTGAAGCCATGTCATCAAGGGTAATCATTCCTTGAAAAACTAGAGAATAAGTAACTGATCCTGAGAATGTGAATTTATCTATTGTATCCTGATCAAATTCAACATTTCTGTCTAATACCATTTCGACTAAGTTTGGACCAACATCCTCTAACCTGAACAAACAAATTAGCATAAAATTACACTCGTACTTAGTCTTTAAAGTCTATTGATAGCATAATCAGATTATGATTTTTTCTAAGTGCTTCAAAACATCTGCTACAGATGAAGCAGAGATAATTTTATCTTTTCTACTTCCGTCTATTTTTGAGTCAGCTAGTTTTTCTGCCCATCCTCCCGATTTCTTGAGTGAAATTATTGTCTTATTCATTTGCCAGGCATATGAAATTTCAGATAAAGTTCCCGCACCTCCACGAACCACAATAACTGCATCAGCGGAAGCAATGATTATTTGATTTCTAGCGTTGGACATTCCAGTTGAGATTTGTATATCAACAAAAGGATTAGCAGAGGATTTATCTAATGATGGAAGAATGCCTATTGTCTGCCCATAAGAATACTTCTTAGATTCCTTAGCTCCCTCACATACAGCTTTCATCACCCCTTTCAATCCTCCACATAAAATTATGAAATCTTTGTCAACTAATCGTTTCCCCAATTTTTTTGCTAACAAATACTCTTCTGAATCTTCTAAGATATTCCCCGAACCTATTACAGCAATCTGGAATTTTCTCATGAATAAACATCTTTGACCAAATAAAAAAATCTATCTTAAAAATAAAACTTTTAGTTGAATAGAAAATTATTCCATGAGCTATATTATTCTTTATGAACCCTGCTTACATGCATTTTTAAACCTCTTTCTGTCTTGAAAGATTTCTGGCATTGAGTACAAGCAAATTCTTTCTCTAAAATCTCTTTAGTTCGTTTTTGCTCAGGATGTTCTTCGAGTGTCTCTGTAACTTCTTCCTGATCAAGTTGTTCTACTTTTTCATCAGTTTTTTCAAGAGTTTCCTTGGTCTCTCTTGTTATCTCTTCAGTTGACCCTTCTGTTATAACCTCAGCTTCTTCAATATCTTGAACGATATAGAGTCTTCCACTAACTAATTCGATTCTTGCTGGAATTTCTTCTTGCAAAATCATATCATAAATCATTTTTTCTGCTTTATCAACTGATAATCCAATTCTTTCAGCGAATAGTTCTAATGGTATTGAACCCACTTTTGAAAGACTAGTGATGTATTTCTTTTTCATCATCTCAAATTCGACGTTTTCGGGCAAAATACGTCCTTGAAAAGCTTTCACCAGATCCTCATAAGAGCCTTCGTTGAAGACAGTTAAAACATCTGTAATTATCTTCTTAAAGGAGTTATTCAAAGCCATTTCCTTAATGGCATCTGTAATAGATTCTACTGCTGTTTCTGACCCTAATGTTACCAAAGATATGGCTACACTAAGTCCATCAAACATAGTCAAAAATGAAATAATTCTTCGAGTTATAGTTTCATCTGATTCTTCCTTTTCCAATTCTTGTTTGTATATATTCACAAGAATTCTGCATAATAATTGTAATAAGTCGATATTGGCAACTCCAAAAGCATTAACCATGCGTTTCAGTCTATCTTCAATATAAGCATCTGAAGTGACAATATTCTTTTGCAAGAATTTCTCAATTACCTCTCCTGCAATAAGTAAAGAACTTCTAACAACTAGAGAAGTTGTTTTTAGATTCTGATAGAATTCTTTTTCTTCTTCAGAATTAAGAGTATCTTCAAGCAAATTGTTCAGCTTTTCGTGATAATACTCAGGCTTGTGAGCTGATAAATAGGTAATCATATCAGCAATTTTCTCTTCTGGATTTAAATCTCTAAATTTTATCAATCGCTTGAGTATCGTTTGGAAGATCTTATCTATTAATAGAGGATTGTTTTGTAAAGACAACAAATCAGAAAAAACAACCTCCACCCCTGTTGCATTGCTTGTCATTGCTCTTTCAATAAAAGAAGTTATGATGTGTTCATCGACATCTAAAGAATCTAGTTCTTCCAATTCAAATTGTGTAATTTGTTCAATACCTGGTAGTACGAACTGACCTTCAGCTTTTTGGTAATAAAATTCACCATCCACACCTGCATCTTTTGGAGGTGGAGTAGGTATTGTTTGAATAGTTTCTTCAGTATCAATTACTTCCATTTCAAACTCGTCGGTAAGAGCATCAGATTCAGATAAATCTTCAGATATTTCAGTTTCCATTTCCTTTGGTTCATCTACTGAAATTCCTTCCTCAAATATTGATTCTATAAGTTCTAGATCTTCCTCTTTAATTGAGATTTCAAGAGTCTTAACTTCTTCTTTTTCTTGTTTAGGTTCTCGAACTCTAAATAAATTGACAAGTTTTTCTCCTAAACCTTCAATCAAACCTTGAGGTTCAATAGCGATTGTATCTAACGAAATGTCAATACTTTTCAGAACTGTATCCAGAAATTCTTGTGTTGATTGGTTTTTTGGAGATAAATCTTCCACTAAAACAGTAATCCCTTCTTCTCTAAGAGAAGGAACTAAATCACTGTCTTTTGTATCAATTATTACTGCATCCACACAGTCTTTAACCAATTTTGCAACATTTACAAGATTTGCTTCAAAATTTGTTTTTTGTAGTATTGTTCGTTCAATTCTACTAATCTCATTTCCAGGCCAGAATGGGGAAATGATAGCTATTTTTCCATCAGATTTTTGTAAAGTTTCTTTAAAGTGATTGGAATTGAACAAAATGAATAAAGAAACTATATCTGTTGGAATTATGATAACAGCTGTTGCTGATGTGATTTTTCTTACAGCACTAGAGCTTATTTTCATTTTACTAGTTTCTTCAAGATCTATTATACCTGAAATATCTTCAAGAACTTGATTTAGAGCTTTATTGTTATTCTTTGAGTTTCCTTTTTGCTCTTCTAATTCAGAAGAGATTAGGAATTGACGTACTGGAATTTCCACTTCTCCTTCTTTAATATGGAAAATTCTACTCTCTTCAAATAATGGGTAAATAAATTCACTGTCAAATATGGCTGTAGTGATGTTTTTCCATGCCTGCATGTATCCCTTTTTTTTAGGTTTTATACTAGTCGCATATTTTGATATTAGGTAATTAAGTGTTGAAAGATGTAAGGGATTGTAAAATTCAAAAAATTGTCCTAGGGTTTCGAAAACTGCTAATGAATCCATGCTTTTCTTAGCAATAATTTCAATTATGTTGGTGAATTCAAGGCTGTAAAGAAGTATCTTTGAGGGATCAGCGTGATGGATTTGGAAATCACTTGAGTTATTAGCTACAATGGAATAAGGGATTATGTCATTTTGAATTATTTCTTTTGTGAAAGGACTGTCCCTGTACCCCACAGAGATTATAGCTATATCGTGTTCAGAAGACATGAATTTGACACCAAGTATGGATATGAACTATTATTGGAATATTTATTTTACACACTTTCAATCGTACCATCATTCATAAAGATTTTTATGGATTACAGTGACATAACCTTAACATAATTAGAATTAGACGCATTGTAGAATAATAATACTAAAACTATTTATAAAGTGAAACAAACAAGAATGTCGATGTAAGGCTGATTTAATTACACTCTTACAAAATAAATTATGTAAATTGTTAATTGTTTAGAAGCATACTTATTATATTAAGTGTTGGCTTTCGATTTTCTTTTTAATTTCATTAACGTTTTTCAGTAAATCTTTATTATTTTCATTCGTGAATATATCCCAGTAATAGAACATTAATTGCTCAACCCAGCGATAATGTTTTTCAGCCTCAGAGAAGTTCGATTTATCAAGTAATGTTAAGATATAATCGTTAAGAATTTCAACAAGGAATAAAGGATCAGTAATCCATTCTTTTTTATCTAATAAGCTTCGAATAACGTCATTTTTAT
Organism: Candidatus Heimdallarchaeota archaeon; assembly: GCA_023132955.1. Lineage (GTDB taxonomy): Archaea > Asgardarchaeota > Heimdallarchaeia > Heimdallarchaeales > Heimdallarchaeaceae > UBA460. The sequence goes on from JAGLXK010000167.1 coordinate 17,329, forward strand.
CCACACCAAATTTCTTTAAGGTTTCATCAGGAACTTCACTAGTAAGGGAATACATATACATGTTTGCTGTAACAAATAGATAATCCCAAATGTGTTTAGAGAAGTGAAACTTCTCTTTCCGACTATTTATTGTATTGAGAACCCAACTTAGCAGTTCACTTGCTGAATCATGTCTCTCAATTTTGATTAAGTGTTTAATTAGGTGCAGGTACAGATATATTCCACTGTCTTTAACATCTCTCTCTTTACATATTTCAAATAGAGGTTTAATCTCCTGTAACTCGCCAAGAAGATAGATAAATAATTCTAATAAAATATCCCAATCTTTGAATTCACATAATTCACAGAGCAAATTAAGAGTTTCAACCAGATTGTACTCCTCATCTAAATTTTCATCTTTAAAAAGCTGGATAATTTTAGATATAACACTAAATTTCCTGCTTTCATGATCGTTTAATTTTGATTTAAGAACCTCGAAATCTTGCATGAAATTATCACTCTTAGCAACAATTCCCATAAAGGTTCGATAATATAGGCTCTCCAAAATTTTCTCTCCCTCACCTAGTTTATTTGCAATTTCAACCAATTTATCATTTAAAGCTTTTTTCTTCTCAAGGAACTCATTTGATAGAGATAGGTATATTCCTTTAGTTTGCACCCAAGCATATTGATAGTAAAAATCTTTCCAGAATCTAGTATCACTTCTCTTTAGGAAATCTTCAATTAATGCTTGGAAGAAATCGTGCATTGTTTCAGATGATACATTGAATCCGTAAGCATGAGTAATTAATTTTGATAATGGGTTCAGATTATCAGCATCTCTTAGAGATAAATCAAAGATGGTTATAGGATCTGCTTGAAAAATTTGTAAAATATCAGGAATTTTCAGGAAATCAAATGAAGTCTTTAATTTTAAGACTGAATCCAAGATTTTAACTTTAAGATCTCTAAAACCACCCTCTTGGAGATAAAATCGGAATAGATTTAGTTGAGGATTTTTCTCAGGCAGGTAAATAATAGCCTTAGAAGCAGGACAATTGATAGCTCTTTGAACTTTAAGTAAAACTTTTTCTATTTCATCAATTTCGTTCATTGTACTTTTTCTTTCATCTGATAATAAACCAATAACTGAATAATAGGGAGATAAAGTTGAGTGTAATGTCTTATATTCTGCAGGATCTACTTTGAAATCTTCTTTCATAAGAAGCATTATTCTTTCGTTTTCTATCTCTAAATCAAGAACGAAAAAACACCGTTCTTCTTCAACAGTAAATCCTTCGATTTTCAGTGATTTTTCATGTATATAACTATATGAAGCTTTTTCGATAATTCTTAGAAACTGTGAATAAGAAGTTGTAGGAAAATTATTCGTAATGGGGCTCATGACTTGTAAATACGACTGTTTCTTGAGATCATCAGTATTTATTGTAATAGATTTTGCGCTAAATGGATCAAATAGAGGATTGAAAGACATAAAATAAAATATCAAACTGGAAATCTCTGTCATTTTATATCTAATAAGAGATTCAATTTCGGAATACTTTTTCTCTTTAGCAAACTGATATGCTTTTTCCATTAAGTTTTGAGCTTTTTTAAAGTCGTTAATATTATAAAAGGCATCTGACAGTTTTTGACACAAAAATAAGTACTTTTCCTCATCATTCCATCTGGAAGATTGTATTAGTAAATCTGCAAATTGATACAAGATTTCGGGTTCTACAAGCATAAGGGATTTGGCAAACAAAACATCAATATTTATCAGTATTTCTGAAAATAAATGGGAAGCTGAACCTAATTCTATTAAAAGACCTGAAATGCTATTCTTAATCTCATCAAGCTTCTTTTTAGCATATGGGAGATCTAAAGAATTCATTACAGTTAGAAGGTAAACAATAACAAGAAAAAGCGAATGTACATCTCTTAGAGAGTTTTTTAGAACATCAAACCATTTAAGAGTAGAGTCAAATCCCTTGATATATTCATCTGTTTCCCAATAGGTTCTAGATTGTAGCTCAAGAACTATTGTTGCATTTTCAGAGAAAAACTCGGGATGTTTTTGGATTTTCTTAATCTCTCTGAGAACTTTCTTGTAGGTTCGTCTTTTGTAATAATCAAAAGCTAGTTGAACCCTTATTCCAATTTCAATATCAATAATTTTGATTTTTTTAGCTAAGGAAAGAGCGTTTTCAAGATGTTCTAACTGCGATTCTCCCTTGTAGTTTGCTATCTGAGCATTTAGTAGTAGTGTTTTCATTTTTGTAAAGTCATCTTTCCACTTACTTGCGAGATTATAAAGTACATCACATATTTCTTCTGCTGTTTCGATTTGACCTTTGGTTAAAGCTTCTTGTCCTTTTAGAGCTAAATTAATAGAAAGAGTTTCTCTATCATTATCAAATTCAATATTATATTTAGTCGCAATTTGAGAAAGCTCTTCATCATAGTCTTTCTCTAATTTTTTACTCTCTTTGCGCCTACTATCTTCTGGGGACAATTTACATTAACCTTCCACAAATGAGTGTCCAGGTGACAGTTTATCAACGTTTTCTTTCGACAAATTAGGTAGAAAAACGGTTACACGCAATAAAGTTCATTAATGTATCAACTAAAAAATGATTAGTGGTTCAGAATGAGTGAATCAAGCTGGAGAGAAAGAATGCCTTGGAAAATAAACTATCCAGATAAATCAGTATTCGAATATTTTTTAGAAATTTCAAAAGGTTTTGACGATAATAAGATTCTTTTCAAAGAGGGATCAA
>JAGLXK010000168.1 GCA_023132955.1 Candidatus Heimdallarchaeota archaeon
CTTATGATGAAGGCGGCTACGATGTATTATTTATGGGATGGAATGATTATTTTGATTGGAATCCCGAAGCCTGGTTTGCTTCAGAAAGTATAGTACCTTATGGTGATAATTTCTATCAATACAACAATACTCAGTTTGACCAAAAACTAACTGAATATCTTTTAGAAGCTAATATCACTACTAGAATTGAAAAAGGGAAAGAACTACAAGGTATTATTTATGAAGATCAACCCGCTATAGGAATTGTATACTTAAAACATGTCTATGGATTCAATGAAAATATAGTAGGTATGGATACTACTCTGTTCGGTCAAGCTTCTGATCAAACTCAGTTTTGGGATGTTCCGAGTGATCACAATCTTACTTTTGTTTCTCCCACAGTTTTTTACGACAATAATATCTTTCGTGCCAGTTCATACTTTGATGCACAATGGATGCAAGCTGTTTATGGTTCTTTATTAAGAAGATCTCAAAATTCTCATCTTTTTGAACCTGAAATTGCAAAAAATATTTCATATACTCCAATAATCAACGATGAAATCAACATTACAGTTTTCCTTGATCCAAATGCTAAATTCAGTGATTTAAGTCCAGTATTACCCTCTGATGTAAAATACAGCTATGAATTATATATGACTCCCGAAGTAAATTCAGATCGTTACGGAGAATTTGCTTTTGGCTATTTTGAAAGCCTTGATTCAATTGAAATAATTGGACCAGATGTTTCTGGAGGACAATTATTATTCAAAATGAAAGTAATAGATTACTATTGGATGAATGCTTTTGATGCTGGTATTATAGATAAGAGTGAAGTTGAACCTCTTATCTCAACCTATGGTTATAATATCTTCTGGGAACCTCCAGGCACAGGTAACGTAGGTTGGTCTCTTGTCAAATCCTGCGGACCATTTGTTGTAGACAAATATAATCCTACACTAAATATCGTAAACCTAAAAACACAACCGTACTGGGTAAATCTAATAGCTTCAGGTGGAAGTCCTGCAAAACTCTCCGAGTTAAATTTCAAACATATTCCTACAAAAGAGGCTGCATTTGGGGAATTGTTAACTGGAGAAGCTGATATAATAGACCGTTACTACTATTACCCCTTAAGTATTTTTGAAGATTTTTCTGGAATTATTGGTATAAAAGCAAAATCTCTGAGTCACCAACAATTAGCTATCAATATGAAACACCCAATAATTGGAACAGGAGAGTTGACACCAATTGGATTAGCTGGAGCAGCTAGAAATATTAGAAAAGCAATAAGTTGTTCAATCCCACGAGATTATATAGCCGCTAATGCTACATCTCAATCTCAATATAATTATAGTTATGATCCAGGAATCCTTCCTATTTCTGAAGCAATAGTTGGATTTCTTGATAGTCTTCAGCCTTATCCTTATGATATAAATATGGCAAGGTTATTTATGGAACTAGCCGGATATGTTATCACAATAAAAGAATTCAGCAACATAAATATTTTCTTAATAACAGTTGTAGGTTTATGTTCTATACTACTAATAAGAAGGAGAAAGAATAGTAAAAATTGTTAGAGAATAATGATATCCATATTATAGAAAAAGGACCTAGCTTAGTGTAGCGATTTAGCTAATCATCTATTTCTATTTCTTTTCTTAATTGATACAATGCGAGTGTTATTTCTCCTAAGCAACCCAGTTCATTCCCTTTATCAAAGTAAACTGAAATGCCTTTATCTAGCTCTTGTTTAGTTAAACCAGGTTCAGATCCACCAAATATTAGTAAAATATTTTTTCCTTTATTATAAGACACAGCTATTTTTTCTGGATTAAAGATTTCTTTTGAAAAAGGTTGTTTGATAAAGAGATAAACCTCATCAGGTTGGCACAATTCAACAGAATCATCAATATCTTGCAAATATAGAAGGTTAGCTTTTTTTGAATGAACTAGCTTTTGTGCAACTGGTACTCCACTTGTTGCAGCAGTTCCTGATGCCTTAGAAAGGACTATATCTCTTGCCCCTAATCCCAATGCTATTTTGACGAATTCTCTACAGTAATTAACACTACTGAAATTGTGTAATTGAACAATTATTTTCCCGGAGCTCATTGTTTAGAGAAAATCGTGCCACTAAAAAAGGATAGCTATTCCTCTTTTAGTATTCTACGACAATTTTTAAAAACAAAGATGTAAAATAAACATTAATTGCCCCGATAGTATAGCGGCTAGTATTGTGGATTGTGGCTCCATAGAGGCAGGTTCGAATCTTGCTCGGGGCACCAGCTTTTTTTTTATTAACTCTGTAGTAAATGAGGAAGATTTAAAGAAGAGTTATCATTGATACAATATCAAGGTGAAAATATGCCGTGGGTTGATGAAGTCATCATGGGTGGAACTTTTGACCATCTTCATCAAGGGCACAAGGCACTTTTGGAAGCCGCTTTAAGTTTTGGTAAATTAATCCGTATTGGTTTAACTAATGATAAATTTGCTAAGAGTCTTAGACGGTCTGATCGAAATTTGGACTTAATGCAAACATTTGATATAAGAAAAAGAGAATTGCAAAAATATCTGGAAAAAAGAGGTTGTACAGATTTTGAAATTATTGAAATTGATCATAGATATGGTTTCGCTTTGGATGCAAAAAATGCTGAAGGAATAGTAGTAACAGAAGAAACCTATCCAACGGCTGTTGATATCAATAAACTTAGACCATTAAGTGGTATGGATCAATTACTAATTTTGGTGATTCCTTTTGTTTATGATGAACAAGGAATAATTATAAGCTCAAGAAGAATAAGACAACAACTAGCTGAAGTTAAAGAGAATTAGAAAAGTTTGTTTTGGAATTTTTAATCTCTAGCTTCAATTCCCTGAAGAATTTCCTCTCCCATTACAATAAATGCATTTCCAACATTGATTCCATTTTTAGCAGAAGTTTCAATAAAACCGATACATCCAGAATCTTTTGCGTACTTCTTACCTTCTTCTGTAGAAACATCTCGCAAATCTTCAAGATCATTTTTGTTACCTACAAGCATGAGCATAATTCGAGGACTCTCTGTTCTGGCTTCTCGAATCCAAGTATCCAGATTTTCAAAGGACTGGCGACGAGTAATATCATAAGTTACTAATGCTCCTAAACTGCCTTTAAAGAAAATTTGACGCATTGATGCGAACCTATCTTGTCCAGCAATATCCCAAAGCTGCAAACAAATTCGAGTATCTTTAATTGTCTCAAATCGGCTGTAGGGTTCCATTCCTATTGTCATGAGGTATCCTGACTGAAATTTATTATGAATGAATCTCTGGACTAAACTTGTCTTCCCTACTGCACCGTCTCCTAGTAAAAGAATCTTGAATGTATACTTGTAGCTTGCCATTTACTATTCAAAAGACTCGATAACCTTATTGTTTATAATTATTTTGATGTTTCCCGTCTTGTTCTTTGAAATAATAATCTAATAATTTAAATCAGTGCTGCATTCAACAGTAGAATCACGCATTTCTCAACAATGATTAACAAGTTGATGTTTCATGTCACATTGAAGAAACTTTTTAACGCTTTGAATTTTTCTAATTTTAGTCCAAAATGATAGACTCAAACAATCTAGATTTTAAAAAATTAGGCTTTCATGCAGGTTTGGAAGTTCACCATCAAATAAAATCTAAACGTAAACTTTTCTGTAATTGTCCCACTATTCTTGAGGAAAATCCAGAAAATATGGAATACAGTTTTTATAGATATTTTCGACCAGTTCTTGGCGAGATGGGAGACTTCGACCCAGGTATGCTTGTAGAATTCGAAAAAGGGTACAAAGTAATTTATCTTGCTAATGAAAGAAATACTTGCACTTATGAAATGGATGAAACCCCTCCGTTTTTCCCCGATATGGAAGCTATTGAGAAGGGTTATATTCTCTCCGAATACTTCCATTGTACATCATTTGCTGAAGAAATTGTGGTAAATAGAAAACAGTATTTGGATGGTTCTATTACCACTGGATTTCAGAGAACTTTTATTTCCGCAAGAGATGGTTGGGTACCTGTAAATGGTAAGAAAGTTCGAATAACGAATTTGTATATTGAAGAAGATGCAGCACGCAGAGTTAATTGGGATGATACTTCTAGTCGAACAGTGTACTTTAACCTAGATAGGTTGGGTTTTCCTCTAACTGAAGTAATTACAGAGTATACAGATGTTGAAACTCCTGAGGAGTTGATAGAAACAGCAAAACAGATTGGACGAGTTTTAAGAATAAGTAAAATTGGACGAAGAGGTTTGGGTACAGCTCGACAAGATGTAAATATTAGTATTACTGGTGGAAACCGAGTTGAGATTAAGGGAGTTCAAGATTTAGATCTGTTTGATTTAATGTGTCGTAATGAAGTAGTAAGACAGCATACTCTGATAGAAATAAAGGAGGAAATGCTTAAACGAGGAATTACTAAAGATGATTTCGAACACACATACGTTGATGTTTCTCATCTTTTCGAATCTGAAACTAAATACTTTGCAGTTATTTGTCCAAAAATGAAAGGACTATTTGGACTCGAAGTTCAGCTTAACAAAGATTTTGGCTTGGAAATTTTTGAAAAAAGTATGTTAATATCTGGTGTTCATAGAGCGGATCAATACCATAGTGATGAATTTGAGGATGAATCCATTAGAAGAAATTCAGATTATCCTAGTAAATTGGAAATCGACAAGCAACTCTATGAGAAACTATGTTCAATTCTAAATCCGAAGGAAAATGATGCATTTGTTGTTGTGAAAGGCTCAGAAAAACAATCTATGCACGCTTTAAAGAAAATTATAGAAAGAATAAAGATGGCACTGGATGGAGTTCCACAAGAAACCAGAAGATTTATTCGAAATGGTAACTCTGAATTTCTAAGAGTCATTCATGGAAAGGATAGAATCTACCCAGACACTGATACTCCCCCTGTTGTAATCTCTTTAGATAAAATTGAAAAGATAACTAGAAATATAGGAAGACGACCTTGGGAGGTTTTTGAGGAACTTAATTCAAAATATGGTTTCAGCCAAAATAAAGTTGATCTTCTCATTCGAGATGAGCAACTGGACAGTTTCTACAGATTTACTGCAGAGCTTAACATGAACGCTCATTTAGCTTATAAGCTTCTGATTGATATCCCAAGAGAAAATAGAAGAAAAGATGTTATTATCAATGAAGAAATAATAGAAAGAATTGCAGATTTGTTAGCATCAGAGACTATTATACCCGAACAATTAGATCAAGTTATTTCGCTTCTCTCTAAAAACAAACATCTAACAGAAGAAGAACTAATAGATCAACTAAATATCAAAGAAATATCAAATGAAGAATTGGCAACAATTGTTAAACAAAAAATAGATTTTATTGGAAAGGATAAAATACAAACATCAGAAGATGAACAAAGATATCTCCCAAAGATTGTTGCTCTAGTTTTAAAAGAATGTAACTATTCAATCAAAGGACAAACGGTAGTGAATCTTGTTAATTCATTCATAAAGGAGGTAATCTAGATGGTAGAAGAAAATACTATTTATGATCCAGAGGGATATAGAGGAACCTTAAGAGAACGTTTGATTAAGGATAAAATCAGAACTTGGAGCAAAGTTTCTGTGAAAAAGGGTGAGGCACATTACGAGGGACTTTTACTTCCTCGAAGCCAGCATACAGATGATGATTACGTTACACTTAAAGTAGATACTGGATACAATCTAGGTATATTAGTTGATGAGGAAACAGATATCCAAGAAATTGGTTATCAGAAAGGTCATTATAAGCTTCCTCACGTTGATGTAGAATTCAAGAAAGAACTTCCAAATGTTACTCTTCTAGGAACAGGTGGAACAGTTGCTTCAAGATTAGATTACCGCACTGGAGCAGTACTACCAGCTTTTACTCCCGAAGAGTTATTTTCAGCGGTTCCAGAATTGACCTCTACCGTCAATCTGACTCCTAAAACTCTCTATCAGATTCTAAGTGAAAATTTCAGACCTGAATATTGGGTTAAAACAGCAGAATCAATAGCTAAGGAAATAGAATCAGGAGCTAATGGTATAATCATTGGTCATGGAACTGATACAATGTGCGTCACTGGTTGTGCACTGGCTTATTTCTTAAGAAATCTACCAGTACCCGTTGTTCTTGTAGGTAGTCAAAGAAGTTCAGATCGACCATCATCCGATGGACCTAGAAATATTCTCTACGCTGCACAACTAGCTGGTTATGAGAATTTTGCTGAAGTTGTCATATCAATGCATGGTACTCCTAGTGACAGTTATAATCTGGTTCATAGAGCCACTCGATGCAGAAAAATGCACTCAGCACGTCGTGATACCTTTCGAAGTTTGAGTGACATACCTTTAGGTAAAATAGATGATAGTGGTACTACCTGGTTCAAGGATGATATTAAAACTCGTTCAAATCCAGAAGATTTCTATCTTGATGCTAAGATTGATAGTCGAGTTGGAATGCTCTATTTTTATCCAGGCATGAATCCCGATCTTTTAGAATCTATGGTTGACTTAGGATATCATGGGGTTATAGTAATAGGTACTGGATTGGCACATGTAGGAACAGATGTTTATCCTGCCTTAGAGAGATGTAAAGAAGAAGAAATACCTGTAGTAATGGTAGTTGAACCATTGTATGGTTTTGCACAGTTACGTGTCTATGAGACAGGAAGAGATATGCTAGCACGGGGAGTCATCGAAGGAGAAAATATGCTTCCATCAGCTGCATATACCAAATTAATCTGGGCACTTGGACATACTAGAAATCTTGAAGAAGTAAGAGACATCATGCTTACTCCTATAGCCGGAGAAATAACAAATAGAGAAAGTCCTAGAGGTTTTATGATAATGCAAGGAATTGAACCAGGGATAGACCAGATACTGAAGAATCTTTAATATCCCTTCCTTTTGTTATGTTCCAAAGCTTTTTAGATTTCAACAAAATCTGTCTTAACAATGCTCATTAGCAACTACGATATACGGCTATTTTACAGATGCCCAATGTTATTTTATCTAAGTAAGTTTGGTCCTGAGCAGGAAAAAGATGTACATCCCATTTTGGGAAGAAGTAGAGATAGATCTAAACATCATATAACCTCAGAAGAAGAAATAAGAGAAAAAGCTGAGCAAACAAAGGCAAGAATGATCCAAGGAAAATCTCAAATTAGTCAGGGCTGGATTCTAGCAGAAAATTTATCCTCCAGAATTGATCGTTTGAAAAAGATAGACTTGGAAGGTTCTTTTGGTTCGTATTCATATATCCCAATTCTATTAAGAAATGTAAAATATTTAAGAAAACCAATAATTATGGAAGGAGTTTATGCTGCTTATGTTTGTTCACTCTTTCAAGAAGCTAAAATCGATTATTTTCAGATTTATAGAGATAATGAATATGAAACTCATTCGACAGAGAATTTGATAGATGAATTAAAAGAAGATATAGATAAAATCAACAAAATACTTGCTGGTGAGTTAAAGATATCTCCAAATTATACAAGAAGTTGTAGAGTATGTGAATGGAGAAAGTATTGCAAAAAGCTTGTTGCTGATAGTTTGGATGTCACATTAATTAGTGGAATTGGAAAACGTATTAAAAAGCAGCTACTTGATTATGGAATTACTGATGTTCCAAGTTTAGCTCAAGCAGATTTAACTGATTTAAAAATGGAAAATGTAAGTAAGAAAGAACTAGAATATCTTGTACTTCAGGCTCAATCGTTAGTAGATAAAAAAGAAAAAATAAGAGACAAAATTGTTTTTCCTTCTTCTTCCTACGAACTTTATGTAGATATAGAGGGGTCTTCTCATCATAACTTTGTTTGGATTATTGGTTGTCTGCTAAGGAAAGGAACTGAACATAGATACCTTCATTTCTTAGCTGAATCGCCACAAAAAGAGGAACAAATGTTTAGATCATTTTTGAAGTTTCTAGAAGAACTAGATGGTGATTTCACACTCTACCATTGGTCATTAGCTGAACCACAATACTTTCAGAATTTAGCATCTAAATACTCAATTAAATCAAAAAGGATAGCTGCCCTGATACACAGCTCCTTTGACTTATTTCCAGTTTTCAAGAATAAAATAATACTTCCTGTATATACCTACACTTTGAAAGATGTTGCAAACTGGCTAGGTTTTGAATGGTTTGATCCACTAGTCGATGGAGCCACTAGTATAATACTTTTCGACAAATGGTATTTACATAATGACAGAGAAGCTCTGCATAAAGCTATCTCTTACAACTCTGACGATTGCAAGGCTTTACTCATTATCAAAGATTATCTGACCAAAAAAATCTCACAGTAAAAGGTTTCTTCTACGATAACAGGAAAATTCAAAACATATCCGTTTCAAGGGTTCAAATAGAGAAAGAAGAGGCCAAATACTCAAGTTTGTCCCTAAAAACAAAGAAGCATCACTTACAGATTTAAGAAAACTTCTAAGTACAAATAAAACTCATCTGGACGCAATTTTAGAGGAAATGATTAAAGAGGGACTTCTAACCAAAACTAAAGGTAATTACTCTGTCTAGTGGGTAATTATTTCCTTTAGCAAAAACATATATTAGCTGGTAGATTAGAGTGATATGAAATGAGAGCTTTATACTTAGGACGTTTTAATCCTCCTCATAAGGGACATATCTATTCATTAGAGTATATATTAAATCAGCCAGATATTGATGAAATAATCATCCTTATTGGAAGTGGAGAAAAAGCTTATTCACTAAAGAATCCTTTCACCGGTGGGGAGAGATATGAAATGGTTGTAACAATGGTCAAGGAACATTTCAACTATGATCAATTCTTTATTTCTGCAATTCCAGATATTAATCGAAACACAATCTGGCCGGCGAATGTTATAGACCTAATTCCAAGTTTTGATGTAATCTTCACAAATAATTCTCTTGTTCAAGAGCTGTTTACAGACTTAAGTAACAAAGAAGTAAGAGAAATTCCTCTCAACAAAAGAGAAGAATTAAGTGGAAAAATTATAAGAGAAAAAATGATTAAGGGAGAGAACTGGCAGCAAGCCATTCCTGATGAACTTCTTCCACTTATTGAGAAATATCAAGGGATTAAGAGAATTCAATCTTTGGCAACTAAAGATGAAATTAAATAATCACACAAATCTTTTATTCATTTTATCTAATGTTAATCTATGAATGTAGATGATGCAATTCGTAATAGAAGATCTATAAGAAAATACAAGGAAAAACCTCTTACAAAAGAACAAATAGTAGAAATCCTTGACGCAGGAAATAGAGCTCCCTCTGCAAAAAATCGTGTTCAGTGGAGATTTCATGTTTTTCAAGACGAAGCCAAAGCTAAATTGATACAAGTTTGTAGAGAAGGATTTGAAAAGCTTCCAAAGATACCCCTCATGGCTTCCGCAGCTAATTCTTATAATATTATGGAACAAGCTCCAGTAGTGATTCTTGTATTACAGACATGCGAATGGGGAGGAATCAGTGCAGAAATTCAGTCTGTATCAGCTGCAATACAGAATATGTTATTGAAAGCGCATAGTATGGGTTTGGGAACAGTCTGGATAAATGATGTTCTTTTTGTTGAGAATGCAATTCTCGATTTCCTTGATTTTGAAAAAGAGGAATCAGAGTTTAAGGAAATGCTTTTAGATTTTGGTCGAAAAACTGGTGAGGTAATAGGTTATTCAGGTCCACTGATTGCAGCTATAGCCTTAGGGCATCCTAATGAAAATCCAAAACGAGATCCTAGAAAAACTGTAGAGGAAGTTACTATTTGGCATGAATAGAAAAATTCAAGGTGATTATCGAATCACACTTGACAGTTTTCTACCAATTTCGTAAGACATCAATGATTAATCTAACAGCTGGACCTTTGCTACCTTTAGGATTGTAGTCTTTATCACCACTTTGTTCCATTGCACCTGCTATATCTAGATGAGCCCATGGAACATCCATAGTAAATTTACTTAGAAACCTTGCTGCTGTTATTGAGCCACCAGGTCTTCCCCCTGTGTGTTTAAAGTCTGCTAGATCACTTTTTAGCTGTTCATCGTAATCTTCCCACAAGGGCATTCTCCAAATTTTATCACCACTAGATTTGGAAGCTTCTTCTAGCTTATCAACTACGAAATCATGATTGGAAAAGTATCCTACTGCATGCTCACCTAAAGCTATCATCATCGCTCCAGTTAATGTTGCAAAATCGAACATAGCCTTTGGTTCATAATGTTTAGCCGCATAGGTTAATGCATCATTCAGAACCATTCGTCCTTCAGCATCAGTATTGATGACTTCAATTGTGTGACCACTATAGCTTGTTATTATATCTCCAGGATGGTAAGCTGTTCCAGAAGGCATATTGTCTGTTGCTGGTACAATCCCTACTACATGCAGGTTAATATCTAATTTGGCTATTGCTTCCATAGCTGCAATCACTACTGCACCACCTGTCATATCAGCTTTCATTTTTTCCATATTTTGACCAGGTTTGAGACTTATGCCACCACTGTCAAAGGTGATTGCTTTACCAATTAATGCAACTGTTTCGACTCCTTGTTTGTCAGCACCATGCTCCATGATTATAAATTTAGGTGGTTCCTTTGTTCCTCTTGCAACAGCTAGAAAACTTGTCAGGCCTATTTCTTTGATTTTTTCTCTATCGAAAATAGTTGTTTTAATTCCCGTTTCTTTTTCCATTCGTAGGGCTTCATCGGCAAGTTTGGTTGGAGTGATATAATTAGCAGGACCCCATGCCAATGTTCTACATAGGTTAACGGAATCAGCGATTATTTTCCCACTTTCAGCTCCTTTCTTCATAATGTCTTCTTCAACTGTTTCGCTGAAAATCTGCAGTTCGTCGATTTTCTTATATTTTTCAAGTTTTTCTGTTTTGTAAGTAATATTTTGGAAACTTCCCATAATCATGCCTTGAACGATAGCTTCTGTTGTTTCAACAATATCCAGTTTTTCTCTTGAAAAGAAATCAAGATTGACTCCTAGTTTCTTTATACCAAGATCTCTAGCTTCTCTTGAAGAATTACCTAATGCTTTTCGAACTGTTTCTACAGTTAGCTTTTCTTCCTTTCCTAAACCTACTAGGAGAAGTCTTTTGGTAGGGATTGATCCTTGTGTGTATACCAAGGATATTTGTCCTGGTTTTCCTTTGAAATCACCGAGATCTAAAATTTCAC
>JAGLXK010000169.1 GCA_023132955.1 Candidatus Heimdallarchaeota archaeon
CTCTAAAAATAGCACTTGTTGGTCATCCTTACGTTATTAATGATGAATTAGCATCGCTGAATATACGTAAAATATTGGAATTAAATGGTGTAGATATAATAACTTCAGAACAAATGCCTAGATCACTTATTGAAAAACAGATGGAAAAACTTGATTATAATATGTACTTCGATAATGAAAGAGAGCTTTTAGGTACTGTAATGCATTTTATTGAGAGTAAAACAATAGATGGTATTCTTCATCTAGTAGTCTTTTGTTGTGGTCCTGATTCCCTTATTGGGGAAATGTCTACTCGTTTTTCAAAAAGAGATCCCGAAATTCCTCTTTTACAATTAGTACTAGATGAATTAACTTCAGAAGCTGGTATCAACACTAGAATTGAAGCATTTCTCGATATGATAGAAAGGAGAAAATTGAAAATAAGGAGTGATAAAAATTGCCAATCACATGGCCATATTTTGGTTCAATGACGTATGTGAGTGAGATTCTTGCAAGGGAAATTGGAAGAAAAGATATTATGTGTCCAAAAACACCCAATAAAAGAACATTTGAAATAGGTGCAAGACATTCACCTGAGTTTGTATGTACTCCTTTTAAAATCACTCTTGGAACATTTATTGAAATGCTTGATGAGGGGGCAGATGAAATTGTTACAGGAGGGTGTCATTCTTGGTGCAGATTTGGGTATTACTGGCCTGTTCAGAAATTGATTCTTGAAGATTTAGGATATGATTTTAAATTCATTCCTTTGGATTATCTAAAACCGTCTAATTTTCTTAAGACTTTAAAAGATGATGTTAGTGTTGGTTGTAGTTTATGGCAAGTGCTGAAAGCTTTCAGAGTTGCATGGATAAAGGGTCGATTTATAGACCTTATAGATGAATTGCACTACAGATATCGAGCTATTGAACTTGAAAAAGGGATTTCAGATAAAATAGCTCTTAAATCGTTTCGAATGGTGGTAGACGCAGAAAATTTAAGAGAAGTTCGAAAATTGAAAAAGAGAATACCAGAGCTATTCGAAAATAACGTAGAAGTTGACAAAACTGCTAACCCCTTGAAGATTGTTATTTGCGGTGAATTATATGTTGTTTTCGAGCAAACATTAAACTTAGATATACATAGAAGGCTAAATGACATGGGAATTATAGTGAAAAATTCCGTCACAGTATCCAGTTATTTAGATGCAGGACACAAAGCCAATCCATTTATTACAATGCACTATGAGAAAGCTAGAAAAGCTGCAAAACCATATTTAGAAAACCGTTGTGGTGGAGAAACATTAGAAAATATAGGTGACATTATTCTCTATAAGAAGAAAGGTTGGGATGGAGTAGTTCATCTATATCCCTTTTCATGCATGCCTGAAATTATTACAAGAAGTTTTATCCCTCAAATAAGTCGAGACCACAATATTCCTGTTATATCATTTGTATTGGATGAACATACAGGTGAAACAGGTTTCCAAACAAGAATTGAAGCTTTTGTAGATTTATTGGAAAGAAGAAAAGAAAAAAATTTGATTTAAGTACTTTCATGTAAGTTTTGTTCCAGCAAATCTATCTTTATTCTTTCCACAACTGCTACAAACGGTTTCAGATGGTTCCATCCTAGCTTCACAGTATTCACAGAAAATCGCTTCCTTAGATGCCTGAGCTTTAGATGGATCATAGGGCTTATACTCAATGTCTTGATCATAAGGTCGATGTTTCTTAGCTAAAACAAAATCATTTCTTTCTTTTTGTCTTATCCTAACAAAAACAACCCACATTATAGTAACTATTAACATAACACCAATAGCAGATGGTACCACGACTAAAA
>JAGLXK010000017.1 GCA_023132955.1 Candidatus Heimdallarchaeota archaeon
CCAATAGCATTTGAAAGAAGCTGTTTTCCATAACTTTTCTCTTTCTTCTTTGAATTCAGCTAGTTTATTCTTATCAAACACCAGGTAAGCTTTAATGTCAACTTTATCCTGTTGCTGATTCTGATGAACAGAGGAAAAAAAATTCTTGAGTAGACTCTCGATCCTTAACAAAGTCTCATATGCTTCTTTGTTGTAATCAATCATTCACTTTTTCCTCTCCTTTTTCGCTTTTCAGTTCCGCTAAAGCTTTCCTACTTAAGAAAGGCATAAGATAAGCTAGTTTTTCTTCTTCAGGAACGGTCAATAAGCTGTAGATGAATACCCTTCTATTTCTAACATTGGGGGCATAGTATTTCTCTACTTTAAGCAAACCAAAAGAAACAAGAGAATAAGGTAAATCATTGGATCTTTTCTCTTGTAAATTGTTTTTACGTAATATTTTTCTTAATCCCCTATCATGAAAGATTTCTGCATCTAATATGTGCTTGATTCTTTCTATGTTTCCAGGTTTATTCCAAAACTTCACAGTTTCTTTATAATCAGCTCTTATTTTCCAGTTATATTTTACAGCTATGTTGCTTATTGTCTTTGGACCATAAATATTTTCAAAAATTGCTAAAGCTTCTTCTTTTGATTTATCGACATCTTCATTAGTTTTGAAAGATGTAGATGTATTAGGTTCTTTTTTTTCTTTCAATTTCTTTTTCACTTCCTTTTTCGTGGAGCAGAAAGCTTAAGCTAAAACTTAAAAACAAAAAAAAGATTGTATTAACAAGAGAGTCTGAAAATTCTTGATGGTACAGGGATTTTTCTCTCTCTTACTTTGTTAATTCTCTTTTTCTGGTTCTTGTTGATTAGCTAGATGTTCTTCAACTTCTTCTGTTCTTTCTTTTCTAATTACTTTCTCAACATCAATTGTAAGAAGATCCTCCTCTTCTACTCCTAAAGCATCACATAATTGTTGAGATAAGGTAACTTGTCTTTTCTTTCGTAATACAACAACTGTTTGCATTTTTTTTCCTCTATTTTCTGATTCTCTCAAATACTTTAAAAACTTGTCGTATATTATTATACTTCTGTCTGACAGAAAAGGTTAAATGCTGTTTTGAGAATATAGCTTATGTCTGACACAAAGAAAGATTTACAGAGAAGAGTAACAGTAAGATTAGAAAAAGAAAGATTTGAACAAATATCGAGCTTAGTAAAAAGGAAGTTATATAGAGATATTTCTGGTTTTTTACGTACTTCTGTAGAACTTCTTTTATTTTGGGAAAACGAATTTGAACTAGAACAAATACATGATTCTTTGTTAAGAGCAAGTGTTGAAACCAGATTAGTTAAAGCACATCAAATAGCACAAATGTTACCTAATGTAACACAAGAATTTTTAGAAAGGGAACAACGAATAAGGAAGGATAGGGAAAAACTGATTAATGATGTTGGATTCTTTGTAAAATTCGGTGAAGAAATAAAAATGAATAGAAGAACTTTACAAAGTGAAACTAGAGCTAGTATTAAGTATTTTTTACAAGGAGTTAAAGAAATGAATGAAGCTATTTCTGATCCAACGTTTAAGAAACAACTTAAAGAGTGGGAAAAGAGAATGACAGTAAG
>JAGLXK010000170.1 GCA_023132955.1 Candidatus Heimdallarchaeota archaeon
GCTTATTTCGGAATAGGTGCAGGATGGTTTGAGAGGGAATCAATTGGTTTGGGAATTCCCTTTTACGATTGGACTATACGCTTTGAGATGTTAGAAGAGACATTACAGATAGCAAGATTAATGTGGTCAGAGAAAAATGGTGAAGAATACAAAGGTAAACACTACCATCTTGAGGAAACGATGTGTCATCCACAGCCTATACAGAAGTATCCACCCATAATGATTGGAGGAATGGGACCAAAGAAGACTCTCAAGCTTGTAGCTAAGTATGCTGATGCAGCTAATTTGTTCTTCGGTAGAGGATTGGATAAAGTTGAAAATGCAATAAAGATTTTGAAGAAACATTGTGAAACAGAAAATCGTCCATATGACGAAATTGAAAAAACTGCTTTGAGTCCTGTATTTTTAGATCAACCTAATGCTAGTGAAATTAACGATTATGGTGGAAAAAGCCTCAAAACTGCAGATGATATTAATGCAACATTGAAAATACTTGCAGACATGGGTGTTGATCATGTCATCTTCAATATGAGATATCCATTAGCAAAACAGGAACCAATTCAAATCTTCAAAGAAGAAATAATCCCAGTCGTTGCCGATTACTAATCTCCCTCTTTTCGTTTTTTTCTTTTAATCTGCAAAAGATACGAAAAACTCAAACAATACTTGAAAAGTAAAGAAGCAATTCTCTAGAGAGTTAAATTAGCTATTCTCTTGTTTTATCTGTTCTCTCAAGAGATCTACAATGGGTTTAGTATGTGTATTTTTGTTGGTTTCAAGGTTAATATATGTAGAGTTTTTCATCAGCTTTCCAAGTTTCTGAGTAACATCCGCTTCGTGCATTTTGTCTTTTTCAGCTGCAATCAATAGAATGTCATTATCCACTCGCTCATAAACTCGCCACCACTTCCAGTACAAGAAATTCAAAGCAACATTTTTCCATTTCTTTGATTGTGCTTCATTCATGACTCGTATATATTTTGCTGCTTGTTCAGGTGACTCCGATTTACTTTTCTTAAGCCACCACGCAATTAATGGTTTAAAGGGGGGCATGAACCAATGAGGGAAAAATGGCACTAAATAACGGATTAAAGGAGGTAAATCTATTTGTATTGCTGGAGCGACTAATACATTAAGACAAGAATCAAACTTATTATTTCCAAAACCATCAGCTAAAATCGTTGCACCGAAACTTGAACCAAATAGAACAAGCTTCTGAGGATCTAATTCCAGTTTTTCAAGTGCCTCTTTAACATCAGAAGAAAGTCTATCAAGATTGTTTTTTGTCCTTCTTGCTAGTTTGCTTGAACCCTTTTCTCTGGTTTCAAGATATATGATATCAAAATCTTTCATAGCTTCAAGAAGAACATCCTCCCAACCCAAAACAACTGAACCCCATCCTGCTACAATAAACAGCGTATATCCACTACTTGTATTTTCTGGAGCAAAAGTCTTCAGTATTCTAAGTTGTGTTGAATCTGACAGAGTGAGCAATTCCTCCTCAGCTAAGTCTTCATATCTAGAACGCATAAAAGCTTCATATTTACTTTTTGTTTCAACAGCCATAAGTGTCAGATACTAGAAATGAGATAGAATAAAAAGGTTACTCTGTAATAATTGATTTTCTTCATGAAAAGAGTGTAGGAATGTCTCATCAGTTATATATTGATATGGAGTCATAATTCTTCAATTATGCTAAAAAATCAAGATGATGAGAAGAATTTTTGTCAAGCAAATACATTAAATAGAAATGAAATTTAGCATTGTTTGATAAAAAATGGTGAAGGTAACCAAATTCTATGGAACATCTTGGTGTTCTGATTGTAAGATCTCTAAATCCTTTCTGAATGAACATCTTATAGATTACGATTACATCGATATTACTGAGGATGAAGAAGCAGCGAAAATTGTTGAAAAAATTAACGATGGTAAGAGAAAAGTTCCTACTATAGAATTTTCAGATGGCACTTATCTTGTAGAACCAACAAACTCTGAACTAGCAGAGAAACTAGGATTAATTTCAAGACCTTCTAAAGATTCATATGAAATCCTTATAGTAGGTAGTGGTCCCTCAGGACTGACATGTGGAATTTACACTGCTAGAGAAGGTATGGATACTATTGTTATCGAAAAAGGTGCACTAGGAGGAAGGATGAATTATACTGAAAGAATAGAGAACTATCCTGGTTTTCCTGAAGGTACTAGTGGTGAAAATCTAGCTTTAACTTTTGCTAAACAAGCTGAGAGATTTGGGGTGGAAACGCTCAAAGCTACAATAGTTACTAAAATTGAGAGGAAAGACCAAGATTTTGTTGTGACTACTTCTCATGGAGATACCATTCATGCAAAAACTGTTGTTGTAGCTACAGGAAGTGAATATCGGATTCTTGGTGTTGAAGGAGAAGAAGATTTAATCGGTTATAAGATCCACTTTTGTGCAGTTTGCGATGGACCATTTTTTAAAGACAAGAAAGTTGTAGTAATAGGAGGAGGTAACTCCGCCCTTGAAGAATCTCTTTTCTTAGCTCGCTTTGCATCAGAAGTAACAGTTGTTGAGATAATGGATGAGTTAACAGCTTCTAAAATTATTCAAAAAGAAATCTCAGCAAATCCTAAAATAAAGACTTTGACCAGTTATGAAACTAAAGAGTTCCTTGTAGGGGAGAAAAAGCAACTAGAAGGAGTAAGATTTTTTGATAGAGCCAATCAGAAAGAAGTAATTCTCAAACCTGATGGAGTGTTCATGCTAGTTGGACTTAAACCCAATGCTAAAATCGTCGAACAGCTTGTGGATTTAGATGAAAGAGGATATATCAAAAC
>JAGLXK010000171.1 GCA_023132955.1 Candidatus Heimdallarchaeota archaeon
AATGATAGTATTATATTAGCTGCTAAGAAAAATGCGGTCTTTCTAGGAGGAAATGATGCACCATTAAAATTGGTTGGACCTGGTGTGTTTTCTCTAGAAATGATTGGAGGAATTATTGAAATCAGATTAGTTTTATAATTGAGTTTGCTTGGTATAAAGTCTCTAATCCTTATTGTTAAATATGGCACTTTATATAGCCAAAAATAATATCTGAAACAGAGTGGGAAACGAATGACTGCAAATAACTCAGACCTTCTTACTGGAGAGTTTTTTGACCCAGTTATGGTAAAGTATAGTAAAAAAAGCCATTTTAAGTGGGTAATCAGTCATGTTCTAGCTCATAAAGGTATGGTAGCTTTATTTTTTCTATTTGCCACGATAAGCGCAGCAATAGGAGCTATTTCTCCGGTCATACTTGGAAAATTAATTTCAGAAATTTTGGATCCTTTTGGAATCTGGGACCAAATCACATTTTTTGCATTTATAATTCTAATTTTAACAATAATAAGCGGTGTTGCTAGCTTTGCTTCTGGTTTAATTATTGAAGTAACATCTCAAAGGGTTGAAAGAGATATTAGAGATGAATATTACGCCTCTATGTTATCTAAATCAATGACCTTCCATGATGAAGTTAAAGCAGGTGATGTTATGGCCAGAGCTACCTTTGATACTAGAATGGTAAATTTCTTTGTCAATCCAGTAATTCATTTAGCATATGCTGCAATTTTTGGGGTTTTATTTACGATAGGAACAATGTTCTATATAACTCCCTACTGGAATGGTCTTCCAGTACTAATTATTATACCAATAATCATTGCTTTTCCAATTTTCTTTTTCGCTAGAAGATTTTACAAATCAGTAGGTCCAATATCAATGCAGATACAAGCATCCTACTCCAGTCTTTCTGCTTATTTGCAGGAAAAATTACTAGGAATTAGTGTTATCAAAACATTTGCACGAGAACCATTTGAAAGAGTTTCATTCAGAGAAAAAAATGATAAACTATCTGAAGAAATTATTACAAGAGGTAAATTAAGATCAAAATATTATCCTGTATTATTTGTGGGTATGGGAGTTGGTCTCTCAATTCTATGGGGAAGTTTACTAATAAGTTGGGGGATAGGAAATCCTGTTACTTCAGTTTTGTGGAATCAAGAAATTTTATTAGCTGGAGGAGGTACTGTATCGGGATTTGGCATAGGAGAATTGATTACTTATTCTCTCTTAGCTGGAAATCTCTTCTTTCCAATTTGGGTAATGTCATGGATGTTAGTTCTTGTTCAGATGGGATTTGCTGGAGCAGATAGAATTGTCGACATACTAACTAAAGAGACAATTATCCCGGCACCTGAGCAACCTATTGAGCGAGAATCACTACATGGAAATATAGAATTTAAAGATTTAACTTTTGCTTATGAAGGCGAAACAAAAGTTTTGAAGAATGTATCTTTTTCTATTCCTTCAGGCAGTAGAGTTGCCATAGTGGGACCTGCTGGGTGTGGAAAAACTACGTTAATGAAACTTCTAACAAGATTATATGATGTAGAATCTGGCAGCGTGGAAATTGATGGCATAGATGTTAAACAGTTGTCTTTTGATACAATAAGACAAAACATTGGCGTAATTGAACAAGATATTGTGTTATTTTCAGCCACAATTAAGGAAAATATTTCATATGGAAAGCCTGATGCAACTGATGATGAAATCTTTCAAGCTGCTAGAATGGCTCAAGCTGAAGAGTTTATTGAGAAATTCGATCAAGGTTACGACACTATTGTAGGTGAAAGAGGTACGACACTTAGCGGAGGGCAAAAACAACGAATAGCAATTGCTCGAATGTTACTTGCTAATCCGAAGATACTTGTTTTTGACGATGCTAGTTCTGCAGTAGATTCCGAAACTGAAGATAAGATCAATACAGCTATTAATAGAGTATTAAAAGATCGAACTAGTTTTATTATCACTCATAGATTATCAACAATAAGACATTCAGACATTATTGTTGTTTTAAAGCAAGGAGAAGTGAAAGCAATAGGTTCTCATGATCTATTGTTGAAGGAATCTGTAGATTACTGGAGAGTTTTTGCTAGATTCTCTGAGATACGAAAGATGATGCCTGAACAAATGAAAACTGAACTATATGAGGGTGAATGAAGCGATGGGATTTATACAAGAATTACCAGATGATAAATACGATAGAAAATATGGTGACATTTATCTGTTTAAGCGATTATTTGGTTATATTGCTAAACATGATATGAAAACTTTCATTACAGTTCTAGCATGGATGATTCTTCAAACTGGTGCAACTCTTGGAATACCATTTTTCATAAAATTTATAATTGAAGGAGTACAAGATGGCGATTTCAATGTTGTTTTTTATGTTGAAACAGCTGCAGTAATAGTTCTATATGGTCTGTTTTGGTTTGCTCAATATAGAGCACTTTACAAGAGTTCAATATTAACAGGAGAAATGCTAAGAAGAATAAGAAAAGATAGTTTTGAAACACTACTTAAAAATGATATGAACTTCTATGATGAAAACAAAAGTGGAAAACTTGTAAGTCGTGTTACAAGTGATTCTGATACAATTTCCCAAATGGTTCAAATAACCACCTCATTCCTAATTAACATCCTTATAATGTTAGTTGTTATTATCATATTGTTTGTTACTGATGTTAGACTTGCAGGAATTACATTAGCAGTGGTACCAATCCTTTTTGGTTTAGGAATTGGAATCAGACTTTTCTCAAGAAAAACATCAAAGAATTGGAGAAAAACTATTGCTATTCTTAATGCAAATGTTGCAGAATCAATATCTGGTATTGAAGTAACAAAAAGCTTTAACCAAGAAAAAGAAGCTTTTGAAAGATTCAAAGGAATTAATATGAGGAATTATCGTGCTGCATATGTAAGAGCATGGGGTATGAGTATTTTCTTCCCAATAATTGAAACATTATTTGGTGTTGGAACTTTCTTAGTACTCTTCTTTGGAGGAAAAATAACTTTCCAAATAGGTGATCTAACCGTTGCTACACTCTATTTCTTTATTTTAATGTTGAACAGATTTTTCATGCCTTTGCTGGAAATTACTCGATTCTTCAACCAATTTGAAGCAGGTTTGGCTGCTGTAGAAAGGATTTTTAGCTTGATGGATAGTAAGCCAAAAGTTGTCGAAGATTCTAATCCTTTACCTGTTCCAAAACTTACTGGTAAAATTGATTTCAAAAATATAACCTTCTACTATAATGAAACAGAACCATTATACAAAGATTTTACTCTATCAATTCCACCAGCAGAGACTGTTGCTATAGCTGGAAGAACAGGTGCTGGAAAAAGTACCTTAGTTTCCTTAATTGCTCGTTTTTATGATGTTGTAGATGGGTCGATTATAGTAGATGGTACAGACATTCGAAAATATGTCATGCAAGACTACAGAAATCAAATAGGAATAGTTCTGCAAGACAATATCCTTTTCAGCGGTTCGATAGAAGAAAATATCCGTTATGGAAAGCTAGATGCAACAAGAGAAGAGATAGAAAAAGCAGCAAAGAGTGTTCATGCTTGGGAATTTATTCAGAGTTTACCTCAAGGATTAGATACAGAAGTAGGAGAAAAAGGGACAAAATTATCCGCAGGACAAAAACAACTTGTTGCTTTTGCTCGAGCATTGTTATCAGACCCCAGAATTCTTATTTTAGATGAAGCTACAGCTGCAATAGATGCTTATACTGAATCTCTTATTCAAGAAGCATTGAAGGTTCTTTTAAAGGATAGAACAGCGATTATTATCGCTCATCGTTTAACTACTGTAGAGAATGCTGATAGAATTATAGTTATTGATGATGCTCAAATCGTTGAAGAAGGTAGCCATCGTCAGTTAATGGATAAGAAGGGTAAATATTGGCAACTTTATGATATGTATTTCAGACATCAATCTCTTGAGTATGTTGAACACGCAGCTGAACTTGTATAATACTAATTAGAGATAGATTTTGCTAGCATTTTCCCAATAGATTTTTTTGAGTATTTCTTGTGAAAAATCCAACCCATATATCTTTGTTTCATTATTATTCTCCGGATCCGGAATCGGTAAAGATAATCCTTCTACATCAGTTTCAAATAATGCTTGGAAACTAAGAAAACGGTTAATATAATATCCTGGAATTGGTTCTCTATCAGTTCGTCCTGCTACAAAATCAGTTCCAAACATGATTCTATCCTTGTGTTTTTTGAAGAATCTATTAACTTCATCTCGTTTATGAGCAAATTCTCTGATCATCCATTTTGCTGATCCAGTATCTACAAAGAGATTTGGGTACTTATCCAGCCATGAGTCCAATTGAGGTAAATTTTCAGGTTGAGATGCAAGATGTGCCCCAACGATTTTCATTTTAGGATACCATTCTAGAATGTTTTTTAAAGCATCAATATGGTCTTCTTTAACACCAAACTTGCTTGAAGGTTGATAGTTCTTCTCATAAATTAAATCAGGATCACTTACATGAAGCAACAATGTAAATTCAAGATCTTCTAATCTTGTAAAAAGTGGTTCTAGCTTAGGATCATTCAGATGAACATCTTTAGTTCGAAATTCTATCTTCAAATCTTCAGACTTAAAATAATTAACCCATCTTGGAGAAAACCATAGTTTTCCAAGTTTGAAACCATCTTCATATGCTTTATCCAAATGATCAAGAGAACCTTTGATATCTCCTTGTAGGGCCTCTCTAATTGAAAGGAAAATTGAATAAACGAAGAGATCAGGAAACTCTTTCGCAATCTCATCCCTACCTGCTGTATTGCGAACAATTCCAAAGATTTTCTTAACATTAAATTCTTCTTCGTATTTGACCATAGTTCTTACGTCTTCAACCTTACCTAGATGTGTATGAGCATCAAATACTGGACCAGTATATTTTTTTTGCATAGTTTGAAAGTAAGGATCCATGTTGTTCTCTACATATTCCTTGCTCATTGATTGTCTCCAAAAGTAAAAAAACAAGCCCCCTTATCTAAATTCCGATTATACTATTATTGATAAAAAAGAAATGAAAATATGAAAAAATTACTTCTTTCTTTGAACCTAAAGCTCTAATAATTTTCTGTAATCTATGTTTTCATAACTCATTATTTCAGTTAAGCTAGAAATTGTGTCATTGTCTAGTGAACTTCCTGAGTACTTCTTCAGGAGTTTATCCACTTCTTCATTTGCTCTTTGACTAATAGATTTACGACCTTTGTTTATCCATTCCTCATTAGTTGAACGATCGATAATTTGATTAGGAATGTAGTGTTCTTCTCTAAACCATTTCAATGTGTGATCATGTGAAAGCATATGAGATTTTTCTTCTAAATCAATTAACAAATTTTTTGCAATAGGCTCATCTCTTTGAACAATGCCTTTATTGAATTTGTAAATCATTCCACACATCTGATTATCAATGACAACCTTCTGAATGCTTTGTGTAGTTTCAAAATCAATCATACCTGCCCCAGAAATCATATTTACGCCCTTGATTCCTGCTAAAAGCCCCCCCATTCCAGATTCAAATCCAGCTTGAGTATCCAGAATTTTAGCATCAGACAGCCCCAGATAAGCATGGGTTGGAAGATTGAGGAATTTGCCAATTTCAACATAACCAAGATCAAGAATCATTGTATCAATGGAACTAAAGTATAAATAGGACTTTATAATTTCACAGATAATTACGAAGAATTGAAAATCAAAAAATAATTAGATTTTTGATACAAATAAATCTCAGTATTTAAAAGTAGTTTCTCAATTTTTTTAGTTAAAAAACATTGGGTATTTAATGCTTTTTTTATATAATTTAATGAGCTAGAACATCTTTCCATTAAAAAATATTATAAAGAGGTTAAATAAATGTTCAAACATAAAGTGATGAAAAGACGAATTATTCTACAGGATAAAGGAATTAGTGCTACACACCCTATCATTATGCTAGAGAGGGAAAATGATTTTGTTGTGTGTTCAGTTGCTAGCTGGGAAGGAGATAGTAATTTTGATTATTCTATACTACTTAAGAAGGATAATATATCTGTTGATATGGAGAAAGACGAGTTATTATCACAACTATGTCGCACTGAAAACTTTATTGACAGTTCATGGGGTTTCTCATTAGCTCTAGCAAATAGTTTAACACAAGAAGATTTAGATGAACTCACCCCTCTAATAAATATTAACAATAAGTCAAGAATAAGACTCTCAAAAGCAACAAAAAAATGAGCTGTTTACGATGAATGATTACTATAATGAATTTATGACTATTGATGAAGCAGCAGAGAAATATGGTAAAACTAAGAGTAATATTAATTATTTAATTCAGTATAAGAGATTAACTCACATAAAAAATACTAAGAAAGGCAAGTTATTAAACAAAGCTGAGCTTGAAGAATATTTTAATAAACTAAAATCTGAAAGAATTGAAATCAAAAACCAATTTAAAGGTATGAATGAGGAGTTAGCTTTCTTTGATCTTCCTGAAAGAGAAAGAACAAAGCATGTACATCGATTACATCCCTATTTAGGTAAATACATCCCCCAACTAGTTGAATACTATCTGAAGAAAAACTTCACTCCTGGACAAACTATTTTAGATCCTTTCATCGGTTCAGGAACCACTTTAGTAGAATCAAATATATTTGGAGTAAACTCTATTGGAGTTGATATTTCGGAGTTTAACTGCATTATATCTAAAGCAAAGACTCAGAAGTATAATTTACACAAAGTTGAATTTGAATTATTAGATATTCTAAAGAAAGTAAAATCGTTTTTTATTAATAATCAAAAAACCCTTTTAGATTTTATTAGTTCAGATAGAACTGATCAAGATAAAAAAGAATTTTCAGTTATAGATTCTGATTACTTAAATACTTGGTTTGCAAAATCAACAATTGAAGAAATAAGCCTCTATAGGTCTTTAATCCCTCAATATGAATATCAGGATCTCCTAAAAGTTGTTCTAAGCCGAACTGCAAGATCATCCCGATTAACTTTGCACTTTGAGTTAACTCGACCAACTCATCCAGTTAGAGAACCATACTATTGTCATAAACATAAGGGAAAAATCTGTGTACCTGTACAAACATCTTTACCTCATTTAAGAAGATATACTAAAGATACTATCAAACGTCTTAAGGAATTTGATAAATTAAGAACTGGAAAAGAAGTGACTATAATTAGAGGAGATTCAACGAATATTAGGTTAGAAGATGAAATAGGTTTTTATCCAGAAATAAATGGTATTATTACATCTCCTCCTTATGTTGGAGTAATAGATTATCATGATCAACATAAATATGCTTATGAGATATATCATTTAGAATGGAATGATGATAAGGAAATTGGACCCGCAAAAAAAGGATCCAGTAAATTAGCTCAGAAGGAATATCAAAATTTAATTATTAAAGTTCTCAAGAACTACAAGAAATATCTTAAAGATCATTCTAAAGTTTTCTTTGTTGCGAATGATAAACACAACCTTTATCCCGAGATTATTGAAAAATCAGGATATACTTTACTACATGAAGATATTCGCCCAGTCACTAGAAAAGCTTCTAGAGAAAGAGCAGTATATTCAGAAAGCATATTTGAGTTTACTCCCGATTAAATTTACAAGATATCAAGTAATGTTTGTTGATTTGAGGTTGTATCAAGTGAATTTATTAATTTATCGAGTTCTCCTGAAACCAACCCTTGTTTTCCTACTTCAAATAATCCTTTTTTTATAAAATTAAAACTTCCTTTAAATTCAGTTAGAAAATCCCAAAACTCATCTTCAACCACCGCATCTGTTATTGGATCTAATGGTTTTCCATTACCCATACTTCCTCCCCAGAAATCTTCTTCTTTAAATGGATTATAAGGGAAAGCAATTTGGGCAAAAATCTCTTCTTCATAAAATCTGGCAAAAAAATAATGGTACCACGATAAAATTTGACGAAGGTAAGAGTGAAAACCACTAATATTTGGCCTTACTGTTTTAATATCGTAAAGGTAGTTAATATTTTCTTTCTTAATCCACAAATCTACTCCCCTTCCCTGAGGAGGTTTCTCAAAATCACTTTCCTCAAGAAATTTTTCTAAATATGTTTTACATGACTTTTTTATTGCTTCTTTTGCTTTATATCCTTTGAAAGTTGACTCACCTTTACTTCGTGAATTAATGATGGAGTCAATTGAATTTGATATTTCATTTGTTACCGCTTTAGGCTTTTTTAGAATTGACGAATCAACAACTTCAAATCCGCTTAATTGTGCGAATTTCTTAGCCAATGGTTCCCATAGAGTTGTACCTAATCCCGTTTCCAACCCACCAACTATAGACCTTATCCATCTCTCTTTGGGAATAATTAAATCAAGAATCTGAAAAGGTACAGATTGCTCCATTCTCTTTTGAGCATACTTTATGATACCTTCTACTGCTATTTCTTTTGTTATTCTAGTTATTTCCTCTCCTTCCATTCGAACTTATCCTTTCTCTTTACCTGAATAAAGTAGTAAAGTTTCTAAAGTTAAACTGCATTTTCTGTAAATAATGTGCATCATGTTATTTTGTATTTCTGATATGGATTATTATCCAAATGATTTAATGAATTCATCAACTTGATTTAAATAAAATTTGCCAGTTTCTTGAAAAATCTGTAGAAGTTCTTCATAAATTCCTTCCTTTCCTAAAAAATCCCAGAATTCTTTTCCGATAATTACCGCTGAACTATTTCTCATATCAAAAATCTTCATAGTATATCTGTGATTGTAATTTTCTCTACTTCCATATGGATTATCGTAAATTCCAAAAAAAGTATTAAATGCTCCATTTGAAACAGCTTTTAAACGGAGTAAATTATACTTCACAACTTTACTTTCATTTTTATTTGGTTTAGCTGATTTAATTTCAATAAAATATTCCTTCCTTCCTTTTCTCATATATAGATCAGAGTTTATATTTGCTAATTCAGTTTCTTCATCTCTTATCGCTAAAACCTCTGAAACTTCCTTTTCCCAATTTGGTTTTCTTGCAGTTCCTGAATCTTTTTTCAATCTGGTGGGCATAAATAACTCATCTAAGATTTGATTGATTTTGTGTAGTTGCTTGCTTTTTATCTCTAATTCTATTGTTTTTTGGTTTTCAGCTTCATCATAAAACTGTAGTGCAATAATCCTAGCTATATTTTCATAACAATTTTGTCCTAGGGTTGTTCTAAATGAATGTAAAAATGTTGGAATTATCCATTCTTTTGGTTCAATTAAACTAGCTAATAATGGGCTTTCTTTTCTGAATTTGTCTTCAGACCAAGACTTAGGGTCTTTGAATTTTTGTAACTTACCTTCAAACAAACTAGCTAGATACTTGAATATATCCTCTTTAGAATCACTATCTAGAATTGGCATTAAATCTAATTATTTATAAAAAAGTTAAGTTAATCTGCACAAAATGTATAATATGTGCAGAAAACGATTAATGTTTCTTTTAGAATTGATCTTATGGAAAAAACTTATACTGTTAAAGCTAGAATTCATTATGGTTCTAAAAGCTTAGATCTAACAATCCCCGCTGATATAGTAAAAGAGAGGGACATTAAACCCGGTGATATCTTTAAGATAGATATTGAAGAAACTCCTAAAGCAGTAGTTATTACTTATACAAGAATCTTCGAAAATATGTGATTTAGATATCAGTTTTCATAAGGTCTTTTTTATGAAACAGGAAATTTCAATAACCTGACTCTTGTACTTCAACATTTTTTCTTGTGTATTTCTATTAATTCATTTAATTATTTCATTAGGAATAGTTCTTCAGACTTTTTTTTATCAGTTTATATACCAATTGTCAGATAATATGTTGAAGGTGATTATAATAGAAACTACGAAGGGGGAAATGGAAAGTACAACAAAAGGAGCGATTGATGAAAATCACAAAGAAATAATAAATGATATACAGGAAGAATTAGTAAACATAGAAAATGTAAAAAAACAAATAACAAAAATACTAAAAAGACACAAACTGCTTTCCCTTTCACATTTAACATGGTCACAATTAATTGATTTAGAGTCATCACTTGAATTTCAAAAACATAACAATGAACCATTAAAACAACTTGGACAGATTGAAAATAGTGCTGTTATGCTAAAAAGTGATATCCGGACGAACATTGCACCAGGAGAATATTCCAATAAACTATCTTCATTTGCTAAGAAAGGAACAAGTGATGGTACAGGTTTTAATATTATCTCACATGAACTTCTTGAAAAGCTAAATATCAGTGTAAATAGTTCTTTCGATGAATTCATTTATTCATTGAAAATCGCAAACAAAACTGATATATTATCAAATAAGGTCTTGAGTAAAATAGCAAAATCATATTTCTCAAAACTCATTAGTAATTTTGAGAATAATAATGCTTTAACTTCTACAGAAAAAGAACACTTGTCTGAATTCATTGTATATCTTACAAGTTCCTCAATTATTTCATCAGATTCAGACCATCCTAGTCTGACTAAAATAAGTGAATATTTGGATTCAAGTAATTTAGTATGTGGTTTAAACTATGTTTCCTTTGGTAGTGGTCAAGGGTATGATCTTCTTATTATCGCTGTTGAAGATGGTACAAGATTTAGAAAAATAACTAAGTTTAACCCAGTTGAGCTTAAATGGAGAACTCGCAACTCAAGAGATTGGTTAATCCCAAGTAATATTAAAAGACAAATGACATCCAGTTTTAGAGAATCTATCAAGAAATTGTATACAATTGATAATCTTCCAGTAGGAGCATATAAAGTCTCAAAAAAGGGTGATTTAGAATTTATCCCCAATACAGGTTTTAGTATGTATACAACCTTCGGAAGAGGAAATGACGGAATAACTAAACTTGATAAATTTAACGAACAATTAAGCGAACTAGCTAGAATTTGGGAAAAGTGTAATGCAGGGTCTGTTTTTCCCTTACATGAACTAGTCCCCAATTCAAATGAGAAAACACTTCAAGAATCACTTATCAATGCAGTGCGAGAACACTGTTTTCTTGAAGGATTAATAGAAAATGGTTTCATTCTTGATTACAAGGGGGATTTGAGCAATTATAAACATGTAGAATATTGTCCAAAAAGAAGTCATAGTTTCAAATTTAACAGTAACCAAGGAATTATTTCTAGAACAATATCGAATGAAGATTTCAAGGTGTTTGCAGATGATAAACCTAAATTTATAGAACCTTTCAATTTATATTTATCAAAAAGAACAGATGAAACTATTATTGTAGATAGGTATTATTCTTTTAATTTATCTAACGATGTTGACTTCATAAATTCATTAGACCTAGAACCAGATGATTACAGAATATTTGTTTCCAATTCCAATAAAGTTAAAGGTTTCATACTAACTTCTGATAATAAAATAGTTTGTACAGAAAAGTACTATTCCAAGCACAAACAGGATCTAATTGTTGAAATAAAAACAAGATTTGCTAATAGTATAAGGGACGAAAAGAAACTTGTAAAATGGAATGGAATTGTGACAGATGATTTTACTTATGAAACAGATTTAGCTTTCTTCACAGCTAATCCTCAACAACTCTCAAAAACAAA
>JAGLXK010000172.1 GCA_023132955.1 Candidatus Heimdallarchaeota archaeon
GCTTCTATCATTAAATGCAAGTGTTCAACAGACGAGTGCTTCATTTTTGAAAAATCATATTCTTCTAAGATATTAAGTGCGATAAGTGCTGTGATTCCTTGTCCGTTTGGAGGAACCTCATGTACATCAACTCCCTTGTAATTCGTTGATATTGGTTCATCAAATGTGTTATGATGGTTTTTCAAATCATCTAGGGACATTACTCCATTAAGAGACTGTATGAGATTAATAATCGCTTCTGCAATTCGTCCCTCATAGAACCCATTTTTTCCATGTTCAGCTAATGTTCGGAAAGTTCGCCCTAAAGTTGGGTTCTTCATAATTTCTCCTTCATTAGGTGCCTCACCATTGAGGAGCATTTCTTCTCCGAAAGGACCATTTTTAATCAGCTGTTCACTTCGTTTCCAAGCTAAAGCTGTAAATGGAGCAACAGGGAAACCACTTTCAGCTAATTCTATTGCTGGAGTAAGAATTTCCACTAGTTTCATAGTTCCGAACTTTTCAACTGTATCTACCCAACCAGCTGCAGCTCCTGGAACAGTTATTGTGTGAACACTAAGGCGTGGTAATGAACCTGTAATTCCCTGGTTAGCTAGAATATCTAGATTAAGTTCAGAAGGAGCTCTTCCACTAGCATTGAGTCCAAAGACTGACTTTTTCTCACCATCATAGTATAAGCAAAAACAATCTCCACCTATACCTGTTGAGCAAGGTTCAGTCACGTTCAATACAGCAGCTGTTGCAACAGCGGCATCAGCAGCGTTTCCTCCTTGTTGAAGTATTCTTATACCTGCTTCGGACGCTAGAGGTTGGCTAGAAGCAACAATGCCTCTTCTTCCATAAACAGGTTGGCGAAAAGAATCAAACCGTAAATTCATAGTGAGAAAATAACCTAGTTTAAAATAAATCTAATGGTCAGTCTTTCTTATCATTGTTGGAAGAACTCATTTAACATCTGGAAAAATTTGAGTCTATTCCTATCTATATTTTTTATCCCATAGTCTTCAAGGAAGTATTTAACCCATTCTTCGCCATAGTTATATCCGATACTCCACATTACAGCAGCAAAATCAAAATATCTGTCATTTACTCCTCCCCAAGACCAGTCAACAAATCCACTAAGTTTACCTTCTTTGACCAGAATGTTTGGTAAGCAATAATCACCATGAGAAAAAACAAGATCATATTTCTCAGGTTTTAGTTTTATAATTTCTTCAAACAATTCCCCAACGCTTTTATGTGACCATTTTTCGTCAAACTGACTTGTGTCAATATTCCCCTGATCCGATCTTTCTTTCGCTAATTGTAATAATTTATCTGGTGTGTTATTTATTGGACATCCAGAAGTAGGAATTGAATGTATTTTCTTCAAGCCTTCTGCTAGAATTTGTATATTTCTGCGTTTCTCCTTATCAGATTCTATTTTGTATGATACTTTTCCTAGTATT
This sequence comes from Candidatus Heimdallarchaeota archaeon, assembly GCA_023132955.1. Taxonomy (GTDB): domain Archaea; phylum Asgardarchaeota; class Heimdallarchaeia; order Heimdallarchaeales; family Heimdallarchaeaceae; genus UBA460. The sequence goes on from JAGLXK010000172.1 coordinate 1,449, forward strand.
TCTGATAGTAAGAGAAATTCTCTATCATCATTCTTACTAAAATAAACTACTTCAGGAACCTGTAATTTTTGGTATAACCACTCTAGTATATCTTTCTCTTGTTCTAAATTAAAATCAGGAGTTGGTTTGTTAATTTTAAGATAAAGAGTTTTTCCATTATTAGATAGCTTGAAAACCTTAGCTTTAGACCAACCTATTTTATTTTCCTCCCATTTAAAACCTTTTAGAATTTCTTTGAGTTTTGCAGGTAGTTCTAATAACCAAGATTCTTTTTGCATTAAAATCAGAATAGATGTTTATTTTGTTCTTAAAATTCTTTGGACATTAGCTAAAAAACGATTAAGAGTCAATAGAATATTTGTGGCCACAATAAGAACAATATTCTTCTGCAATCTGTACTGAATAGTTACACTCGGGACATACTTTGATACTCTTCTTTATCTCTTCAATACTTTTGGTATCAATAGGGTCATCTTTTCTCCTTAAGGTTTGAGATAGTTTGTTTGCTCCTTTATCTTTGAATGAAGTAATTTTTGATTTTTTTATAAAAACTATAACTATACCTAAAATCACTGGAATCAGAATACTTAATCCAACACCTAAGAATACCCACTTGCTAGTACCAGCTGAAGTAACAACAAAGGGTTCATCTTGGATTAAGATTTTTACATGAACATCTTGAGTATTATCGAGATTATCTAAAATTATGTAATGGTTTTTGTATGGTTCTAGTTCACAGCTTACTTCTGTTGATTGTTCATTATAGACAATTAATTCTTTATTGGAGCTAAGACCATCTCTCCATCTGAAGTAATTTTGTGAATCGAAGATTAGAAGAGTTATATCAGAGTTTTCTATAACTTCAAATTGGATATAGAATTCTAAGTTATCTGAATACGTTCTATACATCCAGCCATTATAAGATTCCGCATAAACAATTCTTATCTCTTTATGAATTGTTTCAGCTTGTGTAAAACTTAGAGAAACATAAATTGACATGAATAGAATTAGCAATATCAATTTTTTCTTTCTCAAAGTACAACACTAACCTGTAAACTTAAGTTTAATTTAACTTTGGCAAATCATTCTTATATATGTTTACAAAACCATTCCGTCGATTATTATCCATACTTTCAAATAAAATTTCACATTAAAATGTCTTAAACACTAATTCCTGAAACTAGGGGTGATTGAATGCAAATTTTTAAACATCTTGGATAAGAAATTGCTTCCATTCAAAAACTAATATAAAGTAAATCTTCTAAAAAGGAGATATATCCAAGAAGCTGTCTTCTTGTAAGGAAGATTTTACTTCTTAAACAAAGGTGTGGTTCCCTTAACTGAACTACATTTTCTAATAAAGTTTATTTACTATAGAAAGTCCCTAGGGTTAATGAGTAAGAGTAGAGCCAGATCACCAGAGGCAAAAGATAAACAAATTCAGAGAATTATCACAGAAGCTAGAGAATTATTCTATGAGGTTGGGACTACAGGATTTAGTATGAGAGCATTAGCTAAACGACTTGATATGTCCCAAAGTAATCTCTATAACTACTACTCTAGTAAGAGAACGCTTTGGTTTGAAATTATGAGACAAGATTTTACTGAATTGAGAAATCAGATTCAACCAATTGTTTTGAATCATAAAGGAACATCTGTTGAATTATTGGAAAAACTTACTGATTTCTATTTTGATTTCGCGGAATCTAATTATAGACGATATAAGTTAATGTTTGTACTCCCACCACCACCAGCTGAGGGTCAACCATCAGAATATGAGAAATTTGTTCCCCAAAAGACATTGAAGCTCTTAAATTGGATTGAATCAGCTCTCTCTCAGGGTTTGTCTAAAGATATCGATTCAAATAAACTATCATTATATCTTTGGTCAGTAATTCATGGAACTGTTCTTTTGACAAATACAATTTTATTTGATCCAGATTATAGCATTTCTAACTTTGGTTCAAAAATTGAATTTAGGGATTTTGTAAAAGAACAACTTAAAAAGCAATTTTCCCAATTAATTTTAGATTGAAAAAAACCAGTCATTTTTTTCACACAAGTCAAGTGAAAATGCATTAAGACGATATTTGCTGATAAAGAACAGCTTTTGTATCAATCATTCTAATCATTGGAACAATATATAAGTGTTTGAATGAGCGTACAAAAATAAGGTGTAGGAAGGAAATTAAAATTAGTCCGTCTTAATCTTGCTGAAAACCAAAGGTGGTTCCTTCCACACCATTTTCCCTTACTTCAAACAAATCAACTCTCAATGTAGATTTAATCTTCTTAGTTTTCTAGTATTGCATTAATATTACATACAATTAATAAAGAAAATTCTTGAGTTTATAATGCAAATTCAATATATAATATTGAGAAAAGGCGATTTCAATGGAAGAGATAAAGCGTGAAGATTTGGTTCGTCATCTTAAACATCATTCCAATAAGGATGTTATACTTAATCAAGAAACTATCGACTTTGTTTTATGGAAGTTAAATGAAATCAAGCATGAAGTTGGCATCAAACTAGAAACCAAAGAAAAATCCCCCTTTGTTAAAGCTAAGAGTGGAAGATGATTCCTTCATTTTGGGAGAAAGTTGTTAAGACTTAAATAAAACTTATTTGTATCAAACCTTTATGGATTCATTTCTTGATTCAATTAAGTTTATTACAGATAATTTTGGAGCACGAATTACAGGGACAGAAGCAGATCAGAAGACATGCAAGTATATAGAAGAAAAATTCCGTTCTCTTTCTTCTAATGTTGAAGTTGAGACCTTTCCCGTAGTTGGAAGAGCTTTACAGAATCTTATTCTCTTCCTTGTATGGGGATATTTTATTTCTGTGGTAGCATATTTCTTCATTCCATTTCTAGCTCTAGTTCTAGCAGTAGTGATGTTACTTATCTATTATTTAGCAAGGTTCAAGGATAAAAATCTTGTAAATCTTTTAACTAAGAAATCCAGTTCTAGCAATATTATTGCTAAGTTTGAACCTGTAAACGAGAAACGGAAGATTGTTATTTTCTCAGGACATCATGATTCAGCTTTTCACATGCCTTTATTTGAGAAGAAGATTTCTCAAATAACATTCATTCAAAATAGTGCAATAGCTGGAATAGCTTTGTTGGTTATTGCTGCCATTTGGAAATCAATATTCTTTCTTGCACCTGTAGTTGGGATATTCAAAGTATTCTCTTATTCAATTGGTTCATTAGTAGTAGATTGGTTGCTCTTACCTGATTTAATCTTTGCATTAGCAATAGTTGGTTTAGGATTTGGTTTTTACTTCTTGGCTAATATGGTAACTAATACTCCAGTTATGGGAGCAAATGATAATCTCACCTCAGTAGTTATGTTGTTTGCTTTAGGAGAACATCTGAAAGAGAATCCTCCAAGAAAAATAGAAATAAGATTAATTTCGTTTGGAGCAGAAGAACCTGGTCTGGTGGGAAGCAAATATTATGTAGATAAACGAATTGATGAGTTAAAAGGCGCTATAAACATAAATTATGAAACATTAGGAAGTGGAAAACTAGGTTTAATAGTTAAAGAGAAAGATAATAATGTTGTTCATGACAAAGAATTGGTTATATATCTTCATGATTTAGCGGAAAAGCATGGTTTTGATTTACCCGCGAAACAAATCCATTTTGGCAATACAGATGCAGGTAGTTTCTCTAAAAAGAACATTTCAGCAACAACAATATTCGCATTTGGTAATAATGATGTCTTTGATCTCTGGCATTCAACAGAAGATGTAGTAGAGAATCTGGATGAACAGCTGTTGCAGCAAGCATTTGAACTTACGATAAAAATCCTAGAAGAATTAGATAAATAAACTAGCTTAGAAAAATAGTGTTTCAGTAAAAATAAGGATGGTAGCGCCGAATGGACTTGAACCATTGATCTTCGGGTTTTTCAGCTTAGAATTCACAAATTCTGAACTTATGAGCCCGACGGGTTTTCCACGCTTAAGGACCAAGAGGAAATCATCCGCTTGATTTACCCCACGGCGCTTTTCTTATGCCTTTTCTTTTCAAACTCTTCTTTTAAGTCTTTGTTTTTACTACTAAATTTCAGTCAAGTCAGATAATTTAGTTGGTTTGTATCTTAACTTGAATCCCCCTCTTAGTAAGATTTCTGAAGAATAATCGTTCCACAATTGGGTCTTCTATTAATCTACCAAAATTGATTATTAGTTTATCTTTGTAGCTAATCATAGCTGCGCCTACTTTGTTTACGGGAGATTGACCTGGTACAAATTCAAATTCCGTTATGTATTCCTCAAGTTCTTTAGGTATTGTTACTCTACCTAAATTTGTTAGTACACTTGAGTAGAGTGTTGTTCCAAAGAAGAAATATCCTCTTTGTCCAAAGAACTTTTTCACTACTAAAGGTGTCAATCTTAAGAATATCATATTTTCGCTTGAAACGTTATTATCTAAAAGTCTAACAAAGTATTTTGCGTTTACTTCTTTTTTCATATAATGATGAATTTGTTTAACTATTTCTTCGAATTCATGTTTTCCCAGTCTTGGATCTATTCCTGGTGTCACATACAAGGCGAAATTCCTCATAGTTTTTGAAGGAAAGATATTTCTCATATTCACTGGTACCATAATGCGTATTGGTTTTATGACTCTCTTTCTCATTTTTTCTGGAAAACTGAAAACTAATTCTTGCAAAGATTCTATTAATGCTGAAACAATAAACTCCGTAATTGATATTTTCAGTTCCTTAGCTTTTTCTATTATTTGTTGAGTAGAAATGGTTCCCTTTGTGATGTAATATCTGCCCTTTCTGATTCTTTTAAACGGTAAAATAAAAGCTCTTGACTGTAGAATTCGTCCAAGTTTCACTTTCTTTGCGTATCTCCTATATGAATCTTCATACTCATCTACCTCTGGTGTTTGATCTGGTCTTCTTATATCTCCCCAATCACTTACTTCCACTCCTCTTAAGCTGAGATATTCTCCCACCAGAGCTTTTAGAAAAATTAATCCACCAGAACCGTCTGTTATACAGTGATTAAACTCTACTGCGATTCTTTTTTTGAAAGCTTTAACTTGAAATGGAAAAGCACCTTTTTTTGTAATTGGTATGAACTGATTTGGAAATTTTGTATCAGCTATTACTTTTGGGTATGACATATTTGTTTCCCAGAAATGCCAAAACAGACCTGTTTTCAAATTCACTCTGAAAAAGGGAAAACGAATTATAATACGATCCAAAGCTTTCTGTAGTTGTGTTACATTAATCGTTTCTTTCAAAGTAACAGATAAACGAAAAACTTGAGGTATTCTAGGAGATGTAATTAAACTAAAACCTGTTGCTGCATTCTCTAATCTGTGCCATTGTGTATCAAATTTACTTACTCCAGCTAATATTCTTTCATTTACTATTAGAGAATTAGAATAGGAAATGTCATCGCTTGTCAAATAATTACCTCGTCTATTAAATCTTAAGTCTTTTAGTTATATTTGTTACTCCTTTTAGATTCATCTTTCTTGCTATTCTGTAATGGAGATATAACATAAAACCCGCTAGAATTGTTGCTGGTACAGCCACATATTGAGCCCATCTGAGTGTGAGTTTCCCTTCTATGTAACTCATTATCGTTAAATCTAGTCCTATGTTAATTAAAGCAATACCAAACAAAACGATAGCAGCAATATTCCATCCTTTATTCTTCACTTTTACTGAAAAGACAACAACAGGGCTTATTATAACTGTGATAATTCCAATGATTGGTAAAGCTAATCGATATAACCAGCTATAAGCCCAATTGTCAAAAAGATCAATTAGTGAAAGAAATACCATTAGAGAAAAGACTTCTCCTACAATAATAAAAATCGGTTTCTTTGCTAATAACAATGGAAAAGTTACTAAAGCCCAAGCTAAAAGTAGTGAAACCATAGGAAATTTTGCCCAAGAAAGTAAAAAATTCTTATCAATAATTACATTTGTAAACATTACAATTAGAAAGGGAACTACTAAAGAAACGCTTGTGATTTCCCAAACTAATAACCTCTTTTGCTTACTATTTATTTTAAGTTTCTTTGTCTTTTCTTCTTCTATGTTTGGATAGATGTTCTCGTTTTCATCATCAGCTACATCTAATTCCGATTGAATCGCCGATGAACACAGAGGACATGTTTTGATGTGGCTATCAACTTTTACACGACACTGATTACAGTAAGACAATTATGACACCAATCTTGATTCGCTAGGTTATTTATGTTTTTTATCACTTGCTAAAGAATGTTTTCTCGCAACGATTAAAAAAGAGAAGGATTTAGACGTTTTTTGAAGGTATTTTCTAGAGTTGAACATCTTAAACACTATTAAACATCGATTTTAATCATTTGTTTTACAGAAAAGTTCATAACTTTCCATGAGCGCTTCTAAGTGCATGCTTACTGAGTCAGATGAATCTAGCTATGTACATAAGGTTCGACCAAGAATTTCTACTATCTTCTTATTGCTGATAATAGATGCTCTTGCTTACTATGTCCCTTACAGAAATGATGTACTCATTGGAGATTTGTTTGGTTTGTCACTCTGGTTTTATTTTGGACTACTTAACGCCATTTTGATTGTTTTAGTTTATATTTTTGTCAAAGGTCAAGTGTCTATAGACTTTTCTTCAAAAAAAGTGATCTTCCATGAATTCACTAAAAGTATGTCTTGGAATTTTGATGAATTAAGAGGCGTTTATTTCCTCGCGTATTACGGAGATTACCTTGTTAGAATCAGAACACATAGATTGAGATTGTTGGATATTCGATTAAATTTTGATGAAGCCTATGAGCTTATTGATAAATTCGAAGAGGCTGGAATCCATCTTACAACTATTAGACAAGATCAAGGCAAGCGAATTTCTAATACTTTTCCCCTTCTGCTCTCTAAATTTGAGAAGAAAAAACCAAAAGGATTCAATCCAGAAATTCCTGATTGGAGTCGTAATGTCTCCTTGAAAACTAAACTGATTTCAATTACCATGGCTCCATTTCTTTACATTTTAGGGGCTACATTAATAGTCCGCATTCCTTATTTATTAACAGGTCTTACTGCAACTAAAGGGATTGTAACTTTTGTTTACGGCTTTACTGCATTCTTGCTTTTTGATGGTGGGCTGTATTTACTCTTCGGAATGTCAGTATTGGTTTTACTAGCTAAACGAATCATAAAAAGTAGTTCATCCTCTCAATCAGCTGAAAATCCAGATCTACCCACTAATGAGTAAGTTTAATTTATTTCAGATTTATTTCACTCTATGACTGAATTTCTCGGATTAATTGGATCTTGTGCAAGAACTCAAGAGAGAAATGCCTCTAGCGAACTCTATTATCTGCTTACAGAATTATTAGGTTATCAGAATGTAGATATTTCACCTGATTCTGCTATTTCTGGTTTGTTTATAGCAAAATTTGAAGAGGATCCTATCAAGACTCTTCAAAGAATTGAAGAAGAGCTTGAAAAGGATAGAACTGTTTTACAATATACACTCAAACTTGTTCCTACTCAATATCGAGTTGCCACAACTTTGGAGAACATGAGGGAAATAACAAAAAAAATCATCGCTAAGATTAAGGATGATGACTCTTGGAGAGTCACTCTTCGTAGAAGACATTCACAGCTTTCTCGTAATGAAATAATAACAGCTGTAGCTTCCGAAGTTAATGTTGGAAAGGTAATGCTAGATAACCCACGCCATTACATAATAGTAGAAATTCTTGGAAAATGGACCTATCTGTCTCTATCACCACAAGCTGAACTATCAATTTCACTGGATGAAGATCTT
>JAGLXK010000173.1 GCA_023132955.1 Candidatus Heimdallarchaeota archaeon
AAATGTTGGAAGATATGCAAAAAGGGATCTTAAGAACTTCTTTAGAAAACTATCAATCTGAGGGAGAGAGTGATTCAGAACTAGCTTTCTGTGTAATAATGGAAGAAATGAGAAAAATAGGAAAAGAAGCAACAGATAGAGAAATAATAAGTAAATTAAATGAAATAGCGGGAAGAATAACTGAATATGGTTCATTTAATTTCCTGTTATCAGATGGAGAAAAAATGTATGTTTATAGAAAAGGGAATACACTCTATTATGTGGAAAGGTATCCACCTTATCAAGAAGCAATAAAATCAGAAAGCAAAGAAGTAGAGTTATTAATGAAACCAGTAGAAGAAAAAGCTATAGTTATTGCAACTGTTCCTTTAACCAGAAATGAGAAATGGAATTCTTTAGAAGAAAACAAAATAACTGTATTTAGTTATGTAAACTCATAAATAATATGAAATTTAACCAATAATTAGAAAAAACAAAATCAGGGATTTTTTATGACTACAAGAGATGAAATTCAGAAAGAGCTGTTTGTGTGTAACAAATGTAATTATAGTCCTAATCATGAATTTGATTGTATTGTTAGAAATGAGGATTTACTAGGAAAATATGAAGTAGATATCTGGTTCATAGGTATAAATCCCCATTATAGTCTAAATGATTTAGAATGTTTTCTGAGAAAAAGATTGCATTGTAAAAAACTAGGAAGTAAAGAATTGACATTGAAGTTTTGGAAAGAAAGAGCTATTCATTATTTTGATCAGCATATTACTGATAAACAAAATAACTTTACAGTTGATTTATGTGGAAATTATTATAATTATCGAATGGAACCTTATGATTATTTCTATTATATCAATAAAGAAACAGTACTAGAGTTTGGAAAAAACTGTGCACATTTAGATTTCTTCAAGATTGCTACTAGTAATATAAATAGATTAAATGAACTAATTAAAAGAAACCCAAAAATCAGTAAATGTCCAGAGATTCATTTCTTTAAGCAATTAGAAATCCACAAACCAAAATTGTTTATAATGACAGGTGATGCAACAAGACAATGGTTTCGAAATAGTTCTTCGAGTAATTTCGATACAATGAATAATCCAGATGTATTTAGCAATAAAGGAATAACAAAATTAAGATTTAAAGAAGTAATTTGGAATTTAAACGGAG
>JAGLXK010000174.1 GCA_023132955.1 Candidatus Heimdallarchaeota archaeon
GAGGAATTTGACTGTTTCTGGAGGATATGATGCAAAATTAAATGAGTTGTATTTACAGTGTATTCCGGATATTAATGATGCATTAACAGAGCTAATTGCAGATGGAGTTGATCTAATTGAACCTCATCGAGACTTAACATGGACTCGTTACGAATCATTCTTAAATATCTCTTATTTGAACAGTTTAGATGGAATTAGTGGAGTTAAAGTTGATCAGAGAGTTCACCATACAATGGACATGAATTTGCTACATCCTATATTTGGAACAGGTGAATTAACTCCTGAGGGAACTCCTGAAGCAGGACTATATTTAAGAAAGGCAATAAGTCATGCTATTCCAAGACAACAAATTATAGATGAACTGTTTGGAGGGTTAGGAACCCCAGCAACTACAATTGTTCCAGAACTATTCCAACGAGGTGATTCTAGTTTAACTCCCTATGCTTACGACTTTGAATTAGCTCAAGACTACCTTAAACTAGCAGGATATAAAGTGAAGAGAGCATCTTTCAATGGAATTAATATAATACTAATTCTAGGATTAATTAGCTTATCAGTTATTCCACGCTTTAAACGAAGAAAGCAGCAATTCTCTTCCTAACCTCTTTTTTTGCTTTATTTAATTAAATCATTAATACGAAAGTTAAAAAAATCTTAATTTTTCTTAACTTAGATGATTTATCACACAGTTTCTCCTTGTAAGAAGAAGAAAGGATTTGAGGGGATACCAGAGGAATTTCACAACATCTCTTTATTGAAACTTAAAGACGAATTACTCAACAATCTAGAATCCTACAAGTTACTTAGAGAAACAAAGGTAATATTAATTTTTCAAGATGAAAAAAAAGGCAATAAACTATCTATTTTCCCTTCTTGCCGAGTTTTTGTTCATGGAGATTTAAAGGAAGATGAAGCGATAGTGATTTTTGAACAAGTGAGTAAATCAATCGAAAAAATAATTGCTTCTTAATTCATATTGTTTTTTCATAACAATTATATAGTCTCTTCTTCTTTCATAGTGTTGTGCAAGGCGGAGTACATCTTCTTACAGGCTTACTATTAGCTAGTTTAAGCAAAAGAAAAGAGTACAAACTAGGTGCAGTCTTTGGAGCTATTCTTCCAGATATTGACTTAGTCATTGCAGCTGTTGCATATTTAGCTATTGGTGAAAAAGCTTCTGTAATTCATCGAACTCTTACTCACAGTCTTTTGTTTCTAATTTTAGTTCCAGTAATTATTATCAGTTTGAATTTTATTCCGAAGATTAAGAATAAGAAAAATTATGATTTTCTTGGTTTAGGTATAGGTTTGTTCTTTGGTTTAGCTACTCATATTTTAATTGACATGATGTATTTGTATGGAGTAATTTTCCTCTGGCCATTCTCATCACAAGAAATCGGTTTTCCATTTGTAGCCTTTGCCAATTTTGATCAAGGAATAGCTAGTAATGTTCTAAAACTAAAATTGCTTCAAACTACTGATTTCTACACTGATATTTTCTTTTTCTTCATTCCAGTCCTTATATTGGCTTACAAAATGGATGTACATAAGAAAATCAGATTACCAGTCCTTGTCTTTGTAATTATAGACTTCATTGTAACTACTGTTTTTGTTGGTTTAGCCTTTAACACGAATATTTCGTATGTAGACCATGTAGTTTACCTCTATTTCCTCGGTACTTTCTTTCTATTCGCTTCGGTGATTGCGCCTATACTTTTTAGAAATGTCATTAGAGAGTTCAAATTCAATGTTTGGGAAATGTCTATAATAATTGGATTGCTGATATTTTCACAATTCCTCTTTTATGCTTAAAAACTAGATAAAGTCTTGAACATCTAATTCTGTTAAAAGCAAGAAAATGTCATCTTTAACGAGTGTTTTACTGACTATTTCCATAAGCCTATTGATGACTTTTTCTGGTAAAACATGCTCATCTGCTATCATCAATTCCTTAAATATACTTATTACTCCTTCTAGAACTTCAGGATCAGCTGATAAGTAGAGTAATGTTTTGATAAATTGCTTTACATCACTTGGAATCAATTTTCTCGAAACTATCAGATCGGAAAATGTCAATAGTACTTGTTCTGTAACTCCTATATCTTTGTGTAATTTTAGACATTCTACGAAGATACTTGCAAATTCAGTTGAGAAACTTTCTGGATTGTTTAGGATTATACTCTCTATAATATTAT
>JAGLXK010000175.1 GCA_023132955.1 Candidatus Heimdallarchaeota archaeon
GAAGAATGGGCAACTAGTTAAACTTCCCTATTTTCTCTAGAAATTGTTGTGGATTATTAATTTTTAGCTTACCTGAAAGGAGCTGGGGGAGAAGAAGATCGCGAAGAGAAGAAAGAAGAAAATTCTCTCTAATATTGTTTTCTATTTTATTCCAGATGAAATTAAAATATGTTGAAATTGAATCCAGTATCTCTATTGGAGGTGATAGTAATTTAAAATCTTCAATGATTTTTTTGCTTATGTTTTGTTGTGCAGCTCCACTTGAAATTGATTTTAGGAACCCTCTTTTATTTAATAAACTGTAAAAAACCATAAAAGGTTTTGATTTATTGTTGTCAGTTATTATTGCTGTACATGCTTGATTAGCTGTAGCTTCTGTCCGAACAATTCCAAGTTGACCAACAGTTGCACCATAAAGAGCAATAAGAATTGTATTTTTTCCAAACAGTTTAGCAGCAGAATTTTTTAAACCAATTTCATTTATTCTTTCTTCAGAATCAATTATTATTGTATCAAGAAGTTCTTGACTTTTAATCCACTTTATATCTCCATCAATCCAATATTTAGGTTCTTTTCTATAAGGTGTTCCTCCATTGAAAATATCAAGACAAATGTCTTTTATCTGTGCAATATTCCATCCTTTAGGAATTGATCCTAATTCTGAGTCGACAAACTCACCTTCTTGGAAAGGATCAAAATGAACGAACCAAGAGTGGAAAAGAGAGTGAGCAAGAGACTCAAGAGTTAGGTTTATTTTTTGATTCAATTTTATTTTTGAATCGATCTCATTGAGTATTGTTGAAATAGTAATTTGGTATTTATGAGTCGGTAATTTTATTTCTAAATTTGTAAGATCTCTTGCTCTGATGCTAGTGGCAGCAGTTCTCATTGCAATCTCTTTTATTGCTGCTTTTCCATAACTTGATTGAAAGTAGTAATAAATGTATTCTGGATTAATTCTTGTTTTATCTAACCGAATTCGGAATGTATTTGATTCAAAAACTATTTCTTCATCTGTAGTTTCAACAATAATACACTTTCCTACTCCCTCTAGTTTTATTGATGTTCTACAGAAAACTAAATCTCCAGTTTTTAATAAGTAACTTTCTTTTTCCCTTTCAGTTAATTCCAATCTTTCCATTTCTTGATTACTAATTCGTGAATGCTCAAAAACTGTACCTAACTTAATAATTTTTGTTCCTCTACCATAGAAATCTGTTGACTTATAGATACCATTTCTTGGAGGAATATCAAGAAAATCATCTAATCTGTGAAATTTCCAACTTGAAACATCATTTTCTAGTATTTCGTTTTCAGAAGAGAAATGTTGATCAAGAGATTTCATGTTCTAACAACTCAAACCTCTTATTTATCTTAAATCTTTTGAAATCCTTTCTGATAAGAAAACTTCTAATAACAAGGTTCTTTCAAGAAGTAAACAACTAACATGATAGCACAAACATATAAAGGATTTAAACAAATGAAGTGTTTTGTACGAAAATATGGTTGATTGGAGTATTTTTTGGAATAATATTTCTCCGGGATTAATATTAATATTAGTTAGTTCAATTGGAGCTTATTTTCTTGTTCACAGATATCAAAGAAAAAAACATAATAAAGAGATTAGAGATGACTTAATTCTGCAAGAACATGAGCTACTAAATAAATTTTATGAATGGTTGGACATCTTTTACAATCTGGTTTTACCAGAAGCACCAATAGTAGAAGAAATAAGAAAAGGATTTTTGAAATTAAAGGAAAAACAATAACCAGAGACCGAAAAATTACCAGTTATATGGATTAGATAGCTCTTTTTGTCCATTATACAAACTGCAGGATTTAACTTCTCTTTTCAAAGAATTCTGATAGTATTTTCCTAAATCTTTTTTCTATTTCTTCTCCTATGTATTCTACTTGCTGTTTCAAATAATCCATTTCTTCTAGCTCATAATCTATCTCTTCTTCTTTATCTCTTTTTTCTAGTGGCATATATTGTTCTTCACTTTCTCCTAAGAATTCTTTCCTTGTTTCCTCTGGAAGAATGATTTGTTCTGGTATTTTATTAATGAAACTTATTGTTTTTTCTTCCTCTGGATATTGTGTACGAAGTTCAGTAGTTGTTGCAAGAATCTGTTTGTCTATTCTTGGTTAAAGAAAATCATAGAACTGAAGTAAATGACAAATGAAAGTAAATTTTATGCTAAACTAAGAGAGAAGATGCAATCTAGCTGCAACATTTTACGGTATTTATTTAAAAAGCATAAAGCAAGAAACTTTGATTAAAAAATTCCGCTCTGCAAGACATGTGTTTACAAATTACATTAGAAATAAAAAGGGAATGGGAAAAATGAAAAATAAAAAAATAAGACAATTCGACTTCATTGAGATTGATTTTCCTCTCAATTTGTTGAATTCTTTTCAATATCTAAAGGAGAGAGACTATAAAAGAAAAATTGAACAAATGAATTGTTTTTCTTTCAAGACTCGGGGTTACTTTACGCTTCCTGAGAATAAGTCATCATGTAAAGTAGATCAAGAATTCTATATCAAACTTCTACATCTCGACTTACCTCTGGATAATAGATTGCCAAGGGGATGTCCAAACAGATTAGACAAAAATGTGTGGTTAAAACATCCTCTTCGGCCAATCTCTACAAAAATGAATCTCTATGGAAATTCAATCATTCTCAATTCACATATTAAAAAAATAGAATCTAGGTGATTACTTGAAAAATAAAGAAACTATATCAATTATTGTTATCTTACTTGTTCTATCACAAGTTAGTATTGCATTTAGAATTCATGCTGAAACAACTCATCCAGTGATTTCAAACATTATTTTTACTCCTACTAATCCTACACCAAATGATGTTGTTACAGTATGCGCGAATATAACCTACAGCGAGGGATTGAAGGAAGCAAAATTGAATTATAAGGCTTTTTCAGAAAATGAGTGGCATTCAAAGAATATGAAGAACTACTTCGATTTCACCTTCTATGAACAGATAGAACCGTATTCTCTTGGTGAAACAATTACCTTTTTCATTAAAGCTACTTCTCTTAATGGTTATACTCAAACTTCCTCTAATTTCACTTATATGGTTAAGGAATATCTTGTACCAGCATTTGGTAATATTGAAAGAAATCCTCTCTTACCTAAATATGATGATGATGTTGAAATTAAGGTTAAAGTTCTTGACAGATTGGACATAATTCATACTTATCTCTTTTATCAATTCAATGATAGTTTACCAACATTTATTCCAATGGATTATAATGAAACAACTAATCTTTATTCAGGTTTTATTCCCAGAACTAATAGTTATGACACAAAAGTAGAATATTGGATCGAAGCAACTAACTCTGATAACAATGTAGGGACTTCTAGAAAGGAAATTTATGTGACTGTAGGAGATATTCCTTATCTTCATGAATTATGGACTGAACCCTACAATGTTACTGAAAATGTTGATTTAACCTTTTTCTGTAATCTTTTCTATAGATGTGAAATAGTTTCTTCTGAAGTTCATTATCGTATTAATTCAGGAAATATAAGCACTCTAACTCTTGTACAAACTGAGGATATCAAATGGTCATCAGAACCCTTGCCTGGAATGTTACTTGAGGGTGGCAATGTTCTTGAGTATTGGATTGTTACTAATTATCAAAATGGAGATAATTTCTATATTTATCCCCAACAACCTGTTCATCATTTCAAGTTGGTGGT
>JAGLXK010000176.1 GCA_023132955.1 Candidatus Heimdallarchaeota archaeon
AGCTTAAAAGGAGAGAGAGGAAAAAGAGGTATGCACGTATGTAGTTTCTCTCTCCTAGAGGTCAACAAGGTGAAATAAAAAACAGCGTGAATATCTTCCTTCTTATAAGTTACCTCGTTGGTAGCTTCTGATAAGATAGATAGGGGTTTTGTTGTCAGAAGGGGGAAGGAACTTTTTGAAAAATGATAAGATTTAAGGAAATTAAATACGTTAGTTTGAAGCCCTAAAGATACTCTGTGAGTAGCCTTGCAAAACAATGAAAATGGGGTACTCTTATTAGAAGTTCGATAATCTAATAATCTGTAGGGGTAGAGAGTCTCTAGCATTGAGATACCTCCTTCTTAAAAGCTGTTTCTTCAGTAGCCTTATCGAGTAATTTTTGAATGTCGTCAGGATTGATTTTGCCAAAATAATAAATTAGTTTCAATTTCAGATCATTCTCAAATAATACTGAATTGTTTTGCTTGTTTAAAGCTGAAAGCTTGAAATGTTTCATAAGAAGTTGAATATCATTCCAGGCTTTGTTAAGATCCTCAATATAAGGAAGGAGTTTTACATTTACTCTATCAAAAGCAATATCTTCAACACTCAATTAGATTCCTCCTGCTCATATTGGTCTATTCCCGAATCAAACGATAGTCTCAGAACGGTTTCTACTTTACATGTTTCGCATTTATATGTTATATCAGTAAAATCACAGCCATTTTCTCTATGTACTTCTATCATATTTTTATGACAATCATTACATCTACAACAAGCTTTAATTTTAACCATCTAAGATTTAACCTCCACTTTTATTTTGTTCAGAAAATGGTCTTTGTAGCGAATATTGTCAAAACCTAGAGAATCTATTCTATTCTTAATTCTTCTAAGACTTTTAGTTGTGTAGAGCTGTTCAGTATGTTCAGGTAGATCTCCTTTCCTAATATGAGTAAAATTTAATGGTCCTACCCAGATGGTGTCAGAAATATAAGGATGAATTCTTTCAATTAATTTATCTGGAAAAGGATCTAAGAAAGGTTCAAGAGATGCACTGTTTTGAAAGCTTCTGTTATGAGTATATTCTATACACCAGATTCTTTCACCTATGTGTGGTGCACCAGGTTCAAATTTCTCACGAATATAATCATGAAGAGTACCTATAGTAAAACGGAAAAGGATAGATTCTTTATATTCTAAAAACTCATCACAGAGAGCTGGAATAACAACTGGATTAGGTTTAGTTACAATTAAGAGCTTATTTCCAGCTTTAAGAATATTTTTGAAAACCTTTTTAGCTAAAGAAAGATTATCAGGAGTAATATCATGAGAGCTAGGAGACATTATCCAACCATCATATTTTTTGAACTTCTTTGTAGCCATCCATTCTTTGTTTTCCATGTTACACCAATCATCCCAGAGCTTCCAACCAAAACGATTACCATTAGCTCTAGCATAGCAATAAGTACAACAATTTGAACAGCCTTTAGAGAAATTAACATTCTTTCCAGCCCATTCTAAAGTGCCTTTAGTTTTAGCCATTTTCTAACACCTTCATCCTTTTAGTTTGTTCTCCCTCAAGCAAACTTTAATTGCCTCACTAATTTTTTTCAAACTCTCAATATGAAAAGCCCCATATTTTTTATTACTTTCCAACTCATCATTACAAAATA
>JAGLXK010000177.1 GCA_023132955.1 Candidatus Heimdallarchaeota archaeon
TCTATAGGCATTACAATACCTGATCTTTGATTGATAACAGCAAGACCATTTACTCTTCCAATTATGGCATCATCAGTTTCAAAGATTTTGTAGAGTTTTCTTGAATCAGCATAAGAATCACTCATTTGATTTTCCAAAGTTCTCGCAATAATCTTGGCATTTCTAAGTGTATCAGCTGATACTAAATTCTCTCCATTTTCTTTGGCTAGGTCTCCTGCAGCTCTAATTAACCCCCCTAATTCTCGTAATCGTAAAGTAAGATGGTCTTTCTTGTCAGCTCTTCGTTGAGCTTCATAGATTATTTCTTCGACTGCTTCATGTTTGAAGTGAGGAATTCTTCGATCTTTTACAATCTCTTGCGCACAAAAACGAGCTAGCTTTCTTCTGTTTTCGGGAGTATCTTTCATAGTATCAGTCATATAAACCTCATAGCCAGATCCTTGAATCCTTGATCTCAACGCAGGATGCATGTTACGAGTAGTTTCGATATTACCCGCAGCAATTAAAACAAAATTACACGGAACAGGTTCGCTTCTAACCATTGCACCACTACTTAGTTCTGATTGACCAGTGATTTGCAATTTACCTTCTTGCATGGCTGTAAGTAGTTTTTGTTGAGTTCTCATCTCAAGAGTCCCTATCTCATCACTGTAGAGAACACCAAGGTGAGATTTGTGAATTAAACCACTTTCGACACGCTCGTGAGGTGGAGTTCCTAATCCTCCAGATTGGAAAGGATCATGTCTAACATCGCCAAGGAGTGCTCCTGCATGTGATCCTGTAGCATCATTAAAGGGCGCTGTATCCTTCTTACTATTATCTACTAGTAATTTTGGTACAAGCATTTCACTTTTAGATCTGGATTGATTAAGCATAAAGAAAATAAAAAATCCTACAAACATAGCCATCAAAAGAGTCTGGGGTTGACTAGCAGGATTACCAGCAGTAGCTATCAGAGCATAACCAATTATTGCTAGTAAGATTGCAATAGAAATAATGAATCGTTTATTTCCACTCTTTCTGGCAAGCTCTGCATCCATTTCAACCTTTCTCGCACCATGACCTGCAGGAAGAGTAGCAACACGTGGTTGATTTGGATATTTAGGATTGGCTATACATAAAACATCAACAAGCTCCTCTCTAGGAAGAAGCTCAGCCATTGCTTGACCAAGCATGCTCTTACCTGTACCTGGTTCCCCAATCAAAAGAACATGTCTTCTCTGTAAAGCAGCTTTTTTAACTATTTCAGTTGCATTTTCTTGACCAATTACTTGATCAATTAAACGAGGAGGTACGGAAATTTCACTAGTATCATTAAATTCAATGTCCAATAGTGCATCTTTTCTAGCTTTAGGCTTAGCCTTTTTCTTGGCTTTAGATTGAGTTCCAGACGCCATAAATATCACAAATATAGATAACCGTATTTTCAATTGATAAGGTTTACTGACGTTAATAAAGATATGTTTTAAGTCAAAAATTCTGTGAGTTATGCACAAATTCTAACTTTAATTTAAATGAAAAGGCTTTAATTTCAAACTGATTATAATTGCATGAGTAATATGAAAATACTTGCAGGTCCCAACTCAGAACAACTTGCTCAAAAAATAGCAGAACAATTGGATTTGAAACTGCTAAATTTATCTTACAAATACTTTGCAGATGGTGAAACCTATTTTAAGATTGAGGGAAATCTTGAGAAGGAAGATGTAATTATTGTTCAAACAACCTTCCCTAATCAAGAGAAAAGGTTACTTGAACTAATTTTTTTAACTAACACATTAAAAGAACTAGGAGCTGACAAAGTAATTGCAGTAGTTCCATATCTCTGTTATGCTAGAGCTGATAGAAGAAGATTAGATGGAGAGGTTGTATCCCATACAATAATTATGGATTTACTTCAGCAAGCAGGGCTAGATTCACTTATTACAATTAACGTTCATAATCGAGAAGTATTTCATAATACAACAGAAACTTTGGAGAAGTATGATCTTAGTGCTCTTCCAGCAATTTCTGATTTCTTAAAAGATAAAGTTAACGAAGAATGGATTATCGTTGGACCAGATAAAGGTAGTCAAGAGGACATTAATACATTATCCAAGGAACTTTCTTTATCGAGTTTCATATTGGAAAAATATAGAGACCCCCAAAGTCATGAAGTACGGTTCAAGGAAGCAGATTTTGATTGCGAATCAAAAACTATCATTCTTTTTGATGATGTAATCACTTCTGGGGGTACAGCTATCAAAGCAAGCAAGATTCTACTTGATAAAAGACCTTCTAGTCTTAAGTTCATAGTTGTTCATGGTCTCTCTGATTCTGAGGTTTTCAAGAAGATGTATAATATTGGTGTCGATTCTATTCTATCAACAAACACCGTACCAAGAGAAGATATAGAGCAAATTGATATTAGTTCTCTGATTAGTAACTTTATTGGGGAAAAATTTCTATGAAAAAATACCTTGCACATATCTGTGGTCATTTTCAACCTTTAGGGTATGAAGAGCTATATGCAGTATTAGAAGCAGAAAATGTTGAGTATAAGGTAGTGGAAGTAAACTCTCAAACAGTTATTTTTGAAACAGATGATAATCCTATCTATGCAGTAAGTAGATGTGCTTTTGTTCACTCACTTCTTGAGTTGACAGATGTTGGAGAGATTGATGATAAAAAAATAATCTTTCAACAATCATATGAGATATCTGAATTAAAAACTAATTCTACTTTTTGTTCAAGAGTAACTAGAATTGGTAAAAAGGAAATTAAGCTTAAATCAATGGATTTAGAAAGAGATTTGGGAAATCATATCTACAAGAAGTTTGAAGAAAGTAAACTTGAGGTTAATTTGAAGTCCCCAGATTATACTTTTCGAGCAATTCTAATAAAAAATCGATTCTTCTTAGGTTTAGAAATATGGTCAATTGATCGCAAAAAATACTCTATTAGAGAGCCTGGCAAGAGAGATTTTTTCAGACCAGGAGCAATGAGAACTGATTATGCTAGAGCCCTGGTTAATCTGTCTAGAATAAGAAGAGGTGAAATCTTTTTCGATCCTTTCTGTGGAGGAGGAGGTTTCCTTTTAGAAGCGTCTTATTTGGGCGCTTATACTATAGGTACAGATTTAGATTCTGAAGCAGTCAAGGGATCAGTTAGAAATATGAAACAATTCAAACAATCAAATTATGAACTTCTTCAAGGAGATTCTCGAAACATCCCCATAAAATTCTTTCATGCAGCTGCAACTGATCCTCCTTATTCATTACAATCATCTACTCACGGAGAAAAAGTTGGACAATTGACATATGATTTTTTAATTGAGTCAAAAGAGTATTTGATGAAAAACGGGCATCTTGTCTATTGTACCCCTTCGTCTCTCGAACCTGAAACAATTGTAGAAAAAACTGATTATCAGATAGTAACACTAATAGATACATTCATCCATAAATCGTTAACAAGAAGAGTTCTTGTCTTAAAGTGATCGAATGTCAAATGAGATGTCCATAATTTTTCTAGGAACCTCTTCGGCTCCTCCTCAATCAACCAGAAAACAGAGTGCAATAGTTGTAAAATACAGAAGTCATACTCTTCTCTTTGACTTAGGGGAAGCAACACAATACCAGATGATTGATCAAAAAATTAAGTTCACTAAATTAACGATAATTCTTACTCATCTCCATTCTGATCATACACTAGGACTTATGGGATTACTTATAACAAGGAATTTTCGCAATATTAAAACACCAATCACTATAATAGGGCCAGCTTCGACATCAACCTTTGTTTCTCTTCTGTTTTTAGCTTATAGATTTAAGCCAGAATATGAAGTCAAAATAATAGAAACTTCTGGTGGAAATGTTTTAGAGAATAAGGATTTTGTTTTAGATTCATTTCCTATTACTCATTCAGATACTAGTTTTGGTTATAGGTTAGTTACTAAGCCTAAAAGGAGCAAATTTAATGTTGAAAAAGCAACAGAGATGAATGTTCCACGTGGAGAAATGTGGAAAAAGCTTCAGAATGGTATTTCTGTAGAAATAGATGGAAAGATTATTTCTCCTTCCGATGTTCTAGACAAAGTGGAGGAAAATAGCCTTAAAATTGTCATTACAGGCGATACTCCTTTTGATGAGAAAGTAATTGAATTTGCAAAAAATGTTGATCTCTTGATTCATGATGCAACCTACCCCCCTTATGAAGAAGAAAGAGCGAGAAAATACCTTCATTCTACTTGTATTGACGCCGCTCAAGTTGCAAAAAAAGCAAAAGCAAAACGGTTGATAATGACACATATCTCTGAACTTCACAAGAATTTGGAAGAATCTTTGAATGATTCTAGAAAAATATTCTCGAACTGTGAGTTTGCAGAGGATGGATTAAGAATTAGATTAAAACTTAAAGATTAGCGATTTCAGAAAATTTTCTAGGGGACAATTCTTTTCCGTCTTCTGTTTTAGGTACAAACCATTCCATGAATTTGTCAAAATTATCAGGTTGAATAATTAATTCAACATCTCCTAAAGGTGAAGATGTGCCTTCAGTAGTAAAAGCAATTTTATTAGCAAAAAGTGCTTGTTTGTGTAGAGGGATAACTAAAGAATTAGAGGAATAATCACGTATTATACATTGCCTGACAGAATCTAATATGAAATTTTGCCTTATGTGATTGAACAATCTTTTCAAAATATCAATTGGAAGGTTTTCAGCAGTAAAATAAGTGATTTCTGTGCTGTCAATACGCTTTAGTTCAGGTTGAACACCAAGTAAATTCTCGATACACATCATAACTTTGCTTTCATCTTCAGTAGGAAAAAGAGGTACTCGCAAACTTAATTTTATTTGCATTATTTCACCCTTTTGTTCAATTCTTCAAGAAGACTTAATGACTGTTCTCTAAAAGATTCTAGAGCAAAATTATTTGGAATTACATAATTTGAAAAAGCGATAGTCTCTCCTAATCCAAGTTTTAATTCGTCTTCATCTCTCAACCGAAAATCTTTTTCA
>JAGLXK010000178.1 GCA_023132955.1 Candidatus Heimdallarchaeota archaeon
TACTTCTTGGGAATTTCTTGAGATTCCAGAACACCGGTTATGAATTCAATTATATGCGCTAAAATTTCTTTATTGAATTTAGATTTGTGTACAGCATGGGTAGCACCCTCCACTAGTAACCCGTACTTCTTCTTTGATGGAATATCTTTGAAATATTGAGCAATTGATTTTCTATTAGTTAGTAATCCACTAGTACCATTTACTAACATTATTGGACAATGGATTCTCCCAAATTTTTGTGATAATCCTTCCTTCTTTTGCTTATAGAGAGCTTTCATAAGCATTTTGACTGGAACTTTGGGGAAATTTTTCATCTTCCAATTATAATACTCCAAAGGTACTAGAAGTTCATCAAATTCGTTGATAAAAGGATTTTTCATAGTTTTTAGGTTGAAGATTCGCACTAACCATGTAAGTAAACCTAATTCTTTAGCCGCAAATCCCCCTGTGCCAAGCAATATAGCAGCATCTAGATTTCCTCCTTTGTTTACTAAAAAATCGAAAATGGTTCCAGCACCCAAAGAGATACCCAAACCAATTACTGTTTGATATTTACTTTTGAGTTTTTCAATATAGTTTCTTCCCCACTCATAAAAATCATCAGCTGAGTCTACACTACACAATAAAGCTGAATCAACACCATGATAAGGGAGCAAGGGGACTTTGACATCTACTTTAAGTTCAGAAATTTTTTCTGCCCAAGTTTTCAATTCATAAGGA
The DNA here is from genome assembly GCA_023132955.1 of Candidatus Heimdallarchaeota archaeon. Classification (GTDB taxonomy): domain Archaea; phylum Asgardarchaeota; class Heimdallarchaeia; order Heimdallarchaeales; family Heimdallarchaeaceae; genus UBA460. The sequence continues at coordinate 721 of JAGLXK010000178.1, forward strand.
GTTGCAGAGAGTCCATGAAATAAAAATACACAAACATTTGAACCGTTATTAATATCTATATTTTGAGAGAATTCCTTATCAACCATAACAGTAGATTATATTTTGCACTGTCTATTTAAATTCACTGAAGCATCAAAAAATTAGATACGTATGATATACTTTTGTGTAACGCTGTAGTTAAACAAATGCTTTCCTAGAGGTCATAGTCTGATAACTCACTCTAAGGGGGTACATCACATACCCTCCTACCCCACCCACACTCCGCGGAGGGAGTGCTTGTGGATCGCTTTTGAGTAAAATATTGTAGGCTGCATTCACATCAGCGTTGAGAAGAATACCGTGACTAGATTTAAACATCCCTCTGGTTACTCTTCTACCAGCATAATTCTTTCGCTTTTTTGGGAACTCGTTATCTAGGAAACTGCATTTAGAGGTGTAAGACTCTTCAACTAAAACTAACTCTATTCCTACCTCTATAGCTTTATAGGTTAACATCTTTATCAACAGCTGGAAGGGGACGATAACAAATAATTGGGTGGTCTTCTTTCGTAATCGTACTTGTTGCTTCCAGAGAGGATTGTACCCCACATATACTGTATGTAAGTCGCTCTCTTGCCAAAGATTAACTAAAAACCTGCTGAGCTGGTGGAAATACTCTTTCACCTTCCTCCTCCAGTGCTCTTTCAAGCGATAAAAAGTTTGTCCATAGACTAACCTGTTCTGTTGTTTTAATGCTGTTTTTTGCTGCTGTGCATACTGTTCTTGTACTTTACTTGCTTTTTTCAGATAATATTGGGTGATACTTTTGATTCCTTTCCCCTCGTCCTTGACCACAATCGGTCTAGAGCCGATGTTGTCCACAAAGGTCACGAGGTTGGTCAACCCTAGATCCAGTGCACCTTGCCTCCTCTTGTCTTTGTGCACTCGTTTAGGGATTCGTTTGTGGTAAACAATCTCTACAGTATACCCTACCCCTCGAGGGATGATTCGTACCTCTCGCAGTTGAATGGAGGAAGGTAGGCGTGTTTTGATCGTAAAGCCTATCTTCTTGGGGAGAACTACTTCTCCCTCTCTGATCTTCGCTTGTTGGTTGGAAATGATAGCGATGGTTTCCCCTTTAGGTGGTTTGTATGTAGGAGGACGAGGTGGTCCACAAAACCTTTGAGGGTGAATAGATCTCTCCTTCCTCGCTTGATAATACGCTCTCCAATTCCTCATGAGGAGTTTGAGAGTGTGTTGAGCAGTGTGAGCGGGAAGAAGCTTGTAACACTCTTCCATCTTCAACAACTTATCTAAATCATAATAAGAATACGTTTTCCCCTGTTGTAAGGCTTGTTTGTAAAGATAGTTTGCTCGATTGTAAAGATTTTTTGTCCGATGGCAGAGTACACTCAACAGTTGATTGTTTTTCACTTCCATCACTTCTGTTCGAGGAACGCTTACCATCATTCAAGTAACGTTATTTTCCTATATAAGCTCACTAATTTCTTCTTCGTTCAGCTTAGACTCTTCTAATTACACAATTACAGAAAATGCTTTTATAAATAGATGGTTTAAGTATTATTTGTTTGGTAATCATGCCACAGAGGGTTAAGAAAAAACAGTATGAATTACTTTTTGCTTCTTTACTACTCCTTCTAGTTTTTTGCCCAGTGTCATGCACATCACAAGCAGAAAATTATTGGGGAATTAATAGAGACTCTTTTTCATATTCTAGAGTTTTTGAGCATACTAGATATGACGTTGAAGGTACAGGTGGAGTTGAATATTTTAATACAACTACAGAAGAAGTAATGATTTGGGATGTAGAAAGTAATGAAAACAACATAACCTTTAGGACTACAAAATGGTTGACATTTCTAGGTTATGCTAATTGTGAAAGTGAAGAGTGTTATAATGAGTTTCTAGAAGTACTTGAGTATGATAATGAAACAGATAGTATCAAAGCAACATATGTGTATAAGGAAAACGAGCAAAAATTCGGATTTGTAGATCCAAGAGACATGCAGTTTCTAGGATTTGAAGTAGATATTCCAGTTAATATAATAGATCTACCATTGTCAATAGGTATGTGGGATTATATAGGGTGTTTATTCCTACCAGTTTTATCAGCTAATTTCAGTTTTGAAACAAATTATACTATTTATGATAATATGTTTACTGATTTTGAACTAGAATCTAAAAGCACGTTCAGATTGAAAGGGAAGAAGTTTGAAGGATATTCCTATAGTTACAAATATACCTTTTTCATAGAGGTTGAAGGTTTTCCTGGCAGAAAGTTCATTGATGAAACTGTATTTCAATATAATAGTCTTGGAGTACTCTATAACTTCGAAGGGAAAACTGAGGAATACAGAGAAGTGAATGGAAAATACAAACTTTATCGGATTAGTGATGCGACATTTACTATCGATACAATCGATGAGAGCTTAGCAGTAAGTCAACAATGGATATTTGGGTTTGTTGGATTAGTAGTTCTAGCAATGTTCTTCATACGAAAAAAATCAAGAAGATAAGGATTGAGACAAACGCTTCATTTTTTTCTCTTAACTCAAAACTTTTTCATATATTCCCCACGTTGCTACTTTATCAAAACCAAGATTTGTGAACACATCCTTAAATTTCAGAAGATCACCAATCACATCAACTAAGAAATATTTTCCACCTTTTTCAAGACAATCTTCAATCACCTGTAAAAGCAACTGTCGTAGATATCCCTCATTTGAAGCTTCAAGATGAAAAGTTGCAATAATATCTTTATTCAAAGAATTTGGTAATGCATAACAATACCCCTCAAGCTTCCCATCTTTTCGAATTACCAAATGACTAACTAAATCATCGGAGCTATCTATTCTTAAGATATCATCCCTAGCTTTTTCTTTAGATCTTTTGAAAAAACTTGAAACACTTATTACACAATCATCTATGTCTCGTTCTGAATCAAACCGTTCTACATCAACAGTTTTATCTTCGATTTTTCCTTTTTCCAAAACATAATGGAAATAGAGTTTATACCCTAAAGGATAATCTTTGTGTTCCTTAAAACCCCACTTTCTAGCAAGTTCAATGCTGTTTGTATGCATAGTTGATGCTCTAGCTTGAATGAATTGAACATTCTTAGGTTTCAAAATTTCAAGGATTTTTTCCATAAGTAAATCTCCTGCCGCTTCATCATTTGGTAGAATACGAGGAAGAACTAAGCTTGCCCCCTGTTGTTCAGATGGAAAAAGACCTGTGATCTTTAAGTTGGAAAGAATTTAAATAAAGAAACTTACCGCAAAATATATTTGTAAAAAGATCCTTTCATATTTATGGGTTCACCTAAATTAAAAAAACTGTCACTACTTTTACTATTATTATTCTTTAGTCAAATTGCTTCTTCTACATTTTCCTCTCCTTTAGGAGATAATATATTAATTACTGAAGTTCTCTATGATGCTCCAACACCCGGCGGAGATACTACTGAAGAATGGTTTGAATTATTCAATCCAACAGATTCAGCTGTAGACTTAACCGATTGGACAATTGATGATAATTATGCCACTCTCAGTCTTTCAGGTAGTATTCCTGCAAGAGGATATTTTGTGGTTGCTAAAAACACAGCTGCATTCAATGCTTTATATGGTTATGATCCTGATTTGACTTTGGTTTGGGGTAATTTTGCTTTGAAGAATGATGGGGATTTTCTCACACTCTATGATGATCTAAGTTCTGAAGTTGATTTTGTTGCATGGGAAAATGCTGTATCTGGATGGTCTGTTTCTTCAAGTGATGGTACAACTATCAGAAGAATTAATGTTGCTGACACGGATACTGTTGTGGATTGGGAAAACAGTGGTTCATTAGGTGACCCAGGAGATGGTATTTATGATGACATACTCACCGATGTAATAGACCCATTAGTGAACATTACATCTCCAGCTCATGGTGCGCTAGTTTCTGGGTTTGTTGAAATCACTGTTAATGGAACCGATGAAAATGGAATAGCTGCTTATGAGATCTATATTGATGGAACTCTAAAATCTACACAAAGCATATACAATTGGGATTCTAGAATGGTGAATAACGGATCACATACGATTTTGGCAAGATGTAAAGACCCCGCAAATAATATTGGAGAACATAACATTACGGTCACAGTCGAAAATAACGATACAATTTCAGATTCAGATTCAGGTTTAATCAAAATCATGACCTATAACATAGAATACGGTTCTAATCCTGATTGGAAACAAGTAGTAAAAGAGGAGAACCCTGATATCGTTATCTTTGTTGAAACTGGAGATTGGGATGACAATTCTAATCTTTTATTAGATCAATATATAGCTGAATTTAATGCATATTTTGTAAGAGAGGGGCCATATACTGGGTACACAGCTCAAGGAATTTCATATAACACAGGTGGAGAGGCAATTATGAGTAGATTTCCAATATTAGAATCTGTTCAAATCCCAGTTGTTCCACTAGATAGTGGCACATTGTATGATGTGACACACGATTTCATGTACTGGCAGGTCAATATATCTGGTACAGAAATGTATCTACTTGGTGCTCATTTAAAAGCGATGAGTGGAGCAGAAAATGAATATAGAAGAGAGCTAGAGCAAGAAGGGATAATAAACTATATGGATAATCTAGGAGAAGTACCAATACTATATATGGGTGATTTGAATTCTTTTTCCCCAGATGACACGGGAGTTTTAGCTCCAGAAGGCGATCTTGGTTATGGACCATTAACTATGATGTTGAAACCAGAAGATCCAACATATGGGCAGTTTTCATCTCAAAATCATATCTTTACTGATATATTTAGATTATTAAATCCATCCAACCCGGGATATACCTATGGTCATCAAAATCCTATTTATGAATCAAGAATCGATTTCATCATAGCAAATGATTATCTTTCAGATTATCTTGTTAACTCAACAGAAGGGGATACAGCAGCAGCGGATACAGGATCAGATCACCATTGTGTAGATTTCTTACTTGACATATATGCTCTACTGAATGGAACAGATATAACTGCCCCTGCAAAGGTTTTAGGAGTGAATGGTGACGCTGTAAGCACTACTCAAATCAATCTCTCGTGGAATTCAAACACAGATAGCGATTTT
>JAGLXK010000179.1 GCA_023132955.1 Candidatus Heimdallarchaeota archaeon
TTTTCGAGAATAATTTTCTCTTCTTTTTCAATATTATAACTTAGTTCTGAAATCTGGTTTTCTAAATCCTTCCTCTCTGAATCAAGTTTTTCATAAATCGAATAATATCGTTTTTGTTTTCTAAGATTGTAGTATTTCACCACATAGAAAATTGAAAAACCTAATGAAATTGCAAATACTGGTGTAGCAGTTATAATCCATACAAGAATATTGAAGAAAATGTAGAAGAAAATAGATAGAACAATATTAATGAATAATGTAAAAGCAATTACAGCAGTGATAGTTCTTCTTTTCTTCAATCTTGGTTCCTTCGCATTCAGATGCTCATATCTATGCTTCAACTGGTCTCTATTTTGAATCTCAAGAAGTGTTTCTAACTCCTCTAGAGCTGTATTAACTTCTTCTTCTTTTTGCATATACTGTGGTTCAATTTCTGATTTCTTCTTCTCCAGAAACGCAATTTCTTGTTTATTTATAGATATTTGAGCTTCCACATCAATTAATGAATCAAAAGTTTCCTTATTTTCACTCACAAATTCTTCAAAATTAGTGTTTTCATCACGAAATCCTTTTATCTCTTTTTGCAGTTTTTGTAGATTTTTATTGTCAAGATTTTTATCTTTTATATAACTTTGTAAATTTTGTATATGTTCACATTCTTCTTCAATTTTATCAAGAGGTTTCAGATCTTTTTTTATCTCATTTCTCCTTATAGTGTTGTTTTCCAAGTCTTTTATTCGTTCTTCTAGTTGCGCGATTACATCCTTATATTTAACAATTTTCTGCTTGGTATCACCCTCTTTCTTAAGCCAATTTAATTGCTTTTGCTTAGATTTTAAGTCTTTTAACTGTTTATTTAATTTTTGCAACTCTTTTTGTAGCTTTCCAACTTCTTGTTCAGTAACTTTAAACTCACTATCTTTCTCTTTTTTTTCTGCTTTATAGTCTTCAAGGATTTCAAACTTAATATTAGTTGATTGAAGATCATTTTTAACTTCCTTTTTATCTCCTTTCACTCTTCTTACAATTTTATCAAAGATATCGATCCCCATAACTTTATTCAGCATACCCTCACGATCGGTTTTCTGCAAATCTGATAAACTGTCTAAATCCTTTTGACGTATGTAGACTAACTTTGAAAATGAACTTCTATCCATTCCAGTTAATTCTACTATTTGATTTCTGATCTCTGTAATATTACTAGAAATTGAATTTTCTTTTCCAGATTTTTCAAGTAGTTTCAATGTGCATTTATGGTTTGTTTTAGTCATTTCTCTTTCAATTAAATAGTTCTCATTTCCTACTGTAAAATGTATTTTTATTTTGGCTTTTTTGAATCCCCAAGTGATCTGGTATTGCTTACTATCTTTTTCATTTTTTGCCTTTCCAACAGGAAGCCCATAAAGACCAACAAAAATAGAATCCATCAAAGTTGTTTTACCGCTTTCATTTTCTCCAAAAATACCAATAATACCATTAGGAAAATCAAGCTTTAATGGTCCTTTTATACCACGAAAACCATCAACTTCAATACTCTTTATTATCATTTTATCCACCCATCTCCTGAAAATATTCCAACCCTTTCTCTTTAACTTGAATGAATAATTCCTTCTCTGATTTAATCGAGCTCTCTGTTATTTTTGTGTCTAACATATTAGAAAATGCTTGTTTAGGATGTTCTATTTTTTCAACAAATATTTTACCAAATTCCTCTATAGATAGATCAGTTCTATTAAAATCTAAGGCCATGAAGTCATCATCATAAAACCT
>JAGLXK010000018.1 GCA_023132955.1 Candidatus Heimdallarchaeota archaeon
TTTTTAATTTTCTGAAATGAATGAATCCGGAGATACTTGTTATAATTGTTAGATATATAAATTGTAGAAAAAGTACTAATAGCGAATAAGGAAAAACTGACACGCCTATTTTTAGATAGTCATAAGGTTGAAAATTGCTAGCAAGGACAGCTGTAAATATCCATCCAAAAAGATTCCCAAATACCATGAGAAAATATAGAAACAGAAGCAATGGAACCAAAGCAAAAGAAATCCCTTGCTTAATTGATGTTCCTCTGGCAAAGAAAACACTAAATCCATTAAGTTGGTCATTGAAAATCTGTCTACAATATTCAAAAATATAGTAACTTAGCAAGATACTTAGAATTACAATTATTGTGATAAGTTGTTCAGGTCTCAAAAATACGTCTACGAATTCTGTAACAAACTTAGTGTGACCAAAATCAATCACAGAAATATCATAATGAAATTCGCTATTCAATGAATTAATCAAGGAAGTGAACTGTTCTTTAGTAGTATTGTTTTTCAAGAAAAGAATTGATAAGGTTTCAACAAATTCATATGACGATACATCTGAGGTGTTGCTATTTAGCAATATGTAATTTGGATTTTCAGGAGATGAAGAAGAGCTAGGATTTGTATAATAATAAAAACTTAGCCAGGAAAAAGTTGGAATTATATCAACAACATCTATTATCTCTTTTGTGTACCTTAAGCTACCAGTAGAGGTATGAGTATAAAAAAGATAATTTCCTATACGTTTGTCTATTAGTTCTGATAGTCCCTTTGAAATAATTACAGAGTTTGACTTGTTTTCAAATTCTTGTTCGATATTCTCAATATTCCTTTCTCCTGAATATTCTTCCTTATATTGTTGAGAATCAAATAAGCTTTGGATTTTACTCTGATTTATTATAAAACCATCTAATTTCTGTGAAATTATTCCTTGCGTGTTTGTTTCACTAATGTACTCTGTTTTGAAATATGTGTGATAGAAATCTATCGAAGAATCAACATAGGTGCTCAAATTATTGTAAACATCACTACTACTGGTTATTGGATAGACAATTGTCAAATCACCAATTTCATTATAAGCTTCATTTCTTATGTTAAAAGCAGCAAACGAATCAAGCACAGAGAAAAAAAGCGATATTACCATCACATAAATCACAAGGAGCTTAGCAATCCCCTTTTCTTTTATTAGAACTTTTCTGGAAAGATTTTTAGTATATTTAAAAACTGAATAGAATTTTGCAAATAACAAGTTAACTAATGTTCCAATTTTTAAAATACGGTGTTTGTTTAATAATAAACTGAAGATCAGTAATACAGCACAAAATATGCCAAATAACCAGTAATTAATGTCATTTTCATTACCAAAAAGCAGAAGATATATGCTAATAAAGAATAAGGTAGCAAAAGCAATAGGAATAAGTAAGATAAAAATCTCCTTTGCTATGTTGTAAAGCTTTCGAAAAAGTGTAGAATCTATATTCGCTTCGTTAATAGTTCTTCTTGTTTTTTGTATAAGAAGAAACAGTTGAAATGAACCACTCAAAACAACAAATGCTAGCACAGTACCTGCAAGTTTAGCATAGTTTAAACCAAATCGTAGAAAAAGTGGCACTGTAATTCTAAGATAGATTAGCGAGTAAATATAACTCAAGAAAAAAACTATTCCGATAGCTTTTATTTCTGTTGAAACAAAAGTTAGTGATATTTGATAATCCTTTCCCCCCCTCATTTTAAATAAAGCAATCTTGTTTTTCTGAGAATTTAGATAACCTTGGGAAGTAAATACTAAGGAAAGAATAACAATGATTGAAATTAGCAAATAGAGAGATATCCTTTGAAATACTTTAACTTCTTGAAAATTGCTATTGAATAACTCTAATTGACCTTTTAATGAGTATTGAATAATTATCCTGTTATTGTTAATGTCTTCAGCATCTACTTCAAATATATAATGAATTTTTTCCTCTTCAGTAGCTAGATAAGTAATAATATTTTCGATTGGCTGATTGTATATTTGAGATCTTTTAAATTTAAATATAAACGCTTCCTGTGTTTCAATTTGACTGAAATATCCACCAAAGAGATTATCAAAAGTTTCATCGTTAATAAACATACAATTTCCATCTATATACTTGTAAAAGAAAGCTTCTAAGATTTTAGTTTGAGCTATTTTACTTAGAGGAACAAAGCCTTGAAATAATAGAGTACCATTTACATTAAGACTCCCCTCAAACTGAAAGGATGTAAGAAGTAACTGTGAAATATTCAAATTTTTATCTCTTAAAGAACTATCTATAAGAAATCCGTTTTCTTCAATAGACAAATTGCATTGATTATTGTAAAATTCTTCAGGTGCCCAAATAACCGTCACTGGAAAAGTTTCAGTATGATTTATTTCAATTGTACTTGACATAAAACCTATATGTGAATATTCGTCAAGCTGAAGTTGTACTTGAATGTTAATGTCTATATAGTCTTCTGTGTACAGATAAGAGACATTTTCTTTTATAGCCATGTAATCTGTGAAAGAATCAGAAATTATTTCATCATAATTTCCATAATATATTGTTAAATCATTTGAATAGATTGTTATGAAGCAGATTGAAGACAATATCAGAGGTACAATAATATACCTAAATTTAATAGATTTACCTCCTATATTTAACAATCTGCATCCACTCCATACAAAGATTTGTTTATTTAAATGCATTTCTATCTAAAAAAAATGTAAGATGGGTAGTATACTACCCTATGCCTGAATAGTAATATGTGAGATCTACATCAATAGTTGTTTTTGGTATATAATCTGTAGTTCTGTACCACTCAACCTCAGCAATATCAATTACCATATAATAATCTATTAGTGGATAGGTGGTATGTTGACCCCCTGGGGTGTCATAATTCCAACTATAGAGCCATACCTCTCCTGGAGCATAATACGATGCAGAGCTATATAAACCATTGTAGTCATATGTAGCTTCTCCATAAGAATTTCCAATTTCTAGTC
>JAGLXK010000180.1 GCA_023132955.1 Candidatus Heimdallarchaeota archaeon
TATCTTTTGAATCAAAACATAACAGAACTCCAGATACTACAGTCATAGAAGAAATGAATGTTGTTCTAGATTATGCTAACAATTTAGTCAAAGAGCATTTTCCAGATAAAAGTATTTTTTCAATTGACGAAGCTGTAAAGATGGTTGATCAGCATGATCCAACAATAATTACAATGAATGCAGTTATAGCTTCTTTACAATCACAGGAAGCTATTAAGATACTCCATCATGTCAAAGGAATCAAACTTGGAACAGTAAACAAAGAATATGTTATTTACAATGGTTTGGTTGGTAAATTCTTTTACATAGAGAAGCCACCTAACAAAAAGTGTGCTTTGTGCGGTTCAGCTGCGACCATAATCGAGGAAATAGCAATTCCAGAAACTACAACTTTCAATATGCTTCTTTCAATAATTAAGAATAAAGGTTATAGCTATGATCCTGAATTTGAACCTTCTTTCTGGTTGATTGATAAGAAAGATCCAGAAGAAGTTGAACTCAATCTAACGCTAAAAGAACAGGATATTAGGAATCATGAAACTCTATTTGTTACAAGTTTGACCAAAAATGGTGAAGAAATAGATCTCTACATAAGGTTGATACTAAAGGGATAGCTAGTAATTCAATATTCTGTCATCTAAAGCTTGTACAAAAAATTAGAAAAAGGAATTGTGAAACAAAATTAATTGTTTCAGTAAGAAGATTCAGTTTTACTAAGAAACTCTTCTAAATTTCCTCAAATCTGATTATATTTTAACCAAATTTGCTGCTTGAGAACCTCTATCAGTTTCTTCAACATCGAATTCTACTTCGTCTCCTTCTTTCAGGTCGTTAAAGTCTTCTTTAACACCAGAACGATGGAAGAAGACTTCTTTTTCATCTCCTTCGACATTGACGAACCCATAATTTCGGTCATACATTATTCTCTTAACTACGCCTTTCAAGTTGGATTCCTCCATATTTTTGCTCAAATTGGAACTTTTTCAAGTTCAATCTTAATTAAAAACTAGTTCTCAGAAAATTCTTACTCCTTTAACGAAACAAAACAATCTAATTTCACTACTTTTTAACTTGCAATATGAATTTAGAAGGGGGCTTTATAAATTATCCTATCCGCCTAAAGAATTTGCTGAAATAGCTCAGATATCCAATAAAACATGAAATAGTATAGAATCCTAGTAGAATTATAGTTTTTTAGCAGTTTATTTGTTTATTTCTTATTTTTATGAAACAAATGGCATAGAGGGGAGGTTAAATCACCTTTTCCAGAACTGCCACCATTTTTTGGATGTAGATCCTTCTACTTTTTTAACTGTCTTTCTTAATTCCAGAATTCCGTCCCTTAATCCCAATTTAAAGATAAGCTCACGAAAACCATCTGGTTCATTTTCTTCTTCAATCACATAAATGATTGGAGCTCTTTTTCTCTCTACTTCTAACTGTCTAGTAATTCTACCAGCTTCATATTTCTCTTTAACTTGACTATCTTTACCTATCCAAACATAAAGAATGTTAAAAGCATCTAGGACAAAAGCATCATCGGATTGAAAGTGTTTGTGTTCAACAGGCAGTTCTGAAACAATTATCTCTCCTTCATCATTCTCCTTAATTTGAAGTAATTTGAAATCTTTCTCATATTTTGTATCAATTGATTTCAGAAAACCCAGAGTATCTCCTTCAACAACTTCAAAATCAACCTGTTCCTTAAAAACTGAAGGTTCTAAACCTTGATTGATAGTTTCAATTTTCAGTTCTTTATTTTGGTTTTCAATCTTCTTTGCTCCCCAAGAACCAATAAACTTCTCATCTGCAAAAGACTTGGAACCTAACCATATCCAGAGATTGCTTTCTGTTTCAATAACATAAACATCACCATTTTGAAACTGATAGGGTTCCTTGATTGGAATAAGTTCATTTCCTACAATATGAAATACATTCATGAGTAGATTTTCTAGTTATAGCGTTAAAACCTTTCTCCTAGATAGTCATTACTCAAAGTGTTTGTTTTCTAGTAACCATGTAATAAGACATAGTAAATGTTGTAAATCATCCTTTGGAGTTTACCATCATTCTGAGTTTTTTCAAAAATGATCTTTAAATCTACCTTCTGACCAGATTTCTCTGCTAAAATAAATTCATCACCATTTCTAGAATAGTGAAGATTGAATTCTTCTTCAAAGAACTCATTAAGATAACTTACCTTACCCTCCTCCAAGATATCTTCAAATTCCCAATAAGATATGCCTAAACCAGCTTCAGGAGGGTGTACACCCTGAATGATGAAATTTAGTACAATATCCTTTTTTTTACATTTTGGACATTTTAACTGCTCAAAAAGATCTTTATAATCGTCATCGAATTTGCTCTCACATTTTTTACAGAAGAATTTCATCTTACTCTAGTAGGAATACTGATTAATAAAAATATTCAAAAGAAATAAGCGCTTCAATAACATTTGTTAAACCATTAGAGACGGTAGTTTTAGCTAAATGAATAAAAGAGAAAAAACCATTGCTGTATAAAAAGCTGAAACCTAAATCTTTAATGAAAATAATTTCCTGGATGTGACTGTTTCTTCATGTTGTAACTGTTTCATAGATTCCTCTATTTTTATGTATTGTAATGTTTCTTTTAATGGAGCTTTTCGTTTTTGAAGTTCTTCCCACAGTTTAATTTGTTCTGTTAATCTATTCTGTTCTTCACGTATATTTGATGCAATGCTCTCAAGACCTTTTTCCTCAGCAAGAACAAGACCTTTTTGTAATAACTGCCTAGTTTCCTTCAAATCAAGCTCTGCTAAAGCTAGCAATGCTTCCAATCTGTATATTTCTGCAAGAATCGAATTGGATGATTGTTCTTCAGCAATTTCCTGAAGTTTTTGTACTAATTCCTTAATCTCTTCTAATAACTCAAATTCTGCTGTTTGTTTTAATTCTTTTATCAACAAATCACTTAGGTGAACCATTGCTTTAACAGTTAGTGAATGATCTATGATTTCTTCTTCAATGATTTGTTCAAACATTACTATTGCTTTTGTTTTGATGCGAGATTGACTACTATCCTTAAGTGAAAGCGCTTTTGCTAAACGGAAACGTTGATCAATTAAACGAATGTTTTCAGATTTATTGATTTGCTCTAATTTTTCCAAATATTCTTGAATTAATTCCTGATCATTTTGTTCAAGTGTTTCCTGTACAAGTTCAAGAAGAACTACTGAGGAACCCAAATTATTCCCTATTTCTTCATAAATTATTAAACTTTGATTAAAATAATCAAATGCTTCTTTAATATTGCCCTTTTGTCTACAATTGGCGCCAATATTAACGAGTAATAAGGCAACCTTATCTTTAATACCAATCTCTTCGTAAAGGTTCAAGCTTCGTTCATAATACTCTATGGCTAAATTGGGATTGCCTCTTAAATCAAATATATTACCGATGTTATTTAGGGCGAGAGCGATATTAGACTTGGAATCTATTTCTTCACTTAGTAACAATCCTTCTTGATAATAGTCTAGTGCTTTGTCGAGTTCACCTTTCAATTGAAATATTACTCCTATATTGATAAGTGAAACAGCTATTAGTCCCTTATTACTAAATTTCTTTTTAATTTCCAAACTACGTTGCTGAGTTTCTAATGCTTTGTCAAGATCCCCTTTTATTGAGTATGCATTGCCTAAATTTGTCAAAATACCCGCAGCTTTTTGTTTCATCCCTAACTCCTCAAAGATGCTCAAAGAACGATTGTAATACTCAATTGATTTATCGATATTACCTTTTGACCAATAAACAAGACCCATATTATTATAAGAACCTGCAATGGAAGTTTTATTGTTAATCTCTTCACCAAAAGCTAAACTTTGTTTATGAATTTCTAGAGAGGTATCAAGTTCACCCTTATACCAATATAAGATGCCACCATTTCGCAGAAATTCACTTCTTCTTATCTTGAAACGTATCTCATTATTTTTGGGCACTTTTTTTTGTAATTCTTCAATTAACTCCAAGTGCTCTTCAAATACTTTGATGCCACTATCAAATTCACCCCTAATCCAAGAAGCATTCGTTTTAATTATTAAATAATCCAAAATAAATAATGGATTTTCTAGTTTACGAATTGTTGGCCAAATTTTCTCAGCTTTTTTAAGTACTTTTTCTCTTTCACCTAGTTTAAAATCAATTCGAGATTCTAGTAGAGTACAAGCAAGCTTATCTTCATTAGACAACCCCTCTCTTTTGGAAATCTTTCTTACAAGTTCTAATGCAGTATTATTATCTTCTTCAACAATTAATTGTTCTACGCGAAGCAATTCTTTTAGCACTGTTTCAGTCAAACTAGATCACCCTAACCAAATGTTATTAGAATAACAAAGTTAGAAGCATCAATATTCCAATTTTATTCTTTAGATTTTAAAAGGTAAATACAAATCTTAAGTTTATTGGAATTATTGTGGGATTTTGATGTCATTTCTAATCTGAAATTACAATGGTTGACTTAAGGTCTTCCAAGACATCTCATAATTTCAGAATTGAAATGTGCAACCATTTTACTCCTTCAGTTTTTCATTCACATTTGATTTTTTCAAAGTAAATTTCAACGTGGTAAATAAAGCTGCAAATCCTAATGTTCCAGCTATAGGATAAATAGGCCATAAATTTGTATAATCTAGTAACACTATGAAAACACTCAACATGCTTGTTGTTATGCCAATGAACATAGACCATGACCAGTAAAATCCTGCATCGATCCATGAAATAGATGAACTTCTAATTGCAAAGTATGCGATTGTAATGAGACCTGCCCATATCCCTATTCCCATAATTGGATAAGGTTGCCAATCTTCCCACATTCTAAGAGGTCCATAAGCTAATGCTATCATAGTAAATAATACAGTTAGAAAGAATTCTACGGTCCAAAGAGTGAAAATATATAGTGATTTTCTTTCTACATTTTTTAAACTAAAATGCACTCCTGCTGCCCATAGAATTAAAAGGAAAGTTCCCAACAAGGGCATAGTTTGAAAATCTTCCCATTGGCCTAGGTCATGATATGCAAAAGCAACCATGCACACAGTAGTAGCTATAAAGAGAAAGAAGAACCAAATTATAACAATTATAGTTGGTTGAAGATTCTTTTTTCTAAAGACAAGATAAAAACTAGTCATCAACACTATAAGAATTACCATTCCAAATGTTGGGCTACCAAACCATTCTAAGCCTGAGATATCATCCAACATTACAAATACAAATACAATCCCAATAATGCTTCCAATTATCCAAGTACAAATTGTTAATACAAGAAGGAATCTTTGTCTATCTTTCATAGAATCATTTGCTTTTTTGTTTGAACAATTATAATTTTTTTGACCATTGATATAAAAATCCAAGAAATCCACAAAATTGAATCGAAATATTATTTTTCAAAATTCTAACTAGGGAGAAATAAAAATATTAAAGTTTTCAAGTAGAAAACCATTTTTTAGCACATAACGCTTAAATAGCAAGTTTTCGTTAACTAAAGATTACTATAGGGAAGTAATGAAATGTATAAAGAAAGAAAAAACAAACTTAAATTCCTATCTGGATTATTATTTTGCATTATCCTTTTCTCCTTAGCCTCTAGTGAGATTTGTTTAGCAAAACCAGATAGCAGACAGGAAAACTGGAATATTTCAGTAGTTATACCGCCAATACCTGAAGGATTGATTCCTCATGAAGTAATAGAAATAATCAACGACGCAAATTTCACAGATTATGGATTCCCTGGTTCAGGAACTGAAGAAGATCCATATCTAATTCAAAACTATAATATAACATCAGATGAATTTGGAACTCCAGGAATATTGATTGATAACGTAAAGAAGTATTTTACTATACAAAATTGCTTTGTTCAAACTATGGGTGACGGTATCACCATAAAAAGAGTTAACAAAGGTGCTTGTGATGTTATTAATAATTATATTTATGAGAGTACAGGTTATGGATTGGAAATCAGATTCGGTTATAATCTCCTAGTAGAAAGGAATACTATTGTTAGAGCAATGTATGGAATTTATCTAGACACAGCAGATGGTTCTGTAATCATGGAAAATCTCTGTTACCAAAATACAATAAAAGGAATTTCTCTGTATCAAACCAATGATTGTACAATAGTAAACAATACATTAGCAGAGAGTACAGAAGGGATAAGTCTAGGGACAGCTTCAGACTGTACAGTAGCTAATAACACTTGTGCAAATAATTTAGAATATGGTATAAGATTGTTTGATGCCCAAAATAACAACTTGATGTATAATACACTTGTTAACAATACTGAATATGGTATATACCTACGTAACATAGCAAGTAAAAATAAAATCCATCATAATGCGTTTATAGATAACAATTTACTAGGTACTTCTCAAGCAGAGGATGAAGGCTCATCAAACACTTGGTATGATAATGAGAGCAATGAAGGGAATTATTGGGACGACTGGAGTGGAATTG
Organism: Candidatus Heimdallarchaeota archaeon; assembly: GCA_023132955.1. Classification (GTDB taxonomy): domain Archaea; phylum Asgardarchaeota; class Heimdallarchaeia; order Heimdallarchaeales; family Heimdallarchaeaceae; genus UBA460. The sequence continues at coordinate 6,486 of JAGLXK010000180.1, forward strand.
GATCATATCAAATAGGTGGTCTCGCAACTTCAGAAGATTTGTACCCTCTTGATGCTATTCCAGTATTTACAGGTCTAGGTGAAGTTGAAGAGATATTAGATAGTTCATTTTCTTCATCTATCTACATTGTCTTGGCTATAGGTATTTTAGCTTTAAGTTTGAGATTTAGAAAGAAAAGGAAGAACTAAAGATTCAAAATTTTCTTTCCAATCTTTTTTTCCCAAAAACTCCCTTTGAATCAGAGAAAATGATTGAAGAGATTCTTGAGGTCTTCACTAATTTTTAATCTTTTGATGAGTTTATCTAAAGGTCTTCTTCCAATAAGGGAGACTATACAAAAAGATAGGTTATTATTTGATAGGTTGAGAAAAAATCAGTTTTAGTTCCCTGAGTTTCTTTTGAATACTCCCTCAATCATCGCAATTTTATCTTTCTTACCTTTTATACCTCTAAATTGCCTTCCACCTTTCTCAAAGTCTCTTCTTTCTTCAGTTTGAAACTCTGGTGGGGTTTGAGGAAACATCTTTAGTAAAAAATTAGAGACAAACTTTCCAATTTTACTCATTTCCTTTCAAATATAAGATACATTCGGAAATATTTAACATTAATGGTTTGATGGTCACTTGAACAATTTTAAAATATGTAAAGAAGTATATTATAATTTAAGAGAAATAAAGTGGTAGAGCTGGTGTTGAACTACGAAATAATACTTCAAGATGTTTTCATGGTAAGAAAATTACTTGTAGTTCAACATGAACAGTGTTTACCAGTTTTTGAAATGGACTTAAATAGCCAGGTTAACCTTGACCCTTCTCTTATCTGCGATGTTTTACAGACACAAGATTCTACTCAAGTTGAGAAAATCAGTTCAACAGCTGATATAACAAAAATAAAGTATTATGGTTTCATTGTTTTAACTACAAGTTATGGGCCATACACAGCTTATCTATTCATTGAACGAGATTTGCAGAGTGATCTCGAAAAAAGTATCGTAGAATTAGTAAAATGGTTTGATTTAGTTTTTGGTTTTGATAGTTCAGAAGGAGAGTATTCCGAAGAATTTTCTGATTATTACAAAATAAGTATAATGGACAAAATAACTAATCTGTTCCATCTGTGGTTGCTCTACCCACTCGAAATAGATATTCGCAAGCTTGCAGAAATCGAAAGCGAGAGTATGATATTAAGAGATATATTAACACATTTTGCAGAAAATAAGCAAACCTCAATAATGAGATTATTAGACGATTTGAAGAAATATCCAGTAAATGAAGCATTAGGGATAATATTCAAACTTGTTGAGAAAGAATTTGTTATAACCAGTATATCTGATCAGTATACTCAAACATTTTTCGAACTTGATAGAAATAAAGTATGAACTTTAGAAGTACAAATAAAAATCGTTTAATTGCTACTTTACATAGATATAAATAATAAATTAACTTTCAAATATTGAATATAGGTCATTAAATGTGGGGTTTCTTACATGCAAAGAGTAGCGCATAAAGTCAAAATTTATTCTGTTGTGTTTCTTATAGTGCTTAGTTTATCAATTTATCAAGAACAACTTGTTTCTAAATCAGACTCTCAAGAGAAAAATGATATTATAACTTTAGAACAATATAATCCTATCTCTATTTCTGAAACTGAACTTCTTTACA
>JAGLXK010000181.1 GCA_023132955.1 Candidatus Heimdallarchaeota archaeon
AATTAGGGAAAATCTAGAGGATGATCGTAAGGCATTTGGTAAAGCATAAGCGATGCCAGAAAGAAGCTAAGGTGACTTATGATTTTCTCTTTCATATTTCTGCCATTATTGCTTCTAATGTTTCTATAAAAGTAACAATATCCTTTTTTGTATTATACAGATGAGTGGAAACTTGAACTAGTGATTCTTGCTTTAATTCATCCATAAAAAGATGAGAACACAGTGCTCCACTTCTAACATAAATGTTAGCCAGGTCTTCTAAAATAATTGCTATATCATGAGCATCAATTTCTTCGCTAAAGAAGGAAAAAATAGGGCCATATGATAAACCATCTTTCTCAACAATATCTATCTTGTTAATTTTTTTGAGACCATCATAAAGGATTTTTCTTAATTCCTGTTCATGTTTTCTGATTTTTTCAAAACCAACATCTGATAGCAGTTGCAGACTATTTGCTAAACCAGAAATAGAAGCAATATTTAGTGATCCTGGCTCATATTTATTTGGAATTGATGATAATTTATAGTCAGATTCATTTACGGAAACAACAGATCCTCCACCAACTAAAATAGGATTGAAATCTTTATCTATTTCATTTGAAATAATTTGAAATGCTGATCCTTGAGGACCAAGAGCTCCTATACTACCAGATGAAATTATGATATGGGGGGCAATCTCACCAAAATTATAGGATGCGTGCCCTACGCCATTAGACATGTCCAAGATAAACAATAACTCATTGTCAATTGCTAATTGAGATATGCTTTTCCAATCTCTTTGAACTCCCATTCCAAGAGTTAGTGATGATAGAACGATTGCTTTTGTGTTTGAATTAATCTTTGCTTGAATAGAAGTAAATAAATCGATTTCTTCTTCAATTCCTGTAAAGCTTAGCTGTGTTCCAAAGAATTTATTCACCTTCAATAGAGGTGTTATTACTGAGTGATCATCAAGAGAGCTAGCAATAATTTCACTTTCCTTATCGAAACTTTGAGAAAAAAGAGCATTAAGCAAGGCAGTTTCTCTTGATGGTAGGAAAGATACACGTGACTTGTCAATAGAAAAGATATCTCCGATGATTGAACGGGATTTTTCTAGTGAGCGACTAGCATCGATTGCAATTTTATGCGTACCTCTACTAATCCCTCCTCCATATTTGGAATAAAAATCGTTTAAAACTGAAACTGAGGACTGAGGTAGTCTTCCTACAGTTGCAGAATCTAGATAAATTTCATCTTCATTGATGATGAAATCTATACCAAAGTGATTTTTGACAGACATCAATAAATTGATTGAAATCAGGCTGATTTAAACGTTTGTTTCCAAACACCATTTTTTTATATGTAATTCAAATTTCAAGCATGTTATGTCAAATAATCTAGATAAATTGGAAGTAAATTTAGAAGAGAATATTAGTAATTCTATAAACAAATTTAACGATTTACTGGACAATTTATCAGGTTTATCTAACAGCAAAATAAATGATATCCTTTGGAAATTGAGAGCTGATTTAGAACTATTGATAATAGAATTTAAATTTGTTTTAGAGAAGGAAAATAGAACTGAGAGATGGCAAACTTCATTCAAAGAGGAACTAAAGGGAACAAGTTCTAAACAAAAAGCTATAATGATGTTGGAAAGCTATAGGAAGAGCAATCAGGAAATACAAACAATTTTTGAAAAGAAACCTGAACAGAGTTTCCGATATTTTTGGGAACTAAAAGAGACTATTTCCTCAATTCTTTCAGCATTCCCAGTGCAGAAAATTGAGTGGTCTAATGGTGGGATGAAGAAGGTTTCTAGGGATGTTTTTAAAATATGATTACATCTAACAGTAAATATAAAACAGTAAAACGCTTTTGGTTACTTGTATGAGTTCTCATTCACCTGAGTTTTTAGAAGATAAGGAAAAAATCAGGCAAGCTATGAAACTTGAAAGGTATATCTGCCCCCATAGAGAAATTAACTATCCTTGTGTAATCTGTAAAGATTGCAGAGATATGGATTTGAAGCAATTTCCACTTAAAAATGGGTTTATCGAGAAAACTAGAAATTCAAGTCTGATTTCACTGATTTTTGAACTTAGAGATCCTTTCGACGATATGTTACTCAAACGACTAAGTGTAGCACTTTATGAAGCTACAGGAATTGTTCAAAAGGAACCAGAACCAGGATTTTCTATCACATTTTATATATCTGAAGCATTACTAGACAAAATAACTGAAATTGAGAAACTCATAGATTTTATAGCCGATTTCCAACATAAATTTCTCTCTGAAACTATAGCTGCAAGAAGTGCTTTAAATAAATGGGAAAGATCAACAACAAAGCGTCTATTATGGGATATGAGCATCCAATAAAAAGAAGGTTAAGAAACACTTTTCCAGTATAATCCTATTTTATCAGCATGATTTCGAACTTCATACATTTCTGTAGTTGAAACTCTTCTCTTAATCTCAGGAAATCTATCAGTTTGAAGAACAATATAATCTGGATGATATTGACCCATAATGTTTACGAGTGGTGTATTAAGATTTTCATTGATCCAATCCAAAATAGGAATAGAACAACACTTTGTGTGGTTTGGCATAACTAGGTGGCGAATTATATACTCACCAGATCCTCTGTCTTCAATCATTCTCATATTTCTTTGAAGCGCCTTCCAATATTTTGGTGCTTTGGAGTACTTGGTTGCACATTCATTGTTAGAATATTTCATATCTGGTAGCCAAATATCAAAAAGATCTGCAATCAGTTTCATGCTCATATCAGTAAGATACATATTACTATTCCACAACATTGGGACATCAACTTGTGAATGTTTGAAAGATTCTAAAATAACATGTAAGTTTGGTGTAGGTTCTCCTCCAACAAAATTGATATTTCTCGCATTCTGTTTAACCAAAGTGAAATAAAGTTGTGCAAGTTGAATGGCTGATGTTCCTCTCCCCTTAATTCTCTCAAATCCAAATTCGTGACTTATATCCCAGTTTTGACAAAACTGACAATCCATAGTACAACCCAAAAAGAATATTGTACCGCTAGGGACAATAGGACTTTCTTCCCCCATATGAATGAAAGCTGAGCTAACGTATGCTTTATCATCAATTCCACATTTCCCAACTTCTCCTTCATCACGATTGGCTCTGCATCTGTTCTCACAGAATTCACATGAAGAAAGAACATCTTTCAAGATAGTTAGTTTCAGCTCCAGATAATTATTACTTGTAATATCCTCGGCTTTGTGTAGCTCTTCAATTTCTTTCTCAATCTCTTCAAGAGGAAGATGCTGTTTCTCTGCTATCCACTTCTTGAATTTTGGATGGTAGTGTTCATGAATATTCATTAGTTCATCTTTGTCCTTATAACCATTAAAAGGAACATAAAATAATCTGGCCAGCTTGTATCGGGGGATACGTTTTCCCTGAAATATTTCTCTGTAATTTACCAGACGATTTTCCAATTCAACTTGTTGCCAAACAGTCATCGTATCTCTTTTTAAAAGAGTCCACATTAATAAGAAATTAGTGAAGTATCTGAAATACTTTTTGCTATAATTATATTAAAGAAATAGACCAAACATCCACTTATAGATAAATATTGAGGTGGAAATTCTCCCAATAAAGATGTTAGTTTAATAAGATTTAATAATGAAGTTCAAAAATTAGCATGAAATCAATGTCACAATCTCCACTGCACGAAGCTGAATATTATGATGTGATTGATGAAGAAAATCAAGTTATTCAGTGTCGCTTATGTCCTATAGAATGTACTTTGTTAGTTGGAGAGAAAGGTAAATGTTTTTCACGAGTAAATCTTGAAGGGAAAATGTATTCGCTAACTTATGGATATACTGATATGAAGATAGATATGATTGAAAAACAACATGTATTTCATTTTTATCCAAATTCAAGAGTACAAACATTTTCTACATACAATTGTAATCTTGATTGTGATTATTGCGCAATGCCTGATAATATTGGTATTGATCCGGCTCAAATTGGTGCAAAAAAATATGCTCCTGATCAAGCTGCAATGTTTGGGGTGGCATCAGGTTCTAAGATTATAGCTTTTGGTGAAGCTGAGCCTCTAATATCTTTTGAGTGGGTTCGTGATACTGCAACTCTTGCTCAACAGAGAAATCTAAAAGTATTATTGAGAACTAATGCTTATTTCAATAAAGAACCTGTTAAGGAAATTCTTGAATGTGTTGATGCGGTTACTATTGATATAAAATCAGTTTCTGATATTGGGTACCAACAAAAGTGTCATGCAGGTACTTTCGAGGAAGTTAAGAAGATTATCAAATTGATTTATGAAAAAGAAAAACTCCTCGAACTAAATTTCGTTATCCATGAAGCGCTTGAAAATACTGAAGAACAAACTAGAAAAATAGCCGAATGGATAAGAAAAGAACTTTCAGTATCTGTTCCGTTGCACTTAGCTAGATTGCTCCCTGCTCATAGACTTAAAGAATTACAACCCACAACTACAGAATTATTAGAGAGATGTTATCAAATAGCTAAGGAAGTAGGCTTAGATTTCGTTTATTTAAACGATGTACCTGATCATGAAGCATCAAATACTTATTGTCCAAAATGTGGAGAATTACTTATTTATAGAGGAGCGTCAGCTACAGAAGTAAGGAGAATCTCTTTACAAGGAAATTGTAATAAATGTGAAGCTCAGCTCGATATAGTTTTCAAATAAAAGATTGAATTTTTTAGGAAATTGATTCAATATTAAAATCTATAATTATGATATTTAATTGTCCTTCAAGTTCTTCTATTACCAAGTCAATGTATCGTTGAATATCCTCAGTTCCATCTCTATAAGAAGCTCTGAAAAGAAATTGAATTTCTATCCAATCTTCGTGAAAAAAAGTTGTTTCTAATCGAGGTTGTCTCTTAGGTTCCTTTTCTGCAAGTTCTTTTTGTATCATGTTTAGATTAAGATCGAATTCTCCTAAGTCTTCATATTGGCCTTCATCATTTGGTTGTGCAGTAATCCCACAATAATAATGGTAAAAACCTGAAGTTGTCATTTCGGCTCATTTCTTCTTATCATTGTTAAGTGCTGAATGTTCTAAAGCCAAGGCTTCGTACTTCTTAGCAATATAGCTAAATTCCTTTGGAAGGGCATTTCGAAGTACTTCGTGAAAGTTTGACACTGGAATGATTTCCACCTTTCCTTTATACCTTTCTTCTAACTTGACATCATCTATATTTTGAATTGGTACA
>JAGLXK010000182.1 GCA_023132955.1 Candidatus Heimdallarchaeota archaeon
TCTTCTCATAATTCACGGATTAGTTTTTATTATGTTTCTAGTCTATGTAAAACTGCCTGAAGAAGAGGGATATTTTGGATGGTCAAGAAAATCATGGTTGTTAGATAGATTCATAGGTGAGAAAATAGTAAAGATTGTTGGGATTGTACTTTGGGTAACAATAATCGTTGGTTTCGTTGTTTCAGGAATAGTAGTTCTCTCTAAACATGAATCATGGAGAATTATTAACATCATCGCTTCATTTACATCACTATTCGCTTTTATTCTCTTCTGGAAAAATTTGGAACCAAAAAAAACATATTTCATTCTAGGTCCAATTATAGCCATAGTGAATATAATCACTCTACTGATTAATAGATGGCCTACAGACACGATTATCTTTGGTTAGGATGATATAATTTTGGAAAAAAGATTAATAATATGTGCGATTCATTATTAATTACAAGAAACAATGTAAAATAAATAGGAAAGGAAAAAAAAATGAAAAAAAATAATATCAAGTTTGTTTATATCTTTCTTCTATTCTTTCTGGGGGTCTTATTTTCATCAATTAACTCTTTAACACCTACAGCTAAAGCTGATCTTTCAACAGTAATTCCCTATGAGAATCCAACTTTACAAGCATTAGTCGATCGTGGGCCGATTGTTATTGAATATGATGCTAATTTCACAGATCTTGGTTCCCCAGGAACAGGAGATCCTGGAGATCCTTTTAGAATAGAAAATTACAATATAACAGTAACAAGCGACTATCCTATTCTTTTCAGCGGTAACAATTCAAAACACTTTGTTATACAGAATTGCTTCCTCAAGACAGACACTAATTATGGTATATACCTAGGTAAATACTATCTCATGGGAAATGGAACTGTAAATATTCTCAACAATGTCATAATATCTGAAACTAACAATGGAATAGCCCTAGCTGGGGGTTCAAGTGCTATTATTACTGGAAATACTATTGAAACAGGTATGAACGGTATTAAGATAACAGATAGTGAGTTCTGTGTTGTATCATATAATACAATCAGTGGAGGTTATGTTGGCATTTATACGGATCGAGCTCCTAAAAGTACAATCACAAAAAATATTTGCACTAACAACGATTATGGAATAGCTGTAATAGAATCTTCAGAAACAAGTGTAACACACAACAACTGTTCAAACAGTGCATATGTAGGTATTGAAACCCAAGATAGTATAGATTTAACCATAACTAACAACAGATGTATAAACAGTGGGTTCTTTGGTATGCGTTTTTATGATACGGTAAATTGTATCATTACAAATAATCTTCTAAAAGAAAACGATCAATATGGTATAACAATGCTAAGCTCAGTGGGTGTAAGTAAAATCTATCATAATGTGTTTTTGGACAATAACCTACTAGGTACTTCCCAAGCAGAAGATGATACTGGTAATCAGTGGTACGATGAAATTTCTTTGTCAGGGAACTGGTGGTCGACCTGGGTAAGTGGGAGTTATGCAATTGATGGTAGTGCGGGTTCAGTTGATTTGTATCCATTAAACTATATACCAGAGATATCTGAGTTTTCCAACATGTCACTAGTTATACTCTTGATTGCTTCAATCTTAGCTGCTCCTGTAGTTGATCTTGCTCGTAAAAAGAAGTAATTATTCTTTTTCTTTTTCCGTTTCTATTTCTATTCTATATCCTTAATATTGGCTAGAAATAGATATGAAATGCGTAAATTTTTGATTTCCAATCTATTCTACGTAAGACTGTAGCTCAGATAATATGTAAAAAGGAGAAAAAGAAATTCGAAGTAACTTAACACATGTACCACGTATGGCTTAAGAACGATGACTGAGATGTCAGCTGAAAATGAAATATGAGGTTGAAGACAAGTGCTCAGGATTCATTCAGCCTTTAGTCCTGTTAGTAGAACCAACTC
>JAGLXK010000183.1 GCA_023132955.1 Candidatus Heimdallarchaeota archaeon
TAATTAGGTTAGTAAGAATACTGTATCATAGTGCGGATATGAATCTGGTTGAAAGCTATCGTTTTGGGAAAATAAAAGTGCAGGGAAAATCGTACTCTTCAGACCTGATTATATTTCCCGATTCAATTCATTCAAACTGGTGGAGAAAGAAAGGACATCTACTACATTTAGAAGACTTAGAAATACTGAAAGATACTGAAATAGATTCTCTGGTTATAGGAACTGGTTCAATTGGAAGGATGAAAGTTCCGGAAGAAGTCATAAATGAACTAAAACAAAAGGAAATAGATGTGATAATCTGCAAATCTGCAGAAGCTGTTGAGAGATATAATAATCTAGTCAAAACAGGAAATAATGCCGCTCTTGCCATCCATTTAACATGTTAGCATTAGAAACAAATTTACCTAAAAAGGATTCTGCAAGAGAAATGAAAAAGAGATTTTTATAATTGATGAATAGCTTATTCAGGAATTTTTGTTGGTAGATTTGGGTCATCATCTTTACCAGGAAATATTTTTCCTCCTCGACCTAAAGAGATTTGTTTCTTGTCTTTAAACATTTTACACCAACCTTCTGTTATAGATACGACTTGCTGGACTTTGTATTCTTCCCCAGTTTTTGCTCCCCATAAAGTCAATGTTGTTGTTCCTGTCTCATCAGCAACTAATATATCCCAAACATGCAAAACACGATCTCTGGATTGAACTTGTCTGGGGCCGTCTATTGAAAGAATTCGTACTTTCAACTCATCAAAATTTGCGTCTGGTTTTAATTCTTCTATTTTCATGTTAACCACTCAAGAACTTTTATCTATTATAGTTGAATTTGGTCAATTTTAAGTTTAACCCTTGTTAGTTAATAACTTATTCAGAAATTCGTTTAAAAAGGTAAGGAAGGAATAAAAAAGAAGTAATTTTGAAATCATTATCTGGACATTACGTAATCTCTGTAGATTTTATTGATTAATCCCTTACTTGGTTTAGATTCTCCACCTTCTAGTTTCTTTCTTTTCTGAATTTGATAACAAGTCTTTTTCAGTTGTCATTTTTCTTGCCTTTATGATTCTGTTTACGTGAAATCGAATCTCTGCTTAGATGTAAATAGTAATAGATGTAAAGAAGTAGAACTTCAATAAAAATATTGGGTAGAAACTCAAAAAAATCAGGCTAAATCTGCAATGATTTCCTCTATTTCTTTAACTCGTGCTTCATTTTCAGGGCTCGTTTCAGCTTCTATTTGAATTTCTAAAGCTTCTTTGTAGTATCTTCGAGCAGTGATTTTGTCTCCTTTCTCCTTGAACAATTCAGCTAGTCTGGAGACATTTTGAAAATGTATTCCTCGATGTTGTTTAGTGAAATTCTTTCTATCTATTTTTCTGGATTGTATTGTTTCCAGATATTGCAGATTTTCTTGAATAAGAGTTTCATCAAACATAACTTCATCATGACCAGAAATGATAATTTTGGCATTTCGTGTAAGATATTCTCTTAGAGAATTACAGTAATTTTCCAGGTTGAGAAAATTAATGTAAGGGAAAGGGGATTCAATGTTGTCACCCACAAATAATATCTTCTCCTTATGATCAAAACAAGAGGATGATTCAAGAGTATGTCCAGGGGAATGATAGAATTCAACTCCTTCAACGTCAAAAACAATCTTCTCTTTGAACAATTTGTTTGGGGGAGTAAGTACCACTTCGCCTCTTTTATGTTCCGCATATTTTTCTAGTATTTCTTCTCCTTCCTTTTGAAAAATTTCCGGAGACAATTCATGTGCTATAATTTCTGATTCCTTGAAAACATGATTACCCCAAACATGGTCATAATCAGCATGAGAATTAAACACAATAAAAGGTTTGGAATGTATATCTATGGTCCTCAGGTAATCCAATAGCTCATTTACAGAGTCTGAACCAAATCCTGTATCACAAATGAAGATGTGTTCTTCTCCATTGATAACATATATGTTGAGTTTGTAAGGGTCCTTAAAGGTAAAGACATAACCCCTTGAACCAACTTTTTGAACTTTCATCTTTCTCAAAGAAGAACCAAATTAATGATTAATAAAAGTAGCAGTCTAACTAGTACTGAGGTATGAAATCATCCTTAATAAATTCCCAGATTTCATCTTCATCTAGTGTTTCTTTTTCAATTATCACGTTGTAAATCTTCTTTAGAAGTGCATGATGCCTTAGTTCATCATGATAAATTGTTTGAATTACCATTTTCACTTGTTCATTTTCAACTTGTTCTAGAAGCTCTTTATACGTCTGAATTGCTTCTAGTTCAAGTTCAATATGATTTCGAATATTCTCGTGAAGTTCTTTAGAAACTGTCTCAGAGATGAAAGGTTGAGTAGTTTTTTGCATTGCTAACAGAGCAGTTAACATACTTGCGTGCTTTTTTGAATCAAGTGAAATTGAATTTATCATTTCCTTAACAAGAGTGTTCTTTATATCTTTAACAGAATTATCAGCTGTAACTACAATTCTTTTTTCTAACTCAATTTGTTTCTTTAAAAATTCAGATATATCCTTAACCATTAATTTCACCTTAGTGAGACAAGTAAAAACATAATTGGTGATATTTAATTTTTTGGAACGTTAAGTAAAGCAAAAAAAGTAAATGTAGCTAAGAAGCTACTATCTTATTTGCTTAATTCTTTCTCAAATCCAAAATGAAAATGTTTATAAACGCCCAATACTATGCGTGTTATAGTATAGTCTGAATAGTAAGTTGGCAATACTAAAAAAACTCTAAAAAAGGTGTAAAAACTTGTTCAGAAACATCAAAACATATCGAGAAGGAGCTTTGATAGAAGATGAGCAGATCAAATCATATGTAGAAAGCTTTGAATCTGAACTGCTCCGAGGGATATCAACACTATCGGCATTATCAATTATTCAAAGACATCCTGAAGAGGGAATTTATGGTTATCAATTACTTAAGGAACTTGAACAAGAGACAGGTAGAACTCTGATAATTGAAGAGGGGACATTATACCCTATTCTTCGAAAATTGGAGCGTGATGAACTTGTAGTATCCGAGAGGAAAGACTCAAGTGGTCGCCCTAGGAAGTACTACAAATTAACAAACAAAGGAACAGAACTATATCAGCACATGGTAGGATTTTTCTCAAAACTACTCGAAGCAATCACTCCTTTGATGGATATAGAAATCAAGCTTCCTGAAAAGAAGTTCATTTACTGTCCTAATTGTACCAATAAAATTCCACAGGAAGCTGAAGTAAGATTTTGCAACATTTGTGGTCTAAACATTGAAGGATTGTCAAAATGAGGTTAAAAAAATGAATGTAAAAACTGAATCAAAAGAATTGATTGAGAGTTTCAAAAATGAAGTAAAAAAGAAATTACCAATATGGCTAAAAGCTAGAGTAATAGAACTGAAGGATTTTCTAGATGAACTTGAAGATCATATCTGGGATAAGGCTACTGAATTAGCTGAGGGTAAGGATCCTGAAGTATGGCACGTTAGAGAGGCCGTCATTATCATGGGCAATCCACGAAAGATTGCCAAAGAATTCAGAACTAGAGGCACTCCTAAGTTCTATATCACTGAAGAGTTATGGCCATGGTTCTATAAATCATTAATACTCGTAGGCATAATAGTATTATTTGTTAACCTATTAGAAATGGCTTTTGCTCTACAAGGAGGCAATATTGGTCAAGTAATTGGAGAAACTTTTGAAGGAATATTTGTTGGCATAGTAATTGGTTTCGCAGCTCTTGGTATAGTATTCGTACAATTATCCTATCATGGTTTTTTACCTGAGGATTTCAAACGTATGGCAGAACCACATATGAAGCCAGTTAAGAAAATAAAGAGAAGAAAAAGACCAAAATCAGTCTTACCATCTCAAGGAGCTTACCTATTTGAAGGCATTTTCAATCTGGTTGGTGGAGCAGTTTTTGTGTTCTATCCATTTGTGGACATTAATTCTTTTACACAAACATACATGGAATTATTCTTTGTACATTGGTTAAAACTACTTGGAGGAGTAATGATACTTCTTGGGGTTATAAGGTTCTCTCAAGCACTGGTTGGAAAACACATAAAACTTCAACAATTATTCTTAGCACTTTCTTTAATTCCTTCAAGCTTCTCTATAGCATTAATATTCCAATTACATGTAAATCCAGAACTGATACAAACTGCATTAAGTGTCCCATTTGATCCTATCAAAATAGCTCTCTATGTCAAAATAGGTGTGATTTTAGTGATAATTGCTCACATTCTAGGAATGCTTGATGAAATCAGAAAGATATACAAACTAGAGATTAAAGGATTTCCAGAAGAAGAATATGAGAAAGTAATCAACGGCAACTAACTCTCTTTTTCTTTTTTCTTTACTTTTTTTGTTACTCTAAATTTAATTAAACTAACGCTCTAAATCATTTTGCAAAAAAATGGAAATGGAGACGAAATTGACAAAAATTATGTGTGTATCACTCTTACCAGAAATGTAAAAGAATTAGAGAATTCAGAAACTGCTGAATTCAGTCTTCAACAACAGGAGCGATAGTTGCTGTAACAGCTCTCTTTCCTGCAGTGAGTGCCATGACTGGAGACATATTCCAGTAATGTACTTCTTTTATTTTTCTGACCTTCTTAATTTCATTTGCGTATACTTCAGCAAACTCTTTGTTCAAAGCATCAGCCATAAAGAGATTATATTCTTTGTCAGGTTCTGTTTTTGACTCTATTGCTGCAATCATTTTCTTCAAAACACTCTTGTAACTAGTCCCAGCACTATACCCGATATAACCATCCTTAAGTGTGATATGTGCAATAGGTTTCATTCTTAGTAGAGTTACAAGAATACCTTTAGCTGATCCCCTTTTGACTCTTCCAGTTCTAAAAAGAGTTTTAATATCTTCATTTACACCAATTGTATAGATTTTTTCTTTGATGCCATCTAGATATTCCATGATTTCCTCCGCAGATTTTCCTTTTTGGAGAAGTTTCATTGCATTATAAGTCATAGCCCCTTGTGAACCAGTTGTTGTTTCTGTTGGATAAAGGTGTATCTTTATTGCTCTCTTCATAGTTTTTGCAGCAAGTCGAACAACATTCATTTGACTAGATACTTTGGGAGTTAAACCTAGGTATAGAACCTCATCATAACCATCCTCAACAGCTTGCTTAAACACACTTAAAGCATCTTCAGGTTTTACTTG
>JAGLXK010000184.1 GCA_023132955.1 Candidatus Heimdallarchaeota archaeon
TATGCGTGAAGAGTCTGGTACTTATATCCGTATTGGAAAAATAAACTTAAGAAAACACCTCTTTCTTATTCTAATAGTGTTTTTGACCTATATTGTAGTCCTATCCTCTTATGTCATTTATACACAATTGTTTAACACAGGAATATCAATACTTATTCCTGATCAACTTTTCTTTTATAATCGAGGTAAAGGTGTGTTATGGGGAAAACTACCTTATAGAGATTTTTCTACTAATGCTGCTCCCTTGAGTTCATATTTGTGGGCACCTATAATTTTCCTATCTATGATATTAACTGGAGATTATTCACCCGATCTTATTACTAGAGAAAATTTTCACACATATGCAAGCATGATGTTTTCATCATATCTATTTCGAATCTTTTTTGCATTTTGTTTACTAATCTCAGTGTCCATATTTTATAAACTTCTAGAGCTTAAAAAGATAAAGAAATCGTTTTGGATAGCTTTATCTTTTGGAATAAATCCTTTTTTCTTGTATTTGATATCTTTTTGGGGATCAGATGAATGTTTATTACCATTGTTGATTCTCTTACCTATCTATCTTCTTGAAAAAGAAAAGAGTTATTGGGCTATCATCTGCATTGCAATTGGTGCTGGATTAAAATACGTACCAGTTTTACTAGCGCCTTTAATTTGGATTTATAGTAAGAATTGGAAACAAAGAACAATACAATCGTTATTTCTTATTAGTTGCATATTAGTAATCTATATCCCTTTCTATTTTGCAGAACCCCTTAGATTTCTCCAGCAGTTCAATGATCCAATAGTGAGTCCAGGAAATCAAGGTATTTTAACTATAATTCAATTTTATATCCCATTTCAATTAACAGATTACAGCTATATTTTCACAATACTGACTGTCGTCTTCTTAGGAATAACTAGCTTTTATCTCTTTGTAAGGAGAGAAACATGGAGTTTCAATAAATTGATTGTTATACTTGCAGTATACCTCATTCTTTATCCAAAACTACAGTTTTCATATATTGTGTTATTATTCCCATTTGTTTTTACTTTGATCTTTACAAACAAGAAGTTTAGATGGATAGGTTTAATGTATTTAATAACAGGAATGGCTGGAGGAGAAACAGCTAATATTCTAATAAATCATGATTCACATACTATTATACTTGAAGTAGTTGCATGGTTTAACATAGTTCTCTTCTATATCTCTCTCTTC
>JAGLXK010000185.1 GCA_023132955.1 Candidatus Heimdallarchaeota archaeon
AAGCAGAGATTGTAAACTTTGATAGAATTTATCTACTTCTAGAAGAAAAGATAAAATAGAATATACTTAACAAGCTTAATCTTTTCTTTTTTTACTTTTCTTAGAATCGCTTAAAATGGCTCATTCTCCAAAAGACACAGAAATCAGCCTTTTTCAGAAAAAATGAGTTTCATACTTAAATTCTAACACCATTGAGTGGTGTGATGAATAAAATATATCACAGCAAAATCGTTTATTTCTTGCAGCACACAAAACTAGCAAAAATTGTTCATTTATGAGGCACTCAAAAAATTATACCGGGATTGGAACCCAGGTCTATAGTTTGATGAAAATATTTAAACTCAAATATTACAAAAATACAATATACTCACAAGAGGAAATAGACTTAGTTTATATATTAAATTGCTAATAATTATCTATTAAAGAGGGTGAGTGAATGACAGATAAAACAAAAATTGTGAATAAGAATTTAAACATTGAAGAATTCAGTAAAGAGAAAACACCAGAAAACAAAAGATGGTTTATGAGGTTTGATATGAATACAATCCAACATTTGGGGATTTCAATGTATGCAACGTTACCTCCAGTCATAGGAGAATTAGTTGCAAATTCTTATGACGCAGATGCTACCAAAGTTATTATCAAGCTCTTTGATGAAGATGACGATAACAAGTCAATAATAATTGAGGATAATGGAATGGGAATGTCATCTGAAGATATTGGTGTGAAGTTCCTTGTTATAGGTCGTAATAGGAGGATAAATGAGAAGGATGAAACACCAAGAGGGAGAAAAATAATAGGTAGAAAAGGCATTGGTAAATTAGCCGTTTTTGGAATTGCAAAAGAACTAATTATTACTTCTGTAAATAAGAATCTGAAAAATCAGTTCAGGATGAATCTAGACAAAATCAAGAAATGTGAAGATGAAAAATATTATCCTGATCCAATCAACGTGGATAAGAAAACAGATGAATCAAACAAAACAATAATAGAATTAGGAGATTTAAAGCGAAAAGCAAAGTTTGAACCAAGAAAGATTGCTGAAGACTTGGCAAAGAGATTCCTCATTTTTGATAAAGATTTTCAAGTAGAAATCTTTTACAATAATGACCCCGACCCAATTCTTGTAGATAGTGAACTACGATTTGTTGGTATTGAGAAAGAATTTTTGTGGGAATTTCCAAATGAGGACATAAAGGCTGATTATGAACACAAGCAAGAAATAGCTGGTGAGATTTTTACTGCAACAAAACCTGTTCCAGCTAAACTTAAGGGAGTTTATTTAGTATCTAGAGGTAAATTAGTTCATAATAATAGCTTCTATGACATTCGTGCAGATGATCATGCTCATTCGTATATAAGCGGTTATCTAAAAGTAGACTTCATAGATGATGATAAAGAAGAAGATCATATTTCAACTAATCGAGAGTCCTTGAAATGGGAAAATGAAGAAACAACTAAATTAAAGAATCACCTTCAGGAAATAATTAAATTTGTTGCAACTGAAAGAAGATCAAAACGTAGAGAAAAACAAGAAAGAATCATAAAGGAAAAAACAGGTATAGCAATTCCTGAATGGATAAATTCTCTCCCCAGACAAGAAAGAAGACTTGCAAGAAGTGTAACGAATCTGATTCTTAATGATCAATCTCTTGATCTAGAGAAAAGTGCTGATCTCGTAGGTTTTGTAAAAGATCATTATGATTTTGCAGCTTTTAAAGAATTTGCTGTTCAATTAGATGAGATGGAAGATATTACTGCAGCATCTTTAATTGAGCTTTTTAAAGATTGGGAAGTAATAGAAGCTAAAGAAATGTACAAATTAGCAATTGTTCGTTTAGAAACAATAAGAAAATTTGAGCAGAACATAAAGGAAGATGTACGAGAAAAACCAGAAATGCATAATTTCTTGAAAATATTCCCTTGGTTATTGGATCCAAGGATTATGAAACTTGAAGATGAAGTAACATATTCCAGGCTTTTAAGAGACAAATTCAAAGAACCAGATACAGTTCCTGAAAAAAATAGAAGGATCGATTTCTTATGTCAAGACTTTGCAGAAACACTTTATATAATAGAACTTAAGAGACCAAGCATAAAAGCAAATAGTAGAAACCTAGATCAAGCTTTAGAATATTCAGCTTTCCTAAGAAGTAAAATGGGTAATGATCCAGAATTTTCTCAAAAAACAATAAAAACATATATCATTTGTGACGGGATAGTAAATTCCAATATAGCGCGAGATAAAGCTGATTCATATGAGAAGACTGGGAGAGTTTATGTACGGACATATATAGAATTGCTTGAAAAAGCTGAGAAGTATCATATGGATTTCATTGTTAAATATGAGGAATTACAGAAAGCCCGTGGAGAAACAGAAACAGAAATCTAGTTGGTGCAACCGGAATATATTTATTTACTAAAGTACTTACTTTGTTAATAATTATGTTTTAC
>JAGLXK010000186.1 GCA_023132955.1 Candidatus Heimdallarchaeota archaeon
TCAATAAGTGCATTTGTTGAATATTTAAGAGAAGAAGTTCATAAAATAAATACATCTGAAGATTTCAATGTCTATCTTACAGGTTATCTAGTTATGTATCTTGATATGCAAGAAGCAACAGAAGAAGATCTTCTTAGAATGGACTTGATTGTAATTCCAATAGCTCTATTAGTTTTAGCTTTTGTGCTTAGAAGTTTGAAATTGATGATTTTACCTATAGCTAGTATGGGTATCAGCATTTTAGCATCATTTCTAATCATGTATCCATTGGCTTTAATTTGGGATATATTCTCATTTGTTCCTAGCATAATGATGAGTTTGGTAATAGCTTTGTCTATAGATTATTCACTGTTTCTATTATCAAGGTATAGAGAAGAAATAATGAAAAATAAATCAACCTCAGAATCAGTTCTTCAGATGAGTAAACATGCAGGACACACTATTACAGTTTCAGGGCTGACACTTGCTGTTACTTTCTTAGGGTTAGTTTTCTTTCCATTACAGTTACTATCAACAATAGGGTTAGGAGCTGCCATAACCATAGTTATTACACTTGGAGTTAATCTTTCGTTTACTCCAGCTGCCCTTCTTACCTTTGAGGAGTTCTTCAAGAAATTTACTTTATACAAAAAGTTAACAAAGAAACAACCTGAAACTGAAGACCAGCTAAAAAAGAAAGAAATAGCAGCTCAAATGAAAAGTATATGGTATAAGATAGGAAAATTGTCCACTAAATATGCACCATTTGTCATTATAATCGTTGTAATTGTTGCAATTCCAGTTTCAATTCAAGTTTTCAAATTTGATAGATCAATGGATTTTCTTCAAATATTACCTAGAGGTTCGGATTCAGATCTAGCATACCAAGCATTAAGCGAGGATTTTTCACCAGGACAAATTCTTCCATTTTATGTAATTATCAAAACCAATCAGACAAACGGAATAATGGACTCAACATTTTTCAAAGATGCAAAGAATATTACGATTAGAATAGCAGCTGAAACAATGGTAAACAACAATAGTTTCACGTCCATTGTGAGTGCAGGAGGAAATTATATTCCATTTTTAGTAGCAATGGCGTTTCTCACCCCAGCAACTCTTGAATACAATAGTTCAGATGGGATGTTATATAGAATAATTTTCAATAGATATACAAATCAGGATAATTCTACAATTCTTATAGAAATACAAACACCATTTGATCCTTGGGGGGATGAAGCAGAGGCATGGATCAAAGAGACAAGAGTCATTCTTGAAGATTCACAAGCAGAATATGGATACGAAATGCATCTAGCAGAAGGATCAACAGTAATGGTTGATGCAATAGATCAAGTCTACAAACTTTTCCCGATAATGATAATTGTTACAATGATAGTAGTTTATACTCTAATAGCATTTATGTTCAGATCTGTCTTCATACCTTTAAGGCTAATAATTACAATTGGATTAACCTTATCGTGGATATATGGGTTAGGGATTTTTGTTTTTAAGACACAAGTATTCAAAACGGTTATTCCAGCTTTACAAGGAGTAAATTCCTTCTATTGGTTAGTTCCCATCATGGCTTTTTCAATTCTAATAGGAATAGGTCTAGATTATGATATTTTCCTGCTCTCTAGAATTTCTGAATTTCGGGATATGGGTTTTACTGAAAAAGCATCAATACACAAAGGTTTATTCAAAACTGGTAATGTAATATCATTTGCTGGAATTATTATGGCGATTGCTTTTAGTGGGTTACTATTTTCTAGAGAAATGGTACTAAATCAATTTGGTTTCATGCTGTGTATAGCTGTTTTGATAGACACTTTCATTATAAGAACTATACTTGTTCCAGCAATAATGAGTTTAGCCTCTAAATGGAATTGGTGGCCAAAGAAAGTTCCTGAACCAACTAAAACGGATTTGGATATAGAATAAAACTAGGAAGAAAAATATTGAAGGATTAGAAATATACTAATCCTATTAATTTCCAGAAAAAGGGTAGAACGAAGGCTATAAGCAACAGACCAAATAGATCAACTAATGAACCTATTTTTACCATTTCTCTTATTGGATATTTACCCGTACTATATGCGATCATTGAGGGAGGAGTACCTTGTGGAAGCATGAAATCTACACTTGAACCTATGGCAGCAACAACTGCTAGTAAGACTGGATCAATATGAAACAGTAACCCGAGAGGAATAACGAGAGGTACAAGTATTGCTGCTGATCCCGTATTAGATGCAATAAAGGTTAATATGATGCTAACTAATGCAATGAGTGCTATAAAGAGAATTTTGCTTGAAATTCCCAGATTTTCTAACGAATATGCAATCAGATCCCCAGCTCCTGATTCAGTTAGGATGACTCCTAGAACTAAACCACCGCCAAAGACTAATATTGCATTCCAGTTTAAATCATTAACATCTCTACCTATGAGAACCTTACTCTTCTCAAATATAGAAGGTAAGAATAACATAAATGCAGCAATAATTGCAACAATTGAAGATGAAAATTGAGGAAAGAGGAATTTTTTAATTGTACCTTCCAAGAACCAGAGTACTAAAGCAAGTAGAAAAACTGAGAGTACATATATCTGTTTCTTATTAAGATGACCAAGATTATCCAACTCTTTCTTAACGGCTGTTTTCGCATTAGCAATGCTATTTTTTGGTACTTTAGGTTTATAGACCATCCAAAGGTAAAGCCAAACTAAAGGTAGCATGAGTAAGACAATAGGTAAACCAAAAGCAAACCACTGAGTGAAAGTAATTTGAACACCGGCATATTCACTTAACAGTGCAATTGCTATAGGGTTTGCAGGTGTGCCAATTGCAGAGCCTATCCCTCCAATTGAAGCACTATAAGCTATACCTAAAATTAGTGCTTTACCGTATCTATCTATACTTTCCTCATCTACTTCTTTGTTGACCTTTAACTTATCAGTAACAGCTACTGCTATGGGTATCATTGTTGCTGCAGTTGCGGTATTGCTCATAAACATTGATAAGAAAGCCGTAACACTCATCATTAGTAGCATTAAAATCTTAGGATTATTAGGGCTTATTCTAACTATATTAAGCGATATCCATTTATCCAAGCCAGTTTTGTTCATCGCTTTTGAAATGATAAAACCACCTAGAAATAGAAAAATGACAGGTTCTGAAAAGGGAGCTAGTAATCCTTTTGCTCCTAAATCTAAAGCCAAAACACCGAATATTGGTATCATTAAGCTTGTAGCTACAAGAGGAATTGCTTCCATAACCCAAAGAATACCTACCATGAATAGTAACGTTAGAACAACATTTGATCTATAAGGTAGTCTTAATTTGAAGATTATCCAATTTTGATCTCTATAATCTTCTTCTAGTGAAGAAGCAGGCAAAGTTAGAGAAAGACCATCTTCTACAACACTTGAGATATCAACACTGAAATTTCCAATTGTAGGTAAAGGAGTTACAGTATTATTGAGAGAGTCTGCTACTGTTGCTCTAAATATTAGTTGCTTGTTGTAACCAATTTGAACTTTTGGTGAATAAGTTATCCACAAAGTAAGATTATCACCTAAATCATATGATTCAGTTATTTCTGGAAAAGTAGTACTATTATGTAGAAAAAAGGTAAAATTCACATCCATATTGTATTGGTTAGCACCATTATCATAGAAACAGTGTAGTGTCGCATTATGCAGTGCTTCTTCATTACCTCCTGCAACTGTCCCACGAACAGAACTCATAGATATTGCTATCGCAGTAACTAATAATGCAACTGTAACACCAATTTTAATCTTTTCTTGTTTACTTATCTGCATAACATTACCTCAAATATTAGTAGAATTCCTCAGTTATTGTTTCAATTTGCTCTTCAGTTAAATCCAAAGGTGCATGAGCTGGAATAATTCCTTGATTCAGTGAGAAGTCTCTTTCTTCATATGTGGTTTTATGTTCTATCTGGTAGAATATTCCTATGGGTAACTTATCTTTAACAAATCTCTGATTAGATAGATCTAAAGCTGAAAAATAATCCTCTTTATCATGTTCTGTTTCTTCTAATCTGTAAACTCTTTCACGAAAATAATCGAAAGTTTGATTTTTGTTAAAAGTTATACAAGGACTAAAAACATCTACATATGCAAATCCTCTATGATCTATAGCTTCTTTGAGAACCTGAGCTAAATGTTTCAAATCACCAGAAAAACCTCTAGCTACGAAAGTAGCTCCAGCTGAAATTGCTACAGTTAAAGGATTAATGGGATTTTCAATAGACCCTCGAGGAGTTGTTCTGGTGAAGGTTCCTACAGGTGTTGTAGCACTAGCCTGTCCAGTAGTTAGACCATAAACAAAGTTATTTGAAACAATAGTAATAATATCAACATTACGTCTGCAAGCATGAAGAAAATGGTTCCCACCTATTCCATAAATATCGCCGTCTCCAGCATAAACTATGACGGTTAATTCAGGATTAGCCAGACGAATTCCAGTCGCTGCTGGTATCCCTCTTCCATGTACTGTTTGGAGACCATACACATCTAAGAAATTGGGCATATGAGATGAACAACCAATTCCACTTACAAGTACTACTTCCTCTTTGGGAATTTCAAGCTCAACTAATGCTTGTCTTATTGCTCTCCATTGAGAGAAATTACCACAACCAGGACACCATGTTGGGAAAAATCCAGATTCATAATCTTTAATCGTTAAATTGAATTCTTTACTCACTCTTAACCACCTCTTTGACTTTCGCAACTATCTGTGACGTTACGATTGGTTCTCCGTCCCACCTGAGCAGTTTATACTCTATATTTACTCCTGTTTTCATTCGAATATAATCTCTTAGCTGTCCTGTAAAGTTCTGTTCAACACATAAGGTTGTTTTTGCTTTTTGAAGAATCTTTGTTACAACTTCTTCATGAAATGGATTAAGATATTTTAGATGGAGATGATTTGCGGTAATTCCTTCTTCTTTGAGATGTAAAACTGCTTCTCTAACTATATTAATTGTTGACCCCCAAGAAACAATTGTAATTTCAGCATTTTCGGGTCCTTCCAACTTAGGTTTTTCTAGTTCTTGGATTAAATAATCTAGTTTTTTCATTCTCTTCTCGACCATTTTAACCCTTATTGGTAAAGTATCAGGTAATCCAGCTAATGTAGAGGCAAGTGAAGTCCCTTCCTCATTTCTTTCACTTGAACCTGTGAAAAACATACCATTTTTTGTTCCTGGAATAGTTCTGGGGGATATGCCATTTTCTGAAAACTGATATCTTTTAAAATCTTCAGGAGGATTATTTAGAATTTCGAATCTCTTATTCTTTCTTTGCAAATCAAGTTTTCTAACAGTTGAATTTGATTCAGATAAGTATAAATCCATCAATACAATAACCACGACTTGGTATTTCTCAGCTATTTCTAATGCTTCAATCCCTACATTAAAAGCATCTTCAACATCATATGGAGCTATGATAACTTTAGGAAATTCACCTTGACTAGCACCATAGACTTGAAACAGATCAGCTTGTTCAGTTTTTGTAGCCATTCCTGTGGAAGGTCCAGCTCTTTGAGAATTAATAACAACCAAAGGAATCTCCTCAATACCAGCCATACCAATTATTTCCGTCATGAGGCTGAAACCTCCACCTGAAGTTCCAGTTGCAGCTCTTGCACCACAATATGAAGCTCCAACAGCCATACCAATAGCTGCAATCTCATCTTCTGTTTGCTTGACAATTATACCAAGTTTTGGAAGATACTTAGTCAGATAATGTACAATTGATGTTGCTGGAGTCATAGGGTACCCAGAATAAAATTTCAACCCAGCAGAAAGCATTCCTAAAGCAAGTGCTTCATTTCCGGATATAATCATTTGTTGGGCTTTTTCATACTTGTGTTTTTCCCAAAGTTCTGGCCAATTGTTGTCTTCTGCATATTTAATTCCTTTTTCTAAGGCTTCATTGTTGGTGAAAATTACTTCCTCTCCCTTTGAACCAAATTGCTCAAAAATTACTTCTTTAATCAAAGTTTCATCTAAACCCAAAATTTGACTAATTGCTCCAAATCCTACAATGTTTTTCAAAATTCTTAGCTTTGATATTTCCTTGGTTATAGCAGCTAAAGGAATCGGGAGTTTCTTAATATCTTCAGGATAATCCAGATCCTCCAAATCGAAAGAATCATTATCATAGATCACCATAGCGTTAGATCCTTTAGTTGGTTTGTGAATCTTAGCTACATTTTTGTTCAATAAAAAGATTATATCAGCTTCTTCTCCTACAGAGAGAACTTTACTATTGCTAGCTCTGATTTGATATGTATTGTATCCACCTCTGATAACAGATTGATAACTTCTAAAACCTAGAATATTGAAATTGTGCTTCTTGAGAATCTTGCTGAAAAGTATCCCTATAGATACAAGACCATCTCCAGCACTACCAACAAACCGAATTATAACATCCTTTTTCATTAATGATTCCTCGTGAGTTTAGACGCTATCAGCTCATGAAATAACGAGCTTATAAAATGTTTTGAATGACCATATATTAAGCCATCCACCAAACGAGTAAAGCTATTTCACCAGGCAAAAATACCAATGCTATAAGGGTCAGCAAAGCTATTGAACGACTTGTTAAAACTTCATCAAGTTTGAAGTACTTTGAATAAGCAGTATTTGCAACTGCTGGAGGGGCCATACTTTGAATAATCATAGCGATTTTCATTCCTAAGGGAATAGGTAAGAAGAAAATTATTAAAACAACAAGTAATCCTCCACCAAAACGAGCAAAACTATTTCTAAAGAGTGCAACCTCTTTCCATTCATTTTTCTTTGGTAATTTAAAGCTCAAACCAACTAGAGCTAACATTATCACCATAGTCACATCTTGAAAAACCGTTACAGCTATATGGTCACCTATGGAAAATTGTCCTAATGAGACTTTATTTATAAGATTAGGATTTGAGATGCTGTAGTTTATGAAATCTACAAGATGATGCCCAATAGTCACTTGACCTATTGAGAATCGGAGAATTAAACCAATTATCATTCCGATAGTTGGGGGAAATAGAAGTAAACCTTTGAGAACTTTCCAGACAGATTTTTCTTCTGTAGAGCCATAATGTAATCCCAAATAAACTCCTAAGGTATTTCGATAGAAAGTTTGTACAATTAGATATATTGAAGCTGCGAGTAAGCCTTCTGCTTTCATATCTCCAGATAAAATCCCAATTATTATAGGGAATGGAAAGAAAAGTGCATTCATAAAACCTGTTGTATTTATTTCTGCACCTTTTGTTTGATTTGAAAGATCTTTCTTTCTTATCATCAACCAATCTATAATCATTGAAAAAGCCATACCAAGAGTTGTAACAAGAGCTATAAACCACCAGTTAAGACTAGTTAAGGAACCTGTATCCATATCTAGAAAAACTGTAATTAGAAGAACTGGAGCAAGAATGTTAATACCTACAAAAAGAAGCCATTTGCCTATTTTCTCAGCTTTTGATAACCTTTGGAGAAAAAAACCTCCTGCTATTCCAGCATAGATTATTCCTACTCTTATGGAAAGTTCTCCTAGATAGTGAATTGGCATTGAGACGAAGAAACTGAATCCAACTTATAAACTTTTTATTTGTACTGAAATTTAAAAAAACAAGAAAAAAGACTAGCTAAACACAGTCTCCATATTCTTAAGAATTGATTCATAGAGAGGGTATTTTTTCTCTTTAGAAATATCTTTAGCTAGTAGTAGTTCACTCAAGTTTTGACTAGTTTGTGCAATTAAAGTTGGAGCTGTTGTTTCTATTAA
>JAGLXK010000187.1 GCA_023132955.1 Candidatus Heimdallarchaeota archaeon
TTAGGATTTACAATGAAAAGATATGAAGTCATAATATTTTAGATTTTTTTGCATGTATTTAAACTTTCAGCCAAAAAGAAGTAAGTGGAGCCCTGAGGGGGATTTGAACCCCCGTTCTGCGACTTTCTCGACATTGTTACGAGATCGCCGCTCTAGCCAGGCTGAGCTATCGGGGCTTGTTATAACATCTTAATAACTTTTCAATCTATTTTTTTCTGTTTTCTTTATTGACCAAAGTCATATTGAGGATAATAAAGATATTACTAAAAGAAAATCAACAGGTATTATTAGAATTAATCAAGTGGAAAAGCAGCATATCCTCTAAACTCAATCCAATCTCTTAGTTGATTCTCAATTATTTCTTGTACAGCATCCTGGTCAAGATTTGTTGCCATTTCTTCATCTTGCGTCAGTACTGCCATTATATAGATATCCCCACTGAAATGCAAGTCTCTTAAAATAAATATCTCATTGGCATCATCTTCAAGAGTATACCTACGTATTCGCAAAAATGGTTCGCGAATATTTACTATTGTTTCAATGGCTTCATAATATGCATTGTGTGCAATATCTACATACTGATCACCTGTTGTGTATTGAGCAAAACAGACATTACTTCTTGAATCATAAAGACCAAAGAAATCAGCATTTAGCTGCTCTGCAACTTTTTGAGATGCTTCTTGAGTACCTTGTTCAATTAAGGAAATCCCCCTAAATATGTGAGAAAAGGCCCCAAGAATTGACGAACGTATTTTTACACTTGTTCTGAAAAAGTCTTTTGCAGGATTGAAAAAAGAACAGTTTTTTGACATATACTCAGTTATTGAACCAAAAACTTCAGTGCTTTTCTCGTCTATTTCATAATCAGGATCAGATTTATGGAAAAATATTTTCCAAGGAACTTTAATTTTTAGAGCATTTGTTACATTAGTTATTTGCTTTAGATATTCAAAACTCTCTTCAAACCTATCTTTAGCTTGCACATCAATAACGAATATAATAACATCAGTTCCAATAAAATATTGTTGTGGATTGTTTAAATAGTCTTCACGGTATATACTTTGTCCGCCTAATTCATGCATGTGAATATCCATTCCAAAAACCTCGATTTTGCTTCTTAATAATCCTCTTGTAGGAGTAAGAGCATATAATTTTTGGAATAACAATGACAAGGCTCCTCTATGCTTTAATGCAATTGAAAGAGAAGTTTTTCCTGCATTATCAATTCCAACCATGATTATCTTTGCACCTGAAGTAACTTTTTCAGTTTCTTCTAAAGATACTAAACGACTAGCCGCTATCCAGCTATTTACTCTTTCTTTTGGAATCTTTCTTACCATTTTATCATATTGTTCATTCCATTTGTTTGCAAGATCTTCAATGGTTTCTAATCCTAATTCTTTAAGAAACTTTGATTCATCTTCAGAAATATCTAATAGAGCTTGAACTGGAAAATTTTTGATATTCTTTTGATTTTGGTACTCTTCTTTTAGAAGCTTCTCTTTTAATTCAGCCATGGTTTTCTTCTCCGGAGACTTCTCACGATTTTAAATTGAGCTACGTTAACATAGTTGTATCTCATTCAAATAAGTATTTTGCTAATGTTGCATCAAAAGTACTTCATTCTTCTTTGCAGAAATAAAGTTTAAAAAGGCAAAAGCTAGCGCTTTAATAACCTCTATGGAGTAGACTCAAGTGCGAACACATAATCTTAGAAAACTAATAGTCGTATCTATATATATACTAGGCTTAGTTACAGCAAGTTTTGTAGGTATATCATTCACTACTGCAACTATTGATGAAAATAGAAATCCGACATATTCTCCTCTAGTGGACATATTGCTATTTAATAATACTCCACCCGTGATTGATGGAGATTTAGAAAGTTATACTGGAGAGTGGGAAAACGCCACAATACAAGCAACTAGTTTTGGAGTTGGACCAAGCAGAATAGCTCTAACAATTCGTGTTCAATCAAATGCTACTCACTTATTCATGGGTATTAGTTATGTTAGTAGCATCTTTGTTCCTATAAATACAACAATTCCAGTTGGTGATTCCTACAATAATGAATCCCATACATGGTATGCTATTGTATTTGATAACAACTTTGATGAAAGAATTGGATATAGTGATGATTCCGCAGACGATGTTCTTTTAGTCAATTATAGACAAGAGGGAGCACAAGATGCGTACATAAATGGTACAACAACAAATTCATTGGTATTAGATTTAAATATGACAGGCCAAGAAAATACTGTTTCTGCATTATGTAATGTAACGGATGATTTTAACAACCATGTTGTTTCATATGAAGTTGTTAAAGAACTTGATTCACAGGATACTATTGGAAAAGACATCTCAGTAAAGGAAGGGGAACCCTTACGATACATGTTTATCGTACATCAAAACAATACAGCATTATTCAATTATACCATTATAGACAATAAAATTACTGCATGGAATACAATCAAATTAGAAACTGCCCATGACTATTTCTCAAATGTAGAAGAACCCTCAGACATTAACATTTTAGTATATATTTCAGATTCATTTAATACTGTAGAAAGAAATCTTACTAATATAGTAACACTAATTCGGGCTTATGGTTTTAATCATTCATTGAAGAAAGCTTCAGAAGGTTTTGTAATTACATATGATAGAATGAAAGATATGGATTTGGTCATTCTAGTAGGTTCTCATACTGATTTAACAAATGATGAAATTGATGATATGAGATATTATGTGGCTTCAGGAGGAAGTTTGTATGTTCTTGGAGATACAACTGATCAAGATAGTAAAATAAATGATCTTCTGAGCAACTTTGGTTTCCAAACATACAATGACACTCTTTATTCAAAAGACATTGGTATCAATTCAACAATTGAATTCGATATGAACGACATACTCAATCTTCCTTACTTTACTGAAACAAATATACTAACAAATCAATCAATTAATACAATAGAATACCAGGGGTCAGCCATTATATTTGATGATGATAATGGAACTCTTATCTTGGGTGAGGGATACTATCAATTCCAGGAAGGAGACCTTTATGCTCCAATAAACAAATCTGGTGAGTTTTATATTGATCAAGTGAAAGATGGTGTTTTCAACAGTTCAGAAGATATTTCATTGAATAGCTCTGCATCAATTCAGGCAGCTTTAGAATTGCAAAGAGGTGGAAAGCTTTTAGCATTTGCTTCAGCTGATATTTTCAATTCTACTAATATTCTTAAAGCAGATAACAAATATCTATTCCTAAGACAAATTCAGTGGTTACTTAATCTACAACATCAAATCTTATATGACAACTTCGTTGTAGAAGATTTGACTATAGTTGAGGGGGGTAACATCACTACAAGTATTACCGTTAGAGGAGATGAAAACAGTACAATAGCAGATGTTCAAGTTTGGATTGTTGTACTAGAATTGAAAGCAGATATCAACAAAGAACTTCTAATCAGTACTGGTGATGAGATAAACTTCAATGGAAAAATTGTTCCAGATTCAAGTATTAGAACTCAATTTGTCGATGTTTCAATTCGTATGCATAAGAGAGGGTATGGTTACAATGAAACCAA
>JAGLXK010000188.1 GCA_023132955.1 Candidatus Heimdallarchaeota archaeon
ATCATTATTCCTTTGGTATATCTCCCAAATTTTTGAGTAAGTTTTACTGGTTGAACCTGAATTGTGTTTTCTATAGACATAATATCACCTTCCTATTTGTGCAATGAACATCATCTGGGTGTATGTCTTTAATAAAGTTTTTTAGAAAAATTTCATATACAGAAGAAAAAGCAATTGAGGTTTTCGTTTAGAGAAAGAACAAAAAATTTGTAGCAACTGCGGTGAAGAAAATACATAATCCTTAAAGCATTGATTTACTTGCTTTTTTTAGGATTGAGATATTTGAGTGTAATTGAGAGAATTAAAAAATTCATCTTTATTGATAAGGAGGAATGAAATATTCATAGCAATATTGCGCTTGGTCCATCTATCCACAGCGTTAAAAACAAAATGAGTCAGCATGCAAAACGACTTGGATATATTCAGATTTTTCTCTTCGGTTCAATTATAACCATGATTGGAATATTTTATGTTTTACTCTATTCCATTCTAAGCATTTCTCCTGAACTATTGAATGATCCTGCATACCTTGAACAGCTAGCTATGGAACTAGTAGAGCAGCATATGAACATCCTTTCTATAGCTTTTATTGCAATGCTTGTTGCATTAGTTTCTGGAATAATGTATCTTGTTTCTTTCTTTCAATTAGCATCAAGTTTTACACTTCTAGCAAAAGCTGAACATAGAGTTTCTAAGCTTGCAACTAGCGTGAGTAATTTGATCAGAATATCTATAGTACTTCAACTGGCAGGGATTTCATTACCTTTAATTACAGGTGTAGGTTTAATTTATCTCCCTGAAATTCTGCTAATTTTCGCATTTGCTCTGATTACTGTTGCTTATTTTAACATTGCCAAAACATTTAATCAACTCAGGCAAATTGGTATGTTCCCAAAGAAAGAAAGTAAACTCTTATTCTACTTCCAGTTGATCCCCCTTCTTTCAGTGATACCTCTTTCTTTTAGTGTCTCAGAATTAACTTCTGGCATAAATGTTACATTAACACCCTTAATCATCGCAGCTATAATCATAATAGGTGGAACCATAGGAGTTGCAATTGGATTCTTCAGATTAAGTTCTGATGCATTACTAATAGCAGCTGATTTCAGAACTGAATATGATTCAAACACCCAAACTATCTATATGGAACAAGAAGTCAAACCACAATATCTTCCTGAACAAGAACTTGTAGATAGTACTGAAATTGAAGCTAAATTTTGCCCACACTGTGGAGTGAAAATTAGAGAAAATAAGAAATTCTGCACGAAATGTGGTTCAAATGTAGAAGCATAACTAGTAGTCACTACTTCTTGTGAAGAATACAATTATAGCAGGTACTACTAGAATTACTCCTCCTATCAAAAGCCAAAGTGTTACTTTGTCCTGTCTTGAAGAATATATGAACACATTAATCACAAATAACAAAATTCCAATTACAGCAATTGTCATTACAGTTTTGTACAACCAGTTAGGATAGTCAAAATCTAAACCACAAACCATTTTTGTTCTACCTGCTTTTTAAGTATAATTTCTGTTAATTAATTAGTTTATAACTTTTGTTAAATGATTTTATCAAAGTTTTTCCTATATCAAGTCAAAAAAAAATTATGATTTCAAAACTTGGTGGAAATTTCTTTTGAATTAAGAGCTGGTGAATCTAAACTAAGCATCTGAAAAATTAAAAAAAGAAAGAAATAATGATTTCTTAAATTATTCCGCTTTAACTGGATACAGTATTGTATCATCTTTATCAAATGTTGCGAAGTAAAAATTAGTTGTTAATTTAATTGATCCTTTTGGACAAATATCCTCGCACAGTGCACAAAAGCAACATTTGCCTAAATCTACTTGTGGATAGGTTTTAGGATATTTTTCTCTTAGTTCTGATGGAACTTCTATCATTTTTATAGCTAGATTCGGACATATTCTAGCACATGCACCACATGAAATGCAAGTATCAATGTTGAACTCATGTTCTCCTCTATTCCTCTCTGGTATCTCTATTCTTTCGAAAGGAAAGAGTACTGTCATTGGTTTTGTAAAAACATTCTTGAATATTTCTATAACTATACCTAACTTCATTTTTATCATCTCACCTGTCTACATCTGCAGGACACTGATACATGCTCCAATAGATAGCTGGGACATCAGCATATGCAACATCTGTTAGTAAGTGTTCTAAAATCGGAATCATATGGGTAAAAGATGGACCGCGTATTTTCACCCTATAGGGGGTTTTCTGACCAGTAGCAACCATGTAGAAAGCTCCTTCTCCTCGAGAGAGTTCATTGCGTATATATATCTCGCCTTCTGCTTTTTGAAATTGTACTATCGGCTTGAGGTTGGGTGTTTTAACTTCCCCCTTTGGTAATCGATCAATAGATTGAGTAATTATTTTCATACTCTCTTCTATTTCTTGCATACCAACAGTGAAACGGGCATAAGCATCTCCTTCATCCATTACTGGAACATCAAATTCTAGTTCATCATAAATCTCATATGGGTCGTCTCGCCTAACATCTGATTCAACTCCACATCCTCGCAAAATTGGACCTACAGCTCCAAATTTAATGGCCTCTTCTTTTGTTAATGTTCCAATTTCTTTAAAACGTGCTAGCCAAGCGGGATTCTGTTTCAATGCAAATTTACGCATATATTCGATTTTTGGAAGTAGTTCTAGAATTTTGTTTTCAGCTTTCTCAGGTAAATCTTTTCTAACCCCTCCAGGGCAAATGTAACCTGCAGGATAAACTCTTCCCCCAGTGATAAGATTTAGAACATCTAATATGTAATCCCGATACCCAATAGCTATGTTAAAACCGGTCATAAAACCTGTTCCTAATGACATGGCAGCATACCAGATAAAATGGGATTGAATTCTAGAAAGCTCAGCAAGTATCACTCGGATATACTTGGCTCTCTCTGGTACTTCATAATCCATAAGATAGTCTACCGCTTCAGCATGGACCAAGTTCCATTGCAAAGGTTCCAACACACATACTCTGTCAGACAAAACAGCATTTTGCATTGGTTCCCTATATTCCATCAATTTTTCAAAACCGCGGTGTAGGTATCCTGGATCTGCTGTTGCCTTAAGTACGCGTTCTCCACGCATTTCAACCTTTATTGAAAAATTACCTGATCCTGGATGCGCAGGACCAAAATACATGGAGAAATCGCCAGCTATTTCTTGTTCGTTTATTTCTGTCATTTTTTCACCTCAAAGTAAACCTCTTCTCTTGGATTATTCTGGTCGTACATTTCCTCCTTAACATATTCTCGCCAGTTAAAGTCCTTCAAAAATGGTGGGGGACCTTCCCAGTCTTCAAGAAACAGTGGTGTTAAATTAGGATTGCCTTCAAATTTCACTCCAAATAACTCGTGACACTCTCGTTCACATGTTTCAGCATTAGCTCCCCAAATGGAGTTGATTGAAGAAATATTAGGGTTTTTTCGATCTATTTTTGTCTTTATTGTAAGTAGCAATTTGTAAGAATAAGACCACAGATGATACACTAATTCATGCTTTCCTTCTTCTAACCAATCTGTAACAGAGATGGTTGAAAGATGTTCAAAACCCATTTCATATGCTTTTGTACAAATATCAACTATTTTATCTGAATCAATAGATGTCCATAATCTTCTTTCCTTCTGAAAATTAATTGGAACACCCAGTTTCGAGTTTAGGTTTTTAATTAATTTTTCTTCTAGTGAAATATTCTTGCTGTTACTGCTCATTGTACTCCTCTCTATCACTCATCTGGTAACTCATCCACATGCACAATAACTTTGTGTACTGCATCGAATATTGCTTCAGGTCGCGGGGGACAACCAGGAATATACATAAAAACAGGAACATAATCCTCTATTCGTTTTACGGTGTTATATGAATCCCAATACATTCCTCCTGTCATGGTGCAAGCTCCAAGTGCAAAAACAAACTTTGGACTAGGCATTTGTTCATATATTTGTTGTGCTCTTTTCATTGATTTAGGTGTTTGATACCCTGCTATGAACAGAGCATCTGCTTTTCTAGGTGAATTCACTGCAACCAAACCAAAACGTTCCATG
This sequence comes from Candidatus Heimdallarchaeota archaeon, assembly GCA_023132955.1. GTDB lineage: Archaea > Asgardarchaeota > Heimdallarchaeia > Heimdallarchaeales > Heimdallarchaeaceae > UBA460. The sequence continues at coordinate 4,072 of JAGLXK010000188.1, forward strand.
TCCCATCTAGAACTTACAACAGGTAATATTTCTGTAAAACCACATGAGTTAAACCAGTTGAAGACCCAAACAGATTTAACGAAAGTTTTCATCACTTTCTTCTTTGTAATCACTTTCTTCTTTATTTTCATTTCAATCCCAAAAATTTAACCGATAACTATTATTGAGTAATAACGCCAATTACTTGTGAAAACTAAAAACCCATTATAAAATCTTTGGTGTAGATTTAAGCAATTATCTATACTTTGAAGCATTCGGAGATAAGTCTAATGAATAGATTATAATTATAGATGCGTAACACTAAGTATTAACAGATTCATTAGTAAAAGGTAACTCTGTTCTTATTAAAATATACAATTGAGATAATAGTTAAAACCCCAAGAATATCTAATTAAGAATTAAATTGAAAAAAATAAGGAACAGATTTATATTCCTATTCTAAATAAGTTTCTTACTACGAGATGGTGTTTCTTATGTCAGTCTTATTTACTACTTTCAACTTGGGAAAGTTAGAAACAAAAAACAGATTTGTTAGATCAGCTACAACTTCTTATTGGTCCGATGATGATGGAATTTTAACAGATTCAATATTAGATCATTATGATAAATTATCCAAAGGTAATATTGGATTAATAATCAAAGGTCACTCATATGTTACCGAAAAAGGCAAAGCTCATGAGAAACAATCAGGACTTAGTTCAGAGATTCATTCACCCAGAATGAGGGAATTAACCAAACTTGTTCACGCTAATGGTTCAAAAATAATTGCTCAAATTAACCATGCAGGGTATACCTCTATTAACGATAGAGCTACTGCTTCATTTTATGAACTAGATGATAAACAAGCTAGGGAATTATCTCTAGAAGAAATTAAACAAACCATTTTAGATTTTGGAAATGCTGCTAAACTAGCAATAGATGCAGGGTTTGATGGAGTACAGATTCATGCAGCTCATGGATATCTCATTTCACAATTTCTCTCTGATAGGATAAACAAAAGAGAAGACGAATATGGAGGTACTTTAGAAAAAAGAATGAAACTTCTCTTAGATGTTTACACGGAAGTAAGAAAACAATTGGGAGAAAAAGCAATTATTGGTGTCAAGATAAACACTGATGATTTTGCACCTGAAGGAGGAGTAAGAGTTGAAGATATTCTAATTGTTCTTAAGAAACTCCATGAACTAGGGTTAACTTTTGCTGAGTTAAGTGGTGGAGGACCAGAACAAGAACTCAAGATACGTGAATCAAGAGGAAGAGCAGCTGAAGATAGCAGTTACTTTGAAGCTACTTGGGGTGGTCATGCTAAGAAGATTAGATCAGCTATTCCCAATCTCACATTAATTCTTGTTTCTGGAATCAGAACTAGACAAACCATGGATTTTCTAGTAGAAAACAATGTTGTAAATTTGATTTCAATGAGTAAACCTTTCATTAATGAACCAGATTTAGTTAATCTCTTAGAAAAGGGACAAGATAAAGCTTCATGCATAGACTGCTTCAAATGTATCTCAAGAAACAATTTTGCCAAAACTATGTTAAGATGCTTTCATAAATATCCTTGATAGCCCCTTTTCCTTTAGCTTAACTTTTTTAAAGTTGAATCACTATAGTCAATCGGGGACTATGGCAGCCTACCTCAAGGAATCTATTCGACCTATTGTTCGTAGACTAATAGAGGAGGCTTGGGAAGTTAGAGAAGGAGAAAAGCTTCTGATAATAAGTGATTATCCTACTCCTGAGGATTTTGTTAATAAACCATTAGCCATACTAGAGCCAATTGTTGAAATGAATTTATTAGCAAAAAAACTCTATGAATGTATATTGGAGATTGCTCCTTGTGAAACAGAATTATTTTTTATTAAACCAACTTACGAACATTATAAGGATCCTAACGACGAAAAGATGTCTCAGAAAATAGCCGAATCAGACATAGTTCTGACACTTACACAATATTCCCTAACAGATGTTCCTTCGCTAGCAATACCTCTACAACAGAAAAAAATCAGGCATATATCAGCTCCTTTAATTCCAGTAGATGTATTCTATCCAGGTGGTCCTTTAGATGTTGATTTACATGAAATAGAAAGGCTCACAACGAAATTATTTAGCTTAGTTCAAGGTGCTAGAAAACTAGAGTTTTTTGATATAGCAGGAAGCTATCTTTCCTTAGAATTTAAGGAACCAATTGATTGGTTGTGGGAATCAGGTTTTGTTACATCAGCAGGAATGTTTTCTAATCTTCCTGCAGGTGAAATCACACTTGAATTACCATATATGCAAAATTCCTGTATCATGAATGGAACTTTGAATATCTTCCCTGGATGGTCAGAAGAGCTAACACAACTACTTACCTTGACCTTCAAAGACAGTAGATTAGTTGATACAGAGGGTGGAGGTAAAATTATTGGCGAATATATTCAAGAATTGATTAAGACTGAGGATGTAAGAATTATTCAAATGGGCGTAGGGACTAATTCTCAGGCAAAAGATCCATTTTGTGCTACTGTAGCAGACAAATTCATTGGTATGCTTCATATAGCTCTCTATCCTGATACAAGAGTTGATCATTATTATTTCCCAATATCAAAGATTAGGATAAATGATAGAGAGTATACTAGAAATGAGTTGTTTGAAACTAAATTTCTTTAATCGTATACTTCTGGATTTACAATATTTTTAGGTTTGTTACCTTTTAAAGCATCAACTAAATTTTCAGCAGCTATTATAGCCATCTTTGTTCTAGTTTCTAAACTAGCAGAACCTAGATGCGGAATGAGTACAACATTGTCTAATTCTATCAACTCAGGATTGATCTTGGGTTCATCGTAGAAAACATCCAATGCCGCACCTGCAATTTCTTTCTCCTTGAGAGCTTTGATAAGTTGAATCTCATCTATCATTTTTCCTCTAGCAGTATTAATCAGATAAGCTGTTGGTTTCATCATACCCAGTTCTTTTTCTGATATTAAGTGGTGAGTTTCTTCAGTGTAAGGAGCATGAATAGTGACATAATCTGAAGTTTTGAGAAGTTCATCTAAAGTAACAAATCTTGCTCCTTTACTCTCTTTTTCAGGATATTTTGATCTACTAGTATAGATGATGTTCATTTTGAAGCCTTGTGCTCTTTGAGCAACAGCTTTACCGATTCTTCCAAAGCCGATTATTCCTAGAGTTTTTCCAACAAAATCTCCTCCAAGCAGTAGAAGAGGATCCCATCCCTTCCATCTTCCTTCTCTAAGATATTTATCTGATTCGACTATTTTTCTAGAAATAGCCAAGATTAATGCAAATGTCAAATCAGCTGTTGCGTCCGTTAATACACCTGGAGTATTTGTTACAGGGATTTTCCTTTTTGCAGCTGCAGAAACATCAATATTATCAATTCCAACTGCAAAATTAGCTATAGCTTTTATGCCAGTTTTATCCATAATGTCTGCATCAATTGTATCTGTAAGAAGTGGAAGGATTCCTTCACATCCTTTTGCTCTTTTTATTAGCTCTTCACGAGATATAGGACTATCACCCTCAAAAACGTCAACTTCGAAATTTTCTCTTAAAATCTCTAAACCAGATTCAGGAATTCTTCTTGTAATAAAAACTTTCATTTATCAAAGAAGTTTTAGAGTAAAATAAAAGTCTATCTCTAACTCAGACATTATTTTTTGATGAATTTACAAATTGCTATCCTTTGAATTCTGTTTTGTATAAATACTTTTGAGTAAAGATTTCAATTTTCTAGATTTGATTAACCATTTGACAGAAAAAAAAGTCAGAAATAGAAACTCAATTCCTAAAATAGAAAATAAAACATAAGATAACCAAAATCCAAATAAATAATAACCCCATCTTGAGTAAAAAATGCCCAAAATTGCTCCAGGTATTGTTAAACTTATTAGAAATATCAAAGAACACTTTCTAGCAGAACGTGTTTCTTCTCTAGCTGGCTCCAGAAATTCTGGACCTTTACGTTTACCTCTCTTTCTAGATATCACAAATTATTATAAGGGAAGGAAATTATAAAAAGATATTCTATTATCATTATTTTATTTAAATGAAGAAGAGAACTGATAACCTATTCGTATAATTTACCATACTATTCATGTCTCTCTTCAGGTACTAATTCAAACAAAGAGGATAAAGAGGTTAAAGATGCTTCTACATTTTCTTTCCATAAACTGAATTATCAAAAAGAAAGGAAAGAAAAGAAAAATATGTTTTGATTATAATTAGTAAAAATAAACTTTGTTTCTGATAAAATGTTATATTTAAGACAAAAGTTTTTCTACTAAAAAGAACTTGGTTATTTTGTGAGATTCAGAGGTAAGAAACTACTATTATCTATTTTAACCACATTTCTAATCATTTCTACATTGTCAACTTTTGTGTTGGGTGCAACTATGACACATAAATTTGATACTACTAATGGAACAATTATTGAGATAAAAGTAAAAATTGATTCTGTTAAATCCCAAAATGGTTTGAATGAGTTTGAGATAATAATAAATCTGATTGAACTTCACTCTGATACTGTAAGTATTTTCAGTTTAGAAATAGATTATAAATTAGGTACACATTTTTCGAATACTGAAATCATTAGTGAAAATCTAACTCAAACAGGACAGACTTTAAACACAATCTCTTCGTATGAATACGATTCTGCTTGGGAGGAAGTAAATTTAGAAATTAGAATCAAATTCACTGAACATAGAGAGATAGGTGGTCAAACGATTGTAGATAATTATGAGTCAAATTGGTTGTTGTTCTTCACTCTTAAGCCTAGAACATTTCTTGATGATTATCTTTGGATTATAATTACAGGGGGTTCTGTAGCAGCTGTTCTAGCTGGAACTGGAATGTTTCTCCGTGGTCGTATGAAGAGTAGAATCAAGAAGAAACGCTTATCTAAGAGAAGCAAAAATCTGTTTACTAAATTTATTAGAGAAGCTAGTACAGAGAAAACTAGCGAATATACAAAAACTTGGAAAGAGTATGTTGTTTCATTACACAAAATAAACCCTAATATCACTGGTAAGTCAGTTCATCGATTATCAAGAGGATTACTAAAAGAATTTTTGGATGACCTAATGTTGAAATTGCTGATGTCGATGGATAAGAAAGATAAATTAACTAAAATACTATCAAACGTTATGAAACAGATGAAAAGCACTAATGAAGGTATCATCAGTAATATAAAGTAAAAAGTAATGAACTATCGAAAATAAAGTTGAGTAATAGAACTATCTGTTGACCTTACCTTAGATATATCCTTCAATCAGTCTTCTTGGGGGAGGGGAAGATGGTCCTTGCATAGCTTGTTGCTTTTCAGCGATCATAGCCAACTGCTGTTTTATCTTAGCAGCTTCATCAAGAAGTGGTTGAGTGTTAATGTTGAATTTGAAATAATTATTAATAACATTGATTAAGTTTGCAGCTGCTTCAGGATCTGGAAAATCACTAGTTGCAGGTGTCATAAGAACTATGCCTATAATCTCTCTGAGTAAAGCTTCGCTTGTAAAGGCTCCTGATAAACCTAAAACTACTCCATGTTCATACATTTCTGCTCCATATTGCTTTAGTTCTTCAGCAACTTCTTTTTCTGCTGCTGTAATAACTACAGCTTTTTCTGGTCTCAATTTTACAGGTATTCCATCAAGACAGACTATCTTATCTGCTTTAACATGCTTCTCAATCCAATTGATCAACCCTTCTGCCAAAACTAGATATGATTTTTGAGGAACTGGATAGTCAATATTGATTAGTAAAATAGTTCCTTCTTTGTTAGCGTATAGGAGATATGGATGTTTGAGAACATTGTCCATGAATATAGTTACTGGACTTAAAGAATCAGATTTGAAAAATCCTATTTCCTCTAATTCTAGGTCTTTTATCATTTGTCTGGAAATAATTGGTCCAACAATTCCAGGGGTTGGAAAAGTAACAAAAACTACTGGATTATTGAATACTACCTCCTTTGTTTGAACAATAAGGAAGTCGTCTTTATGAATGCAAATATCTTCTTGAAACTCTTTCATTATATTTCACATATAGACAGTACACACATA
>JAGLXK010000189.1 GCA_023132955.1 Candidatus Heimdallarchaeota archaeon
TGTTGGAGAATAATTTATTTCTATAAACCAACAGCTAAGAAAGTTGTCAGATATAATAAACGAAAGGAACTGAAAAACAGGTTAAAGAATAGAAAGTATCTCTATGCTAAAGCTCAATCTAACAATTATAATTATTTAGTAGAAGAATTGTTAACGGTTGAAGAAAAGAATTTTATCAAAAGAGAATTTGGGAGTTTGAAATATTTCCATAGAGGCTGCAGGAACATAGACAATTATACAAAAGTTCAGACTCTACTTGAAGATTTTATCTCTCAGGAGGTTATCTAATTGGTTCAAACTCGTTTAGCTGCTCTAGATAGGAAACTTATTTTCTTTGCTGATGCTCCAATAGCTGATTATCCTTATAGAATCGCTAATTATGATAAGAAAAACAAGGTGTTAAAAGCTGATAATTTGAAATTGGGCATTATAGATCAAGGCGTTTATACTTATATTATTACTTCTAAAAATCACGATTACCCTTCTTGGTTAATTGAAGGAATGTTTGAATTATCAGAGAAAGCTCCAAACAATATTTTAGTCTCTTCTTGTGATTATCCTGGTCTTTCTTTTGAAAAAGGCAGGGAACATATTTTAACTGATTATGATAATGTCCATGATACCATTAAGAATTGGAACGTTTTTAAAAAATCAAGAGGAAGTAACAGAGTCATTTATACCCTCCAACTAACAACAAACACTAGTTTTGAACAAGTAAAAGATGACATTTCAAATTATCCAGAACCCTATTCAAAATATATAGGTATTGGAAGCATGTGCAGAATCATGGGTTCTAAAAAGGAAAAAGCATTTTTCACGAATGTTGTAAGATTTGTAAGAAACCTTTATCCTAATCATTTTATTCATATTTGGGGAGCTAGTCTTTTTCATTTAAACACATTAAGAAACTATGCTGATTCTTTCGATTCTGCAAAATGGACTAGACCTGTTTCAATAAAGAAGCTTAAGGCTAATTGGGGATGCAAGAATCAAAGTGAGAGAATAGCTTTTTTTGAAGCCTATTTAGATCGCATTTACATTAACAAAGAGGAGGTTGTATCATAAATTGTTCT
>JAGLXK010000019.1 GCA_023132955.1 Candidatus Heimdallarchaeota archaeon
TGAAACGGATTTCACTTTCAATTAAATCGATTCTCCCTATATCTATCAGTTTCCCAATTTTAGTAATGTATTTTCTAATCGAATCTATTTGTAGCTCTCCTTCTTCTATAGATTTTCTGAAGAATAAAGCTAAATTTGTATTCTCTCCAATTTTGATTATTAACACATCGATATCATCAGTGTCGAAGAGAAGTTGATTGTATCCATTAAATTTATAATTCGATAAATCATACAGATTTTTTAAAGTTGAAAGAATATTAGCAAAATCTTCACCAACTTTAGGAATATTTACTGACTCCTCAAATTGTTCAAAAGTTGTTTGATAGACAGTACCGTCATCATAGAACATGACGATATGTTCGACTTCTGGAAGTGCTCTTTTGATCCTTTCTATTGTTCTTATTACTATTTTTATTCCCATTTTTATCCCATTATGAAATTATTAATGATCTGAATTTGTTTATTCGTTTATTCAAGTATGATTTTATCTGATTATTACCATACTTTGAAAATATAAAAACTATTCCAACTGATGCAATTATGAAGGTTAGCAGAATTAAACCTATAAGATAGGTTTGTTTGGATAAGAAGGTGAAGTAGATAGATACAAAAATCAATTGAATGATTGTAGTAGCAAAACCTAATTTCCAAAATGTTTTGATTTTTATCGGACGGTTGTGTTGTTCAGCAAGGTTAAAAACTAGAACATTGTCTCCTAATGGAGTAAGATTGTCGCCCCAATTAGCTCCGAAAGCAAGCGCATAGTAGTAGGAATTATTTCCAGAAGACATCATACCTATCACAGGTAACAGTACTTTTGTTATCGGGATGTTATCAATGAGTGCACTTAGAAATGCTCCCATCCAAATTATCATAATCAATTGAAATACAGGATTACTGCTTCCTAAACCTTTCAAAACATTACCAATCAAATCGACGACTCCAACTACTTCCAAACCACCTGCTATAACAAAGATACCTAATAAATACAGTATCAATTCGATATCGATTTTCTTCATTATTTCCTTAGGTTTCAGTCCATTAAATGCACTGAAAATCGTAAGAATCATTGCTATAGATATTGCTATTATATCAGGTGTTAGCTTATCTGAATTTACACTCACCAATAACATTATCAGAAGAACTAATGAGCTTATGGATGCATAGAGAAGTCTTTTACTAGGGACAAAGTTCCAGACATTGAATTCTTCTAGTGTGTCTACCATCCTTTTTCTAGGTTCTCGAAGTTCTTGTCTATATAGAAAAAGAAAGAATCCAATTGTAATTACTGCCATAAACAATGAAAACAACCCAACATTAACGAAGAACTCATTGAAGCTAATACCTGAAGATGATACAATTAAAATGTTCGGAATCGATGAAATTGAGAAGAATGTTCCTCCAATGTTGACCATTATAGCTTCAGTGATGATGTACGGTGTAGGATCTATATTCAGTATACGTGATATCGTAATCGTTAGTGGAATGAGTATCATTACTGTAAGTATATTGTTGATTAGTGCCGAGAATACTACTGATATAGTAGCCAAAATTGCCATTAGTGCAATTGGTTTTCCTTTAGATAGTTTTATTGCTAAGATTCCTAAGAGCTGGAAAAGACCAGCTTCATCAGATATCTGTACTATAAACATCATACCTAAAATCAAGATTAAGGAATGAAGGTTGACGAAATTATCTGAAGGAGTTCCAAACAAGAGATCAACGATTACATCAAATTCTTTTCCTTCTATAAAAACCAAAACAAAATAGGTTATTACTGCAGCTGTTAAAGATGCGATAGCTCGATTAAGTTTGTTAGTAAACAATAGAATGATTACTGCTACAAAACAAAGCGAAATGATTATTTGACCAGCTAACATCTTCAATCTCCAGAACAGTATTTTTGAAATATTTGTTTTTACATCTTTATTATTTCTCTTTGTTCAAGAGAGAGTTATAAAACATATCGAAATAGCCTAACATATTCAAAGGAAAGGATGACTTAAACTACCGATCTATTTAATTAACAGTATTCTTTCATTTGGAGGATACAACCATTCAACTCCTTTCTCTGTGACAATTGCATCATCTTCTATGTTGAAACGTACTTTTTTTCCGTTCCAATCAGGATTGGGGGTGTAAGTTATGAATTCGAAGGCAAAAAGATTATTTTCTTTGATAACTAAATGAGCTCGATCTGGTCTGAAACCAGCAATTGAGGGACCTGATGCCACCTCACTATTTCCAGTATTTCCCACACAATGGCAATCTATTGAAACCTCTGTTTTACCCGGATATTCTTGATTTTCTTTGGGGTCTAGACTAGGTCCTCCTCCTAACATTGGATCAACTATTAAGTGGATATACTCAAAACCTGCGTCTTCAAGAGCCTGTCCAATCTTCTTTAAAGTTTCACCTGCTGTCTGACTTACTTTAATAGTGGATTTAATAACTTCTCGAGCTTCTAATGCTCTGTCCCATCCAAATTGAATACCTGAAGGGACAGAAGTTTCTCCTTCTTTTAATACATAAGCAACACGTTTGAAATCTGTTCCAAAGTTCATATGACTGATTCCGTAGTCATATTGCATAAGATCTCCACGTTGGATAACATACTTACTTGATTTATATTCTGACTTATCTGATTTCTCTGAATTTATTATCATTGGAGTAGCGAGATCAAAAGTAGAACTCATTCCAAGAGCTATGAGTTGATCTTCCATCCACCACCCTACATCTTCCAATGATGTTTCACCTGGTTTTATAACTTCATCAGATAGAGCTCTTTCCAGAAGTTGTCTAGTAATTTCGCATAATTCTGAGTAAACTTCAATTTCAATTGGAACTCTTCTAGTTCTGAAATCAGTAATAACCATTTCAGCTGAAACGATTCTTTTCGAAAACTTTTCACCCAAAGCTGAAGTTAGTTTTTGATATTCTGAATGTGAAAGCCCGTCAGCAACTGCAATCCAATCTGACATATTAACTGCTATGTGTTGAGGATTTCTTACAGAAACAAACTCTTGCAATTCATCTTCATGTTTAAAAATATCATACACTTCTAATGGTTGAAGGTCCCCCTCATATCCACCTAATACTGCTCGCTCGATTCTATCTTTTCCTAGATCAGTGAAAATGAAGTATCCATTATCTCCTCCTAGGTCAATGTTAAGAGGATCAGGATTTCCTTCTCTCATTACATGAATCCACATGTCAATATTATTTTCTCTCATAGCAATTGGTAAAACTTTTTCAAACTTTTCTTTACGGATTATGTTTAAAGATTCCCATCTAGATCGAGCACTTTTCATAAACTAACATCCTTTGAAGTTATCTTTGTTTATTGTATAAATATGTTTCACAATATTTTGGCTGATTTCGTAGGATTTGATGGTTTCCCAAAAAATTTATAGATTTTGCTCAAATAGATTCTTACGACATCTATAACTAAAGCAATCAATATAGAAATGCAAAAGTGTTTAAAATGCTTCTCCAGGATCTAAGGACTAGGTTTTTTCTTGGGTTCAGGTTTCTTTTTTCCAAGAGCCAATTGTTTATAGTATCTGAACAGTTCATAAGTGAAAACTCCATTCATGTATAAGACAATAGATTCTTTCAGCATCAAGTATAGTTGTGTGGAACCGTTCAACAATATACTCTACAGCTTTTTCTTTGTTATTAGCAAAAACTCTTTTATCCAAACTTTCATTAGATTTTTCTGAGAGTAGCTTCCAAACTGTCAGGATTATGTGAGGGAGTTGCAAACTCAAGTTCGAAACTCTATTTTTCAAAGAAAGTAGTTTTGTCTCAAGATCTTGCAAATTTTTCCTTTGGGCTACTAGAAGTATTTCATCCACGTTGCGTTTAGTATCTGAATCCTTTTTCAAAATTTCAAGTGTTTGTTCTAATAGCTTGTAATTTTTTGTTAGAACATAAAGCTCATTCTTAAGCGTGTCTCGTTCTAATCTTATTCTTTCAGATTCCTCTAAATTTGACAGTTGTTTAGAAGTCATGCTAATCGAGATTATAGTTTCGTTAAAAAAACTTTTTTATCCAAGCTTTTATTTAGGTATGCAAATACAATTACTTGAGTATATAAATACGAAAATATTTTACAATATTTTAGTTAATTAGTAGGATTTGATGGCTTCCCAAAAGATTTATGAATTTTACTCGAATAAATTCTTATGAAATCTATAACTAAAGCAATCAATATAGAAATACAAGCAGTATTTAAAATGCTTAAAGATGCTACTTCTAGAATTGAAGGGGATTTCTGGAAAAAGAGTGAAAATAAATGGATGTATGGATATACTCTTTTTCATGCCATAGAGGCAATAGAGTACTATATGTCTGATTCACCAGAGGAGTGGGTACACTTAAGTGAAGTTTCTGCTAATTCTGAGGAAAAAGAAACAGAGACTTTGAAAAAGAAAGATAGACAATTTTTTGAGAATTACCTTCTAAAAGTTGAGTCAAAAACATTTGAAGTTCTTGGTAAATTAAATGATAAAGATTTGTTGGAGAAAGATGGATTTTCAAAAAGAGGTTTTGCTTCAAGATTACATAAATTCTCTTATGTCATTAGACATGCTATGGTTCATGTAGGAGAACTTTCAAAGACTTTACGAAGTCTTGGAATGAAAAGTATAAAGTGGGAATAGAATTAGTTTCAAAATATCATTTACTTTGGAGAAGAAAGAGGGTAAAGATCTATCGAACCAGCTGACCCATCGATGGTGTAATTTAAATTACCACCTAAGTCAGACCAAAAGTTACCTTCTAGATATAACGAACTAAACCATATGTTACTAATCCCAGAATCAAATGCTTGGGATACACCATCTATGTTGTTATCTAAAAATGAATTGTGGAAAATTTCTACAAACATCGATTCAGAATAAAGCTTAATTGCATAATTTGTGCAATTCAAGAAGGTATTTCTAGCTACAAATATATAATATACTTTACCAATCAATAAACCAGGTCGATTACCAGATATCACATTGTCAGTGATATTCAAATAGTCTGAATCAGAGATTCCAATACCTTCTACTAGATTCTTTTCTATAATTAGATTTCGACATTTATGGATTTCTAAACCTATGTTTCTATGTTCAGTTGATACAGTATTATCTGAAAAGGATGAGTTATACACTTCTGCAAAAATCATGCCCCAAGACCTCCCTTCAAAAGTATTATTTGCAACATTGATATTACTAGCAATCCATATCTCAAAAAAGAGTGTAGTAAAATACCCCTCACATCCTGGTCCTGTATAATGTTCTACACCGATGAATGAATTATTTCTAATTGTTATTGATCCTCCTCTTAAACTCCCTACTGATATCGCTGTTGCACCTCCTATAAGGCAACAGTTTTCGATAATTACATGATAGCTCGTGTTTGAAATTTCAATTAACTGATAAGCTTTCCGAATACGCCTATTTTTTGTTCCAATTTCCAAATCAGCAATAACTATGGGATTATCCTTGGAACCATTTCCTGGAAAATCATATTTTACAAAATCTCCATCACTTGTAATTTCAATAGTATTTCTCAATCTAGTAACGAAAATAAATGGTAATACTCTATCGATCAAGATAACAGATACTAGAAGTACTGATATGATAAGAAGAACATATACTAGTTTCTTTACTCTCTTTTTATCCGATTTCATTTTCCATAATAATAACGCAAACTTCGATTATATATCTTTCTGAAATTGATGGGTATCTTATTGGAAAGACCTTCCTTTTCGTATACTCCTAACTATTAGTTTTGTCATCCTTCTCGTTAGGGAAGTTAGTTTCAAATCTTTAGAAATAATACCCTTATTGGAAGGTCTTCAGAAAGAATGAAGAGGGGGATTATTTCTTCTTCTTTTTAAAGAAATAGGTTATACATGCAAGACTACCTAAAGATAATATAATAGGTCCAATATCTACAGGGATAGTTCTATATTCTTTGGGACCATAATCTTTTGAAAAAATCTCATAGGAAAAATATTCTGAATTTGAGCTGTTTAACTTATCTAAATATTCATAAGAATATCTGTAGAATGCCATTATTCCTATTTCAGTGTTTATTGATAATTTATTTTCTTCTGTAGTCTCATAATCTTGTTTTATAACATGTTCAAGTCTGACTATTTCAATATATTTACCATTCTCGCTTCTAATTACATTTTGTGGAGCTATGTCGTGGAGTGTGTCATAGAACTTATCAAAATAGGAAATGGTCTCTGAACCATTGATGTACTCAAGCGGATAAAAGTAAATAGGTTCATAAATATTCAAAGAAATAGGATTACTAAGACCAAACGCATATTGATAAAACATTGGACTATACATTCTCCCACAATATAGATACGAATCTAGATGTTGAGTCTGGTTCTCCCAAAGTGACTTCCCATTTAGTAAAATTCCATAACTAAAATTTAAGTATACCAGGAATGTTAGTAATTCATAATCTGCACCTATAATGGACTCATCTATACTACCTAACTCAACTGTCAAAACATCATTATTATTTAGCTGAATTTCCTCATAAGAACCTGATTTTTCTACATTCTGTATTTTCCATTCAAAAACAGAACCATTTGCTAATTCTTTATTGAAATTAAAAAAATCCCCCGATCTTCCAAAAAAACTGCCATAAACATTAATGTTAGAAATTTGTGAGTTGAAACTTAAAACATAAGTTAGACACAATAGAAGAGTTATTTTTTTTATTTTGTTTTTGTGCATCATTTTATCAAAGTGAAGATTCTAAAGAAAGTATTTAAACATTTTTGCAACGATTAAGAACATATCAAGAGGGAATATAGAAGCTTTTGATAATCTTGGAAATAATTCCCTTCTTGGAAGGTGTTACATATTTTGAGAGAAAGTTATTTAATGTTATTAAACACGCATATAGTGTGAATTCAGATAATCTGCAGAAGAACAAACATGCTCTGGAAGTACAAGAAGAGTTAGTTAAAATCAAAATCATACCAAATAATCTGAAATTAAAACACTATGAAGAATTACAAGGAGGAGCAGATACAACAATTTACGAAATAAGCTTTCATAACCATTTAAGAAAATATATTCAGAGAATTTTCAGACCTAATGAATCAAATACAATAGCTGAATATGAGTTCAGTGTTCAAAAAACATTATTCGATAACAACATTAGCGTCCCAAAACCTTATCTTATGAAACTAACTCCCAACACGCGTAAGAGACCATATTTTGTTATGGAGAAAATTGAAGGTACAAGACTTGACTATTTACTAGATGGGAATCCAAAGAAGTTTACACAATTTATCAGAAGGTTGTTGCAAGAATTAGATAAAATTCACAGAATTGATCCAAGATTGTTAACTCAAATTCATTCACCGGATATTCAAAAGAATCCTTTTGCACCAATAGACCAAATATTAACAAGAAGAAAATCTCTGATTGAGAAGTTTCCAAAAGAACTACATGAATTAAAACCAGTTTTTGAATGGTTAGAAAATAATAAAACAAGTAATCCTTGCAATGAATTGGTTATTATTCATGGAGATTATCACCAATCAAATGTAATCGTTCAAGATAACCAGGACTTTAGAATATTGGATTGGTCAGGAATTGCTATTGGGGATTTTAGAACAGATTTAGGATTTACATCCGTTACTATTAGCGCATTTTCGCTTTACGAGCAAATCTTTGGAAGTAAAAAAAAGTTAGTTCAAATGATTACAAATACCTATGAACAAATTTCTGGGAGAAAGGTAGAAAATCTATCTTATTTTATGATACTAGCTAACTCTTTCAGCTTACTAAGATTATATAGCATAATTAATAATCCGGGAATTACAAATGAAAATAATCAATCCAAGTATTTTTTCAAATCAATAAATGAATATTGTCTGTATCTTGCAGAACTGGTTAGCGAGACATGTAAAACTGAACTCCATCAAATACGAGATTATTTTGAATAAAATAACTAATTCAAGAATATGTTCTATATTATTTCTAGAAAGAGTAATACAATGTATCTCTTAAGAGAAAATGTGGTTGTATCCACTATTGAGAGAAAATAACTAAGTAAATTTAATAACCAGTTAAGTTAATTCTGGTAGTGAATGAATATGGTGGAAGAACAGAAGTCCAAGCTATTTTTTTTGGGAATATTCCCAAAGTGTCCCTTCTATAAACCTATACCTATTTTGATTATTTTAGCTCTAATAGTTTTTGGCACCTGGGGGATATATTATCTTAATTTATGGGTTGCTGTGGGGTATTTAGTATATTCTCTTTTGTTTTACTTCTTGCTAATGCCATTTACGATTTGTAAATACTGTTATTTCAAAGTTAAGGAAACTACAATAGATGAAGAGAAAGGGAAGACTATTGAGAAGCTGTTGTCTGTAGATCAGTGGAGTAAATCGCATTTACATAAACATGTAGGTCAAAAACATTGGACATGGCTAATGACCATAATATGGTTTTTGCCAATTATCCTAATTGTCATTTCATTCTTTATGGATTTCTCTTATTTAGCTTTAATAGCTTTAATTGGCTTTATAGCTGCACTGGTGGGATTTGTTATTTATTTGTTGAAGATAAAATGTCCATCCTGCCCTATCCAAGAGCAATGCCATTCATCTTTTTAAAACTAAATAGAGAATATGAACCTCAGGCATTTGTTCCAACGTGTGATGTAAATGAAAAAATCGATAAAGAATTGATAGATCTATTGATCATGATCCTTACTTATTCAATCTATGCTAATCACTACTCGACCTTTAGAATGACCTGTTTCATAATGTCGATGAGCATCTGCAGTTTTGCTTAGAGGATACACAGTATCTATTACAGGTTTGATCTTTCCATTCTCAATCCATTCTCGAAGTGAGTCAAGATTATCTGCACTCTCATCTGCCACCCCGAATTTCAATTTCTTCCTCCTAAATCGATTAGTCATTGCCTGAAAAATGTGTCTTCTGCTATTTAAGAAATTATTAGAAACATATGACCCCTCATCTGTTAGAATTTTCTTACATTTAGAAAGAGAATTAGCACCAATGGAATCGAATATTATATCATAGGTTTGATCTTTCTTTGTATAATCTTCCTTTGTATAGTCTATTACAAAATCTGCTCCAATCTCTTTTACCATATCTACATTAGTGGGTCCACAAACACCAGTAACCTCAGCTCCATATAGTTTAGCGATCTGGACTCCAAATGTACCGACTCCTCCAGAAGCTCCAATAACAAGGACTTTCTGGCCTTTCTCAGGTTGTACTAAATCTCTAAACGCCAATAGTGCAGGTGAGGCACCTCCAGGGACCGCTGCTGCTTCTTGAAAGCTTAGATTCGCAGGTTTTTTTGCCAATCTGGATGCAGGAACGGTCATATATTCAGAACAAGCTCCTGTTGAGTATCCATAGACATGGTCTCCCACTTTCCAATCTGTTACTTCTTTCCCAATAAAATCAATTTCACCTGCAAAACCAAAACCAGGAATTTTCTGTTTTGGCTTTCTGAGTCCACCGAAGGATAGTCTTAATAGCGGTCCTATCAACTTCCTAGCCCCCCAAAAAATTACTTTTGGAGCCTTTCCACTTCGAGCAATTACATCTACGGTGTTAATTGACGACCCATAGTTTCTAATTAAGACTTCATCGTCTTCTGGTTGTGGTTTTTCTATTTCTATTAGTTCAAGAACATCAGGAGGTCCGTATTTTTCATATTCAATCGCTTTCATTTTCATAAAGAATCATAGTCATCTTAAAGTTAATAATTTTTTGGCTAGAGATTCCCGTACATTATAGATTATTCTATCATATCCCTTATTTTACAATTGTATTTTTTTTGCTACTATAAAATAATTCATTTGTTTTTTTTGTAGATCTTCAGTTTCAATTATTTGGAAATTTCCTTCTTTTAGCAAATCTTCTAATTCTGAGAATTTTAAAGGATTCAAGTATGGGACTATTCTCAGCTTACTTAGTAAGGAAAGAAAAGTACCTAATAACGATTTTTTCTCTCCCATACAAGGTGTTTCAGAAATGAATAATCCTCCCGGTTTAAGTAATTTGTTTATCCTCTGTATAACTTCTAATGAATCCTCTAATAAATGAAGAATGTTAAAAGCTGTAATCACATTAAATGATTCCCTTTCATATCTATCATCAAATATGGTTGTTTTTGAGAAATTTATATTCTCAATTTTGCGTTCGTCTGCTATTCTTTGTGCAACATCAATCATTTTAGATGAGATATCAATAGCATGAATCTCTTTCACATAGTCAGCAATTTGTGCAGTTATTACTCCTGCCCCACAAGCGTAGTCTAGAACAACATCGCTACTATTAAGATGTTTTTTAGTGTTTTCAACAGCTCTGTTGTAAATCTTTTCCCAATTTATTTTTTTATTTTCATATTCTTTTGCACTTCTGTCCCAAAACTTCTCAGATTTATTCATTTTTTAGCATCCTCAAAAATCATTTATTCTAATCTTCTAACTAGAAAGCGAAATTCTTTGGAATCGTTCTCTTCAACGGAAATGAGTTCTTGACCAGTTACATGAGCCCAAGCTGGAATGTCTTTCTTACTTCCAGGATCAGTAGCTAGAATTTCTAACACCTGACCAATATCTAGTTTTCCTAATGCTTTTTTAGACATTAAGACAGGTTTGGGACAACTTAAATTGCGTGCATCTACAGTTTTGTGTATTTCACCTATAAATTTTTCATCCAAGGTTTGCTTTTCTTCTTTTGCTTTAACTTTACCTTTTGAAAATGTAGGTTCAAACTCATCAAGAGGGTAATTAGGATCTATATCTGTAGTGGTAGGATATCCTTTTCTATCCCACTGGTCCATTCCCCCTTTTAAGCTATAAACTTTTTCAAAACCTGTTTTGACCATTATTTCAGCAACTATCAAAGACATTCCCCCACCTGGACAAATTGATACTATTTCCTTTTCTTTAAAAGAAGAAAGCTCCTTTAAGTTAGCAGATAATTGCATAATGGGGATAGATATAGCATTTAGAATATGTCCATATTTTTTTATAGATCCTTCAGCTCCATAAAAATCTATTCTGTCTCGAACATCAATTATTATGGGAGACTGATTGGAATTTATTCGATCATTTAATTCATCAACAGTTATTTCAGATACACCCGGAACATACCACTTCATTCTTATGAGGCTAAACAAAAATAGCTTCATGATCTTAAGGACCATCCTAAACGTACTAATTTTAATTTCTTTGATCTCATCTTTAGTTTCCATTTTTTTCACCTTTTATTTCTGATACACCAATAAATTCAAATTATACATAGATTGGTTTCATGAGTATTCCCGCATAGTAAATGTATAAAAGCATCATACAATGGTAATGACTACATTTCCTTTTTTGTGTCCTTTTTCGACATACTGATGTGCTTCAACAATCTGTTCCAATGGGAATCGCTTATCTATGACAGCTTTGAATTTTCCTGCCTCGCAGAGCTCTCTGAGGATGGTTAGATCATCTCTTACCTTAGAAGCTTTAACCATACCTCCGCTATCTTTGTTAACGTCAAGAAAGATACTTGTCTTCTTTAGAGACTTTTTGCTGCTCTTCTCCATCTTACTTACTGCATCAAATATAACATCATATGTCTCACCGTTTTGTGTAAAGTCTTCCTTGGTGTAGTCAATGACCTTATCAGCTCCGAATGATTTTACCATTTCTAAATTGCTTGTACTACATACTCCGGTAACCTCAGCCCCAAAGGACTTGGCTATTTGTACTGCAGTTATTCCAGTACTTCCTGAAGCACCATAAATTAGAACTTTTTGTCCACTCTGGATATTTGCTTTACGAAGAATCGTTAACACTGTAATTCCAGAATTAGGAACAGTAGCGGCTTCCTCAAAGGTCATGTTAGTGGGTTTTAAAGCTAGTACCTTGTTTTCAGGCATACAATTGTACTCAGCATATCCACCAAAATTCGACCACAAGGTAGAAGCAAAAATTTGATCTCCTTTCTTAAATTGTTTTACATCTTTACCAATTGCTTCAATTTCTCCTGATAGCTCCATTCCTAGTATACTTCTCTTAGGTTTTCTAATTCCTAGAAATATTCGTGCTAAGAGCCATTCTGCTGGAGGAACTGTGAAGCTTCTCATTCTTACGTCCCCCGCATGCACTGTTGAAGCATATACTCTTATTAGTACTTCATTATCTTTAGGGATAGGTTTATCTACCTCTTTAAGCTGAAGAACTTCCGGAGGCCCATATTTTTCATATACTATCGCTTTCATAATTATTCCTTCATTTTGTTAGTTTTTGTCATTATTGTTAAAAGTTATTACAACATATCCTTTCTTAAGTCCTTTTTCTACGTAGTCATGAGCCTCTGCAGCTTGTTCCATCGGAAAGCTTCTATCTATGACCGATTTTATCTTCCCTGCTTCTACAAGCTCTTTGATGGCATCAATATCTTCTTCAAAAGACAACACACACTTCACTTTCTTGCTACCTATGATTGAAGTCCTTAGCATTTGAAGCAGCTGTCTCGATTTGAAATTGGCTAAAAGATAGATTCCGTTTTTATTTAGCACTTTTTTACTACGTGAAAACGAGCTCTTACCTAATACGTCAAAGATAAGATTATAGGTTTCTCCTTTAGTTGTAAAATCCACTTTAGTGTAATCAATAACTTTGTCAGCACCAAGAGCTTTTACCATTTCTAATCTTGGGGTACCACATACCCCAGTAACTTCCGCTCCGGAGTTTTTGGCAAGCTGTAAAGCAATACTTCCTATCCCTCCAGAAGCTCCATTGATAAGGACTTTTTGACCACTCTCTATGTTAACTTTGCTAAGGATATTTCGCGCAGTCAATGAATTACCTGAAACTGTACAAGCTTCCTCAAAGGTCATATTGGTAGGTTTTAGTGCCACTGTCCCTTTTTCAGGCATACATAGATATTCAGCATAAGCACCCATGTTCATACCTTTATATCCAAAAACTTGATCACCTTCTTTAAATCGTTCGACATCTTTACCTACTGATTCAATTTCCCCTGCAAACTCACTTCCTAGGATTTTTATTTTTGGTTTTCTGAAACCCAAAAATATTTTCGCAAAAAACCACATCAAGAAAGACATATAGAACTTGCGCGGGGAGATTTTTCTAAAATTTCGAGTTAGGATATCCCCATAATTTACATGTACCGCATATACTTTTACCAGTACTTCATTATCCTTGGGGACAGGTTTTTCCACTTCTTTGAGCTGAAGAACATCCGGTGGTCCGAAATTTTCAAAAACTATCGCTTTCATTTTCATATAAAAAGGAAATTTCTTTTAAGGCTAATAAATATTACCTCAAAAGTCAACTCTTCTATATACGTTCCTTATTATCTATGACTTTTCAGTTGTTTTTTCTTTTCTGATCGTTATCCAATTGAACAAATTTTTTCCGACTAGATACATCCCACATAAGATTAAAACAATGTCTACATACGCACCAATCATTATTATACCAAAAAAACCGAAATAAATTGTTAGAACTCCAACAAATGTCGATAACATTATTGGCTTTGGTTTTTTTGTGAGTATTAGAAGAGCAGTCATCATAACTAAAGTTGGACAATTTACTCCTCCTAAAGGTGAATAGAGAAGCGCATTCAAAGCTATTGGGGCATCAATCCAGTGAAGGTACCAAAAACCAAAGAGTAATCCGATACTAGAAAATATCCAATCAAGAATCTTAGCGTTTTCTAGATCAAACTTCAGTTTCTTAGATACAAACGCAAGGAAGACTAGGCCTGTGATTACTCCAAAGAAGATGATGTTTGGTATAACTACAAAAATACTTGAAACAACTGTGCTAGACAAAGAAAGAAGAAACAGCATTACAAAGAAAATTTGGTTTCTAAATCTTGTCCATACAATTCCTGTTCCTAAAAGAAGAATCATTACAATGTGCATCGCAAGGAAATAGTACTTCAATTGACTACTGATTAAAGTCAGTGTGTTTATTATATGTTCAGGAGTTCTCATAAAAGTCATAATTACTATTAACACAAAAATCAACCCCAAAAAACCCCAAGTAATCAAGATTCTCCAATTATATTTCATTTCTGTTTTCTTTTTTATTTCTAAAGCATTGTTCATATCAACCACGTTCATAATTATTAATTATAAGTCCATAAGTATATACTTATTTAAGTCTTTCTAAATCTGTATCGCTCTTCTGGCTGTGTTTTTAAAAATCAACGATAAATTATTTTAGTCAATACTGACATCCTCACAGTCATCTCTAAATGGACATTCTTCACACTGTCCTCCTTGAGAACATCTAGTGAATGCAAACTCATACAATTTATCCACAAGTTTCTTCTGTCTTTTGAACTCAACAAGATTCAGGAAATAGTATATCTTTGGTCTATCTTCCTTTGAATAGAGGATATTAACATTCTTTAGAATTTTCAAGTGTTGTGATGTAGCTGGTTGTGATACACCGAGTTTTGCTGCTAAATCTACCACACACAACTTTTCTTCCATATTGGACACAAGTAATCTGATCAATCTTAACCTTGTAGGATCTGATAAAGCTTTGAAAATCTCTGAAACCTCAAGTATCTCCTTTCTCATCGACATTAAGTGTATAAGTGATTACTTATAATTAAATGTTGTCAAAACGTCTATGTTCTTGATCTAGTGTTATAACATCATTTTAGTAACTTTAGCACATTCTCAGAATAATTAGATTCTTGCTTTTTACACAATTCAATATATTCTCTTTTAACAGATTCTAAAGGCGGTAACTTCAAGTTTTTTAATTGTCCAAATATCAAAGGATTATTCATTGCAGCTCTCCCAATCATAACTCCGATGCAACCGATTTCTTTCATTTTTTCTACGTCCATCTTAGTTTGAATATCTCCATTAGCAACAATGGCTTTTCCTGTGTTAACACATTCAGGAAAAACACTCCAATCTGCTTTCCTTTCATACGACTCAGATCTATATCTGGCATGTACAACAAAGAAATCTGCATCAACTTTTTCTATTAATTTAAGATATACTTTTTCTCTTTTCTCAGTTAAATTTACTCCAAGACGTAACTTAATATTGATATTGTAACCATAATTCTTGATCAAATCAACCATTCTCTTGACTTTTGTTGGTCTTTTAATCATTGCACTTCCAATACCTTGTCTAACATATGTTTGAGAAGGACATCCAAGATTCAGATTAAAGCCTTGAAAACCTCTTTCAGGAGTAAAATCTCTCATGAAAACATCTAATTTTTCCTCGTCCTTCCCCATAATCTGGATCATTGTAGGAGTATCATCGTGAAGTTTAATTCTCTCTAAGGCAGATTTAGTTTTCTTGACCAAGGTTTCAAATCTAATTTGTTCTGTAAAAGTAAGATCTGCACCATATTTATGGCAAATGTACCTAAAACAGGAATCGGTTATTTTTTCCATAGGTGCAAGTATATACTTCATGACAAATTGTGGTTTTTTTATGTCTTTAAACATTTTTTGTTTAGATATTTTTCGGAAGTGCTTTGAATGTGTAAATGTATGGTCGACCTTAGCTAATGAAACTACATATAGATTATAGGTTTCAAAGAGTATTTACGAGTGCAAGAAGCTAGTTGTCATCTCTCCGTTAAGTAACTTTAACATATTTATGAGGAAAGTTTTTATCATATTCCTTATTCTGTAAGACTTGGTTGTGCTAAAATGAAAAAAATAAAAATTCTATTTCTTATTAATTTTCTAGTTCTCATAGTCGGATTCTTTCCCTCCTCACTGAATGTTAATTCCACATCTGATAGTATTATTTTAAACAATGACATTAGTCTAGATGATCTATCTTCTTGGTGGTGGACTCCTGTAGAACTTATATCTGAAAGCAGCACAGTAAGTGCGTATCATCCTGACATAGCCTGTGATAGTGAAAATAACATACACATAATTTTTGATGATGTAACGCCTGATCTTGGAGGTTCTGGGGCTGATAGAGATGTTTTTTATGTCCAATACGATGCTCAAACAAAAACTTGGTTGCCTCTAGAAGTAGTTTCTACTGAGAGTACAAGTGGGTCAGCATATGCTAGAATAGCTATCGATTCAGAAAATAACCTCCATGTTACTTGGAGCGATTATACTGATATACTAGGAGCTGGTACTGATGAAGATGTTTTCTACAAACAGAGATCTTCTTCAGGATCTTGGAGCACTACAGAACTAGTCTCTTCTGATAGCACTCTAGAAATAGATCGTCCTGTAATACACGTGGATGTAAAAGATACCACACATATAGTTTGGAGTGATGACTCTGACGGATGGGATGTCCTATATAAACGAAGAACTTCTGCTGGAAGTTGGAGTTCTACCTTTATAGTCTCAGAATACAGCACCCTCATAGCATATACTCCACGTATTGATAGTGATTCAACGGGTAATATTTATTTTACATGGGCAGATGAAACTGACTACGCAGGTTCAGGTGTTGATCTCGACATTTTCTTCAGGACTCTAGATGCAGATTTGACAACATGGTCTCCATATACCATTATAAGTACAGAAAGTGATGATGTTTCTGGAATTCCTAATATATCCGTTGATGATCTAGATAGAATTCACATATCTTGGATCGACAAATCTGATTATGATAGCGCTGGTACCGACTGGGATGTATTTTACAAATATTATGATTCCCAATTTGATACTTGGCATATTTCTAAAGTTGTCAGTACTGAAAGCGATTCACCATCAACCGAATTGAGAATGGTATCGGATAATTCTCATCTCTATCTAGTTTGGGAAGACCGGACTGAGTATTCAGGAGTGGGCCCAGATGCAGACATCTTCTTCAAATATAAGGATCTAACTACCGATTCATGGTCATCTCTTGGAGTTCTAACTTCCGGTCATATAGCAGATTCTATTACCCCTGCTTTAGCAATTGATAATCTAGGTCATTTACATGTTACATGGAGCGATTGGACTGATATACTAGGAGCTGGTGCTGGTCCAGATATTATGTATAGAAAATTTGTAGGAAGTCCTGGAACACCAACTCTTAACAATATTGTTCCCAATCCAGCTAAGCTTGGGAATATTAGCCTTAGTTGGACTGAGAAAAGTGATGCTGTGAGCTATCAGATCTATCGTGATATTTCCTACATCTCCACTGTTTCTGGTTTAACTCCCATAGCAACTGTTTCCTCTATTTCGTATATTGATGACATTAGCGCAGCTGGAACTTATTTCTATACAGTACTTGCCAGCAACGATTATGGTCAAAGTAGCTTATCAAATATTGAATCTATTCAGGTTCTTGAAGATGAAATATCCCCCGGTTTCTTCAAATCGTTAAGAATTGGCGAAATTCTGGTTTTAGCTGCTATCATAGGTGGAGTTCAGCTTCTAATAACTACAATTGTTGTTGTTTTTGTAAAAACTGGACCCAAAATAAGAAGTCCAAAGACTGGTAAAAAATAACTTCTCCTCTCTTTCTTTTTTTATTACATTTCACTAAGTAAATTTCTAATGTATTTTAATGCAAACGGATGATATTCTTCAATATTGCAATATTCTGGGATTTGTTCTTGATCTCCAAAAAATTCTGTTTGAATAACACTCACAGTTCCATGAACAATTCCCCAAATGAAAAAGGACAATTTGCCAACATAGCTATCAAAGAGACATTGAATTGGTTAAAACAGAACTTGAGAACTTAAAGAAATAGAATACAAACTTGAAAAGGAGAATCAATTCACTTTCAATTTTTCTTCTGGATAACCTTTATAGATACGATTTGCTTATATCATTAATTGGTTGAATTATTCATGAAAAGAAAAGCTTTTGTCTCTTTGACAATTACATTGTTGATTTGTTTACTAATGAATACGATTAGTACATTCTCATTACAAACATATGAAGAAAAGAACATGACAATTAACGAATATGATTATTCTAGCTGGTATTGGACTGGAACTGAAATCATGTCTGATATGAGTTCAGCTAACACTCTTGAACCTGCAATTGTTGCTGATAGTGAAAATAATATCCATATTGTTTGGTTCGATAATGAGGATTATGCTGGCGCTGGAATAGATAATGATATTTTCTATAGATACTGGAGTTCCTCTTCAAGAACCTGGTCAAGTGTTGAAGTTGTTTCAACTGTAAGTACAGGAAATTCAAGATATCCAGAAATTGATGTGGATATGGAAAATAATATCCATATTGTTTGGGAAGACACGATGGATTATGATGGTGCAGGGAGTGATTTTGACATCTTTTACAGAAAAAAGAACACCGCAACTGATGTTTGGGAAACCACACAAGTTGTTTCTCATATTAGTACAACCTCCGCTTTCAAAGCAGATATCTCTGTAGACAAATCAGAAAATGTAAACATAGTCTGGTGCGATGGCACTGACTATAACAGCTCAGGTACAGATTCAGATATTTTCTACAAACAATGGGATAACGATCTCTCTAGCTGGAGTGAGACTTCTGTTGTTTCAACAGAAAGCACAAGCGGCTCATTAACCCCTTCAATTCTTTCAGATTCTCTAGGTAATGTTTACTTTCTCTGGGATGATACAACTGACTATGCTGGGAGTGGCACAGACAGTGATATTTTCTTCAAGTCTATAAATCCTGGAGGGGGCTGGTCTCCATTAATAGTTCTCTCACATATGTCTTCAACAAGTAGTGCAGCTGCTAAATTTGACTGCAATGAGCAAGATTTACTAAGTGTCGTTTGGATAGATTATGAACAATATCTTGATTCAGGGTCTGATGGAGATGTTTACCATACTTCATATTCAGTTGATCTCGATTTGTGGTCGGAAATTGAGTTAATATCAGAGTTAAATACTTATACTTCTTTTGCGCCTTCAGTTTCTGTTGATATATTTGGAAATATTCACACCGTATGGTTCGACGGCACTCCTTTGGGTGGGTCTGGATTAGATTACGATATTCATTACCGTAGAAAGGATTCTGAGACACAACTTTGGTCACCCTTATACATCGTTTCTTCCGGGAATAATTACGATGGTTCCTATTATCCTGATATAACAACAGATGATATTGGATACGCACATGTTGTATGGCGCGATAGTACTTCTATGGGTGGAGCAGGTTCAGATAATGATGTCTTTTACAATAAACTTGTTGGTCCTCCAGAAAAACCCATTTTAGCATCCTTTACACCAAATCCAATTTTCATAGGTGATTTTAATGTTGATTGGAGTGATTGTTTAGGTGCGGCGGCTTACGACGTCTACAGAGAAGAATCCTATATCTGGTCAGTTTCAGGTTTAACTCCTCTAGACACAATTTCTGCAAGTGAGTACTACGATTCAATAAATGATACTGGAACATATTACTATACGATTGTTGCAAAAAATAGGTATGGCGAAAGTTCATTATCAAATATTGAACCTATCACAATTAACGAAGAAGCACTCTCTACTGGTTTCTTCCAATCGTTAAGACTAGGCGAAATTGTGGTTTTAGCTGCTATCATAGGTGGAATTCAGTTGCTAATAACTACAATTGTTGTTGTTTTTGTAAAAACTGGACCCAAAATAAGAAGTCCAAAGACTGGTAAAAAATAACTTCTCCTCTCTTTCTTTTTCTATTACATTTCACTAAGTAATTTTCGAATATATTTTAATGCAAACTGATGATATTCGTCTATATTGCCATATTCTGGAATTTGTTCTTGATCTCCAAAAAATTCAGTTTGAACAACACTCACGGTTCCATGAACCATTCCCCAAATGAAAAAAGACAATTTACCAACGTCTTTCTCTTTTATTTCTCCCGCATCTACAGCTCGTTGGACTATTTCGTTTAAATAATAGATAGACTTAGAATCATATTGTTGTTCGAGTAATCCTGTTCTTTCTGCTTGAGGTGCTTGAGTTTGAAACATCATTTTGTAACGTTTCTCATCTTCCCTTGCAAAATCAAGATAAAACTGAGCGATTTTTTCTAGAAGTTCTTTGTAATTTCCCTTATGGTCTTGCATGATTTCTGCCATTCCGAGTTCAAATTTGCCAAAATCATTTCTTAGAATAGCAAACCATAATTCCCTTTTACTAGATATGTAAGTATAGAGACTTGCTTGACCCATGTTCAGCTTCTGTGCTAGTTTACGCATACTCACACCTTCAGGACCATGTTTTAGAAAAAGTTCCCGACCTGCTTTAATTATGCGCTGAAATTGCTTTTCCTTTGCTTCTGCTGATCTCGCTCTAGTCTTCTTATCCTTACTCATAATTGAATGTAATTAAACTCTAATATAAACTTTACTTAACCGAACTTTGTTCGTTTAGAAATATTTAAATATGGTGCAGTAAAAAGATAATCGAACATCGTTCGGTAAAGGTGTAAGAGATGAGTAATAAAAACCAAAAGAAAATTGATGGTAAAGCTGTTGTATTAGGATCTACAGGAGGACTTGGTTCAGCAGTTGTTTTTGAACTTGTGAAGAGAGAAAGATCAGTAATTGCTGTAACAAGAAACATGCAGAAAGCAAGAAAAATGTTTCAAAATGTTGATGTTGAAATCAGACAAGCTGATTTAATGGAACAGGAACAAACTTTAACAGCAGTTCAAGGCGCAGATGTAGTTTGTCATTGCGCTAATGTTCTTTATACAAAATGGTTAAAGGAATTCCCAATCATTAATAATAACATTCTAGCAGCTGTTAAAGAAGTTGGAGCTAATCTAGTCTTTGCAGATAATTTGTACATGTATGGGGAAATGCAAGATGATAAGATATCTGAAGAGCATCCTCTAAATGCTAAAGGTAAGAAGGGAAAGCTTCGCGTACGTTTAGCAAAACAGATACTAGATTCTCATTCTAAAGGTGAAATCAACGCAGTCATCGTACGTTTTGGAGATTTTTATGGACCTAATGTTGTTAATGGATTTACCAAACCATTACTAGAAAATCCAGTTAAAGGTAAAGCATCAACATGGTTAGTAGATTTAGATAAGAAACATTCATTGATGTATATTCGTGATGCAGCAAAAGGAATGGTAACAGCATCAGAAAATCCTAATTCTTATGGCCAAATATTTCATGTCGAAGGGGCTGAACCCGTCACAGGTCGAGAATTTATCACTATGATCTTTCAAGAGTTGAATCAAGAGCCAAAAATTAAAGTACTTAGTGAAAACACAATTAAGATTTTAGCACCATTCATTCCTATTGTGAAGGAACTTAAAGAACTAACATATGAATGGAAATATCCCTTTATAATTAATGGAACAAAATATGCTTCAACTTTCAATACAACAGAACATACTACTCATAAAGTAGCCATCAAAGAGACATTAGACTGGTCTAAGCAAAATTTGAAGTAGAAGTGATTATTTCAAAATAGAAAAAACAAAAAGAAAATTAGATCAAATGTTTAGAAGGGAATTATCTCCCCTTCTCTATTTTTACATTTTTGGTTATTTCATAGAATTCTTTTAACTTATCAGCTAGATAACTCATTTCTCTTCTCTTCATGTTAGGAGTTGATGGAATGTATACTATACCATTATTAAATTTGACATCTACTTCTTTATTCTCATAAGAATGGTTAAACACCTTATAAGTAGGGTTAGCTATACAGGTTATGTCATATTCAGTTAAGAACTCTAGAAACTGATCTACCAAATGTTCTTCAATTTGTATCGTATTATAGGGGGACAAGCTGCT
Organism: Candidatus Heimdallarchaeota archaeon; assembly: GCA_023132955.1. Classification (GTDB taxonomy): domain Archaea; phylum Asgardarchaeota; class Heimdallarchaeia; order Heimdallarchaeales; family Heimdallarchaeaceae; genus UBA460. The sequence goes on from JAGLXK010000019.1 coordinate 21,735, forward strand.
ATTCCCTTTATACCAGGGGAAGAAATAGGGTATAATCTTAGGATCTAAACATTCAATGAAATAAGAATATTTCTTAGCAAACAAACTTTCCATTTTTTTATAGTTGTCTAAATTCTGATACATTGATTTTAGCAAACCTTGAGAAGGTTTACTCAAAAAGGTTTCTCGATCAAATCCAGGGTTTTTTGCTCTGTAAGCTTTAGCAAATTTCAACAAACTGATATTTCTATTGAAGAAAGTTGCTACTCCAAGTAGCTCAATAAATGAAGCTAAGAAGATTCGACTATTATAAAATAGGAAAGTGGGTAACTTCTTCACTAGTTCTTTAAATCTTTTACCTGTCTTTTCTATGGGTAATGCTTCAATTATCTTTTTTGTACCTTCTATTAATTCCTCATGTTGATTATTAATATACATAAATCCTCCCCCAAGAGCAATCGGTCTTTTATCCATAGCCATTGAATATATTGGGATATCAACAATTTCATGACTTGAAAGTAAATCAAGTGTTCCTCCCTGTACTCTATCTTCAATAATAATACAGTTATGTTTCTTTTTAAATTCTGATAGCACTGATAAATCCATATCCTGACTGAATAAATGTGTTACAACTACTAAATCACATTTTTTCATCTGAGGAATTTCTTCTATTTCATTGTAGTTTTTATTCAATCTAATAATGTGAATGTTTTCTGGTTTAACATACTTCTCCAAAATGTTCCTAAATGATGTGTGCTGGATTGGAGTTGTTGCAACCACCAAATCTTCTTTATAAAAATACTGAATACAAACTTCAAATAATCCTCTACATGAATAACCTAAAACTGTGGTGTGTTTATCGGATTCTATCCAAAGATCATATTCTTTAGAAGTAAGAAGATTAGTAAAATGTCTAATAAACTCAAAGAAGTTTAGGGCTAAATAATCTGGTGCTGCTTTGATAATTCTTCTTACCATGCTGAATCTTGTCAAAATTTAAGATTTAAAAGAATAATGGTCATTCATAATTGTTATTGGAAAGTGTTTTATTCAATCATTTCAATGAATAATTAACTATACATATCGTTAAACAACTATAACAATTTGAAATAATCGATATATATCGATATCTGTTTCAATAAACTTTTTAATGGTGAAGTAAACGCCCATTTCACTGCATGTAAAGTATAGCTCAATAAAGGGTGTAAAGATGTCAAAGAAAAGTAAAAAGCAAAACCAAGTGACATTAGACAGGGAGATAATTCCTTGGCATAGCATGAAAATCAAGGAAATATATGCAAAACTAGGAACTAGTGACAAGGGATTAGAAGAAACTGAAGTAATAAGTAAGTTTCATATTTATGGTCCAAATAAACTGACAATAACTGAACGATTTAAAATTCTCAAAATGATTATTGAGCAATTCACAGGTTTCTTGGTGATACTACTTGCAGTTGCAGGATTTATTAGTCTAGGAATAGGTTTGAGCAAGTATTTTAGAGGGGAAGAAGCTGAAGAGATAATTGATGCAATAGCTATTTTTGCAATAATAATAATTAACGCAATTATAGGTTTTGTTCAGAACTTTAGATCAAATCAAGCTCTAGAGAAGTTAAAAGAATATTTCGATCAAGAAGTTGTTGTATTCAGAGCTGGTAAAGAAGAGATTATCCATAGCTGTGATCTTGTGCCTGGAGATATAGTGATTTTAGAAGTTGGGGATAAGATCCCAGCCGACTGTAGGTTAATTTCTGCAAATAATTTCAAAATTGATGAAGCTCCTCTTACAGGAGAATCATCATCTATAACTAAAAATCTAGAGCTTGTATCTGAGGATGCTAGACTTCACGATCGGAAAAATATGATTTATAGTGGAACAACATGCGTTTATGGGAGAGCTCAAGCAGTTGTAGTAGCGACTGGAATGTCTACTGAGATCGGAAAAATAGCTCAGCTAACACAGGTAAAGCAAGAGCTAACACCTTTACAAAAAGCTCTTGACAAATTAGGCAAAGTCTTGGGAATAATCATTTTAGTAATCTGTGCTCTTGTAATGGCTATCAATATAGGTCTTGGAGAATCTGCTTTGGAGAGCTTTGAAGTAGCAGTTGCTTTAGCCATCTCAGCAGTACCAGAGGGATTACCAGCAGCCATTGTTATTACATTAGCAGTTGGCGTTTCAAGAATGGCTAAGAGAAAAACTATCGTTTCGAGGTTACCAGCTGTAGAGACTCTAGGATCAGTAGATTACATCTGCTCAGACAAAACAGGAACCTTAACAAGAAATGAGATGACAGTCAAAGAAATTTGGACAATGGATGGTAAAACAGCTGTTGGAGGTTCAGGATATCTACTAGATGGAGATTTTACACAAAATGGTACTAAAATTGATCCATTAAAAACTCCTTCTTTGAACAAACTAATAGAAACTGCTTATAATTGTAATAATTCAGGGGTTCTACGTAATGAGGATAAAATAGACATTAAAGGTGATCCAACTGAAGCTGCTTTAGTCGTTTTAGCTGAAAAAGCAGGATATACAAAAACAATGTTAAAAGAGAGGGATCATGAGATTTTCTTCGATTCTGAAAGGAAAAGGATGACAACAATAAATCTAGATAATGGAAAGAAAGTTGCATACATGAAAGGAAGTCCACAGATTGTTCTGACTAGATGTAATAAAGTCATGAGCAATAGTAAAACAAAAAAGATAACGAAAGAATTAGAAAAAACAATCTTGAATGCTAATCTAGAAATGTCAAGTAGAGCTTTAAGGGTTTTAGGAGTAGCATATAAGGAATTACCTGAAAATTATAATAAAGAAGATGTTCAAACAATAGAAGATAATTTGATTTTCCTCGGATTAACAGGGATGATAGACCCAGCAAGACCAGAAGTGAAAGATGCAATAGAAGAATGTGAACAAGCTGGGATAACAACAGTAATGATAACTGGGGATCAGAAAGCAACAGCAATTGCAGTTGCAGAAGAAATTGGAATTATTAAAAGTGAAGAAGACCTTGTAGTGAATGGGGAAGAATTCTCTTTAATGACTGATGAAAAACTAAAAGAGAAGATAAATCAAATAAAAGTTTACTCGAGAATGAGTCCAAAAGATAAATTCAGAGTAGTAGAAACATTACAAGAAATGGAGCATATAGTCGCTGTGACCGGTGATGGAGTCAATGACGCACCCGCTCTAAAAAAGGCAGATATCGGTGTCGCCATGGGTATTACAGGCACTGATGTAACTAAAGAAGTCGCTGACATGGTCATAACTGATGATGCTTTCAATACTATTGTTGATGCTGTTGAAGAGGGTAGAAATATCTTTGAAAACATGAAAAAGTTTATCCGTTATCTCTTAAGTTGTAATTTTGACGAAATCTTCACAGTTCTTATCATCTTTGCAGCTTTTCGCATCTTACCTTTGTTACCTTTGCAAATTTTGTTTCTTAATCTTCTAACTGATGCCTTACCAGCTCTTTCCTTATCTTTTGACCCTTATGATCCCGAATTAATGGCTCGTCCTCCAAGAGGAAAGCAAAAATCCTTTGTCAAGGACATCTATCTTTTTGCATTTTTAGCTGGTATTGTCGCTTTCTTTGCTACTGTTTCTACCTTCTTGATTGGCTATTTAGGAATTGGTGATAGAGTTATAACTGACTGGGCTTTAAAGAATGGATTAACACTATCCCCCGAAGAATTCAAACACGCTGTGGTTGCTTATTCGCAAATGCTTGCCTTTATCGCCACCCTTTCGTTCGAACTTTGGTTTGTCTTCATCGCGCGGAATAATAATGAAACTTCTCTATTTAAATCTAAACCCTTTAAAAATAAATTTCTAATTGGTGCAGTTGTTTTATCATGGGCACTTTTACTTCTCGTGATATATATTCCTGCGTTACAGATGATTTTCAGCGGATTTAAGGAATTTAAAGTTGCATATCTCCTCTCAGGTGAAGACTGGTTGTATATTCTAGGATTCACTATAGGTTTCTGTGCTTTTACGGAGCTTTCTAGATACTTTTTAAGATCAACGGCTTTCCAAAAGATAAGAACAAAATTCAGTTCCAATTAATCCCTACTTTCTCTTTTTCCTTCTTTTTTCCATTTTCTTATATTGAATTTGAATTGTTATCAGGTTGCACTTTTTGAATGGGATTGTAGCCTTAATTGAAAGATATATAAAATACCTATTTTTACTCTATGTAACTGCAAAATGTGAGAGTGGAATAGTTTACAGAAAACAATACTCAGCTCGAAAAGATAGATTCCTTAATGAGTTCTTACAGCTATAAGGAAGCTTTGGAGAAAATTACACAATTAGAGGAGACTCCCAATATCTCAGAGAGCAATTTTGCAGAACTTATGTTTCGAAAATCATTCGTACTTACCCATTTGGGTTTTTTTGATGATAGTATTTCCCACGCTCAGCACACACTAAATCTATTTGGAGGAAAGCTGATCTCCTTCACTCAGAAATATGACCTCTACTTTGTAATTATTGAATCTCTCTGGAGGCTAGGTAAATTTGAAGAAAGTCTTCTAATGATTGAAAGGGTAGAGAACTACGCAAAAAACGCTATTATCGGCGAAGAAACAACTGTTATGATGGAAATTGAAACACAAATTCAGTTTCATAAAAGTTGTATTTATTGTTTTACTGATTTGAAGAGATCAGTTGAGCATGTCAACAAAAGCTTAAATCTTTCTGAAGAGGTTAAGAATGAAGTTCTTTATGCACGAAGCCTCTTTCGTAAGGGAAAAATACTTACCTATCAGGGGAAATTGGATGAATCTCATGAGATTCTCGACAAGAGTTTAGAAATTGGCAAAAAGCTGAATGACCACAGTATAATGGCAAATTCATTAGTTGCAATAGGAGAAATTCACAGATTAAAAGGTGATTTTGGTCAAGCTTTGCAGTTCTTTGATACTGCTTTGATTCTACTTCAAAAAATTGGTAACAATTATGGTATGTCTATTACTTACAATAATGTGGGAATAGTTTATTACAGCCAAGGAGATTTCGATAATTCTTTTGAGTATTTCACAAAAAGTCTTGAAAAAGCTCTTGAAATAGATTTTAAATTTACTGTTGTAGAATCGCTCTATTATTTGATTAATATACTTTTACTCAGAGATAATTACTTCGAAGCAAAAGAGCATCTTGACATATCTAGAAACGCATCAAAAGATCAACAAGACACCATGATATTTTACTACTCTCAATTATCTGAAGCTGTGTATCATAGAAAAACAAATAGATTTACTAGTTTAGGTAAAGCTCAAGAAATACTGGAATATATCATAAGCAAGAATCTTGTCTATCAAGAAATCAATATCCATGCGATGTTGAATCTTTGTGAAATTTTACTCTATGAGTTAAGGTTTACCAACAATCCTGAAATTCTGGAGGATCTAGAAGAAATATCAGATAAATTGCTTGAAATAGCAAAAGAACAGATTTCAAGATCTCTTCTAGCTGAAGTGTATTGGCTAAAAGGGAGGCTTGCATTGGTAAATGCAGATATTGACAAAGCAACAGGATTTTTGTCTCAAGCACAAATTATAGCTGAAGGTCAGAACTTAGAGAATTTGGCAAGAAAGATTTCAAGTGATCATGACGCTATATTAACCGAATATGCTGGCTGGAAAAATATCATCGAAGAAAATGCAAGCCTTGCAGACAGAATAAAGGCTTCACAAGTTGATAAGTTAGTTCTAAATATGATAAATAGAGCAACATTTGATTTAGAAGAGATAGAAAATGACGCTCCTGTCATGTTGATGATTCTTGATGATAATGGTATACCCTTTTTCTCTTATCAATTCGGTGATGAAGATCAAGTCAATCAGATTCTTTTCTCAGGATTTTTGACTGCAATAAACAATATCATTCAAGAAGTATTTTCAACAAAAGGCTCACTAAAAAGAATAGAGCATCAAAATTATCTACTTATTTTCAGACAAATAGAAAATGTTATCATTTGTTATGCTTTCAAAGGATCTTCCTATTCAGCAAGTAAGAAAATAGAATTATTTAGAAGTAGGTTAACGTCATCTCCTATTTGGTCGGACTTCCCAAAAATGATCAAAACAGGAAGATATATGCAACAAGAAAAGGTTAAAAGGCTTGAAAACTGGGCTGACGAAATATTCACTTAAATTCAAGGAAAAAACCAGCCAATTCTTTTTCTTATACGTAAATAGTTATCTATTTTTGGTTATATTGTGAAGTGTAGTTTCTCCTGTGAAGGATTGAAGATAGATGTGGGATCAGATCCACTGATTAATCTGTTAATATTTCAGTTAAATCTGTAGTAACTTCAGTTTCATCAGATCCAAAAGATTATGTTATCAATGGTAATTGAAAAGGAATAAATTACCGCTTAGAACATAGACTCATAAAAGCAAATCACATCTTACAAAATACTACTGAAGAGTAATGATAGTATTATCAATTTCATTGACATCTACAGAATCTGGATATGGATAATAAGAACAATTTAATTCTTCTTTCTTTCTCTTTAATAAGTCTTCTTATTCTCTTTCTCACGTCTTATCAAGGTTTGATATTTTTTAACTCCTCAGTAGTTTGCGGTTCTTCCTATTGAAAAACAACAATAAATTATATGGAATAATCATAGCCAATGATTGAATTAATAAGTATAGATGCAGATGAATGTAGACTGTACAACCTGATCCTACACCTTGATAAATCATGAAGACAAGGATATTAGCAGATGAATTTATTAAACGTGAAATAGCAACTGGATCTCTGATTCTGATAGTTTTTCTAGAAATAGTAAAATAAATATTCACAGGAATAAAAGAAAAAACGCTTAAAATAATAGAATAAGGTTTAACATAAGATGCTGATGGAATTATCCAACAAGCAATACTACCTGGATGATCCCTGAAAACAAAAACATAGAAAACTATTATTGCAATAAAGAGAAGAATTTCCATTCCCATAAAGAGAATTTTAGTTGTTTTATCACATACTTTGCAATTATCCATAAGATTTAACTTAGATTTTTTATTTAAAAGTTGTTTCTTCATTTGAAGATTTTCCAGAAAATATAAAAATTCTTTATCTTATTTCCTTAATGAATTTCTCATGAAGTATATTATTAAGATAATTAAGCATTTAAAAAGAAATAGCAGCAAAGGAATTGTTAAAACCCAATTGAATGATTTAATCAATATCCATGCTTCTTGACTGATTTTAATACAATTTCCTGTTTGATAGGATATAAAATATTTTATTCCAAGCAATACAGTTACAATATTGATAGATCTTAACAATATCAAAGGAGATAAATCAGATATTCTTAGATCTTTAGAAAATAATGGTTTTATAAAGCTAATAATTGAAATTAGTAAAACTAAGATAAAGAAGAAAACTGTTAATAATCTAACTCCGTAAAACTGTTCAAAACCGCATCCATATACTGAAAAAGGATAGCTAAATGGGAGAGTATACGAATACAAAATTACACATATAACTAATAGAATTTCAAATACTATTAGTTTAAAAGATGTTAAAAACTTAGATAAAATTTTCTTTAAGTTTTGAGGTTTGAATATTTTTAATTCTAATTTATGTTGTTTAAATCTTATAAATATTAAATATATGAAGGGAAATATCAAACAACATGGTAGAGAGATAAAGGAATATATTGAAACCCAAATACGATATGAAATACAAAATTTATCAAACCAATTGATTAAATAAAAAAGGCTTAGCAGACTTAAAACTAAATTAGCAACTCGTAGGTTTAGAAAAACATCATTTTTTCTCCCATTGATTCTATCATAATAAAACAGAATAAAACTGAAAATGGAGATAATATTAAGATAAATAATAAAAATAATGTCAAATGGAGAAATTACTATAGGTACCCAGAAAATGCACCCTCCAGGTGGTTTTCGCAATATGAATTTTAAAAGAAAACCAAAGATTGAAACAGTTAAAAGCAATTCTAATAAATTATTTCTCCCTAGTATTCTCTTCATCCAGAAATCAACTTACTTATCTTTTGAAAAACGAAACGAAATACAAAAAGAAATGGTATACATATTACAATTACTAATGAAATCAGAAATTGATCTAGTCCAACATAAACGATACATCCTTTTCCATACCATACCAAATAAATAGTAACTGCAATAATACTGGTTAGGATATTTACAAATCTATAAAGAAAGTATCTGAAATCAATCAAATCTGTAAATTTTCTATTGAATATATAAATTAGATAACTTGAAGTTGAAAAAAGTTCTACTAATATAACTATTGATAAAAAACCAGGAATTTGTATGACTGGACATATTGCTGCTCCAGGATATAAAATATAAACAAAAATAAAAAGAATCACTAGAAATACGAACAAGATTCCCTCCAAGATAGTAAATAGCTCTAGAGCGAATAGGATCTTTATGATCAATAGATCTTCTTCCCACTATTCTGTTGATGTTTCAGTTAAATCTGCAGTAGATTCAGTTTCATCTGTTTTTTGAACAGCTTGTTCCATAACCTCGATATCCGCATCCGCAACATAATCACTTTGTAAATTGAAAGGAATGTAGATTATATCGCCGACAGAGTTCACTTCAGCTAATTTTCCAAATTCTGGAATGAAAATTGAATAAGGGTCAAAATATTCAGGTGATAATAATCTTCTCATATCATATGAAGCTTCTTCATTGTTAAGAGCTAAATAGATATTTGTAAGATATATTTCTATCTCAGAATTTAGTTTTGGTGTAAGCGATAAATAATAACTTTCATGAAGTTCTTTCATTCTCCTTGTAAATTCCTCGTTAGTTATTTCTTTCCTAATTGCTAAAATTAGATTACCTGCTAAGGAAAATGCAATAGAATTCCGTGGTTCATAGATGGAGCCTTCAGAGAGACTTAGAAGCTTATGTGCATACTCTTCAAGTTTTGAAAATTCTTCTTTCCGGGAAGCCAGTGTTGTCAATAAAGTAACATATAGCCCATTAAGTTTAGGATACCTCTTCATTCCTTCTTTAGAAAAGAAGTAAGCATATTCTCGTTCCAATCTATCTATATTAGAGAAATCATCTGTATAAACGGTAATAAGCCCACCAAAATAGATTATCTCTTCAAGCATTCCAGCTATTCCATCAGCCATCTGACTTTTTATGAACTCCTCATTTTCCATTAGATGCTTGTATTTATCCAAATATTTCCATAACTCAGGCATAACATCCTTTTCAATTTTATGAATCTCTGTTATGTTTTCTTTAGTTATTATATTATATGCAGATCTTAAACCTTTAATGAAAACTTTTGTAACTTCAAGCTCGTAAATTGTTTCACTCACGTCATGATCTGTTAAAGGATTTTCATTTAAATCGAAGAATCCATTATCGATATGGTTTTTTAAATCAGCGATATACCAATCGCTTTTATTAAGAAGATTTTCCAATGAATCAAATAATTTTTCAGGATCAGAAAAGTCCAGAATCTCTCTATTTGTTTCTATCTTTATGTCCTTATT
>JAGLXK010000190.1 GCA_023132955.1 Candidatus Heimdallarchaeota archaeon
CAACACCAACCACAACTGGAATTGCCGGATTAGTATTCCTATCCTTCTTAGGATTGGCATCAGTTTTAGCCTTCAGAAGATACAGAAAATAAAGTTCTAAACTTTTTTCTTTTTCTTTTTTTTATTTTAATTTTAAAAAACAGATGAGGTTCTAATTGCGATTCTAGTTATAAATCCTTAAAGTAGTTTTGCAGTATGGGCATCTCTCGTTTTCTTTTATCCAATCAACGAGATGTTTTATGTGAAACAGATGCTCACAAAATGGACACTCGATAGCGTTTTCATAAACAGGTTGAAAGCACACCATACATTTTTGCTCTTTTAACTCAGCTAGTTGTTTTCCTTTTATTACTACTTTCTTGAAGAATTTAGCTATTTTAGATAGATTCTCTGCAACAATTATTGTTTCTGCTGTAATTTTTACTTTCTCCATTTTCCTTGGAGTGACTTCACTTACTGTTGCATTTTTTGTTAAATAACCAACAAAATCTCCAAGTATTGCTTTATCTATTAAAGGATCGCCAACAACAATCAGTTTTTTCTTTGCCCTTGTGGCTGCAACATTTAATCGCCTAGCATCAGCAAAACCTCTCTTACTCTTTGTAGTGGTTTCGGTTAAAGAAAGAACAATTAATTCACGATCACTCCCCTGAAAACGATCAACAGTATCAACGGTTATAGTTGGAGAGAGATTTCTTCTGATTTCCGCTACTTGCCCTCGGTAAGGACAGATTACTCCTAGTTGATCTGTTGTTAACCCAAGATCTAAGAAATTAGTAATTATTTCACTTACTACCTTAGCTTCTTCAACATTATACTTTTTCTGGTGATCGAAAATACCATTAACTGGGATGAAAATTAGGGGGTGTTTTGGATCATATATTTCGGGACAACTAAATTTAGAATAATCACCTTTGTAGTTAGGTAACTCCAGAAGATTCTGATATCTAACAAGATCATCAAATGATTTGAGTTTATTATCATAAAATCGATCATTAGAAAAATCAATAAGCTTTTCATTCATTCTAAACTGGTGAGTTAGAAGATGTATAGAAGCAGGATTTCTCTCTGCTAAACGTTCAAATAAGGAAATACCCATATTTTCCTTTTGAGCTTGAAGACTTTGAACCACAGGAGGAAGTTGTTTATGATCACCCACCAAAATGAACCTATTTCCTTCAAGCAAAGAAGATAAAACCGTTGGTTCAGTCATCTGACTCGCTTCATCAATGATAATTGTTTGGATTCCTAATTTTTCATAAACTGGATTAGATATAGTAGTGGTGGTCGCTACAATAATTGAATACTCTCTTAAAATTCCTTTAGTAGATTTCTCAGGATTTTGCTTTTTGTAAAAATCTATAGTGTAATTTCTAATATCTTTTTGAATCGAATGAGAAGAACCAATTCTGATAAAATTATGAAAATCATTTTTTAGTAGATATTTGCAAACATTATCTACAGCTCTATTGGTAAATGCTGTAATCAGAATTGTTTGTCCTTGTTTAGCTAACTCAATAGCTGATTTTGCTATAACATAAGTTTTTCCTGTTCCTGCAGGACCTTGAATAAGAGAATAATTCTTTGTTCCAAGAATCTTTTCAACAGCTTCATTTTGTGTTGGATTACTAGGAATATATTTTCCTTTTATAGGTTCGGTTTCAGATTTATTAGCTTGAATAACTAATTCACGGAAAGGATTTCTTTTGAAAAGAAGATTAAACAAACCTCTTTGTTGTCTTCTAAAACCAACGTCTATTGAGTACATATCAATTGTTGAAACTGATTCTTGAATTGCTCTGGTTTCAATTTCTATCGATGTATTTGAGATGCCTGAAATCACACCAGTACTTACAAAACCTTGTTTGATTCGTCCTTTGCTTAAAATAACAATATCACCTTCACGAAGCTCACTGTTATTCTTACAAGAATATAATAATCTAGTTGTACTACCTTCTTTTATTTCATTTTCCAAAGATAAATCAGTAACTGCTTTTCCTTTAGCAACGCGTTGATCAATTGAAAGTTTCCACAAATCAGAAAGATTTCTTGCTGATTCACTTTTGTCAAATCTAATTAGTTTCGAGAATTTGTTAAAATACCCGAGGTGAGTATCAGGAAGAGATTTTTTTGTACAGAGCTGCTCGTGGGGACATGTTGAGCAGCCACGTTCTTGATTCAAGCCTGCACAAACTAAAGCACAATAGTGTTTCACAAAACAGTTTCTACATCTGTTTTGCTGAGATTCAGGAAGAATTGGAGGAACATAGCCAAGATGGGAGATTCGGTAAGCAATGTTTCTATGCTGCATACCATATCTCAGGAGACCCCAATTAGGATTAGCAGTTTTTTGAACAAGTGTATTTGTACCAACATAGAGAACACTTCCTTCTTCAGGAGGAGATTCGTCTATATCAGTTTGAAGACCATATCGATAAAGAGAAACCTGAAGGAGATCAGAAAAGCGAATGTCCTTCTCTTCTGAAACTTTTCCAGTTTTTAACTCGATGATTTTGTTATCACTAAAAAGATCTATTCTACCTCTGATTCCGAAGAAAGGAGAAAGAAATAAGATTTCAGGTAAAGCATTTGGGGGAAGATTTTCAACAAAAGAATCTAGACTTTCTGCCATTTTTCTAACATCTTGAAATACGGTCTCCTTCTTGTACCCATAATGCTCATACTGAAGAGAAAAATTATCAAGGACCTTAGATAGTTCTTCAGAGGGTTTAGAATTGTTGGAAACAGCTAAACTAAGAGCATCATGAACAATGGAACCCCTAATAGCTATGTAAGGAGAAGGAGTATCACCAATGATTTCATTAATATAATAACTTCGAGGGCAAAAGGATACGCTGTTGGCAGCAGTGGCATACATTAGAATATCAGGATCAACTACGACAATGGATTTAGAACCTGCTGAAAAATAGTAAGATTCATCATCTGCCATCTTATCAATATTAAAAATCTTCAAAGGAGTATATGGTTGGAGATAATCTCCAATCTCGTGCCAAGGAGACCAAAGATTAAGTATGAAGTGTTCTTTATCTACATCAATAAGTATAGTAGAAAGAGGATTGTTACCTTCTTTTTGAGAGAGAGTTTTCAAGAACACACAGTCTAGATTAAGCATGGTTGATACTAAATCTAGAAAATAATAAATAAACATGTGGGTAAAAATGAGGGGTTTACAATAGATGTTTAGGTTAGGGTAAGTGAAATTAAAATATTGAATAAAGGTGGAAATTAGATAAAAGATTTATATAGTATTTCTTGTGAATCCAATGTTGAAATGAAAATTATTAAGTTACTAAAAGAAAAATGGAAATTTGCCTTAATGTTTTCTTTAATGTTTGCACTAACAGCTTCAGGTTTTTTTTATATAGGTAAATATTCGATAAAAAGAATCCCAATAGAATCTATGGGAGAATCTTTTGCTATTATGACCGATTTCTCTTTTACAACTTATGTAGAAATCACAGAGACACCAAATATAACAAGATCAGGAGAGGAACTTAGTTATTTTTCTCGAACATATGTGGTCAATTCTTCTCAAGATTACTCAAATGAGTATCTAACAGCTCTATCATTATGGCTGCTGATTAATGGAGGACCAAGAGATGTCAGGATTAGATGGGCAATTGGGTTAATGTATGCAGGTTTCATAAGAAATATATCTATTGATGAAAAATTAATCGGTTTTTTAGGAAATAGCACTATAATAGTTCTTGTTTATCAGAATCTCAATTTACGTTTTAATAATTTCACAGTCTCAAACATAGAATATATATTTAGCAATGTATCTGTTGAGGAGTCATTTATAGGATAGAAATATATTAACAATCGAAATTTAGTTGAAATCTGAGAATTATATATGAAGATGTATGACATATAAACTAGAAAAAGAAGTCAGTATAGTAGAGAAAAATAAGAAACAAACTAAAAATCAAGGTTATTAGATATGGATTTTGATTATTACTCTAAAAAACTACATTCAAACAGATTGAAAGAATGTTATGATACAGCTCCACTGCGAATAAAAAAGTATCTTGAAGAAGAAATACAGTTTGTCCTGAAGCATGTTAAATCATCACATGTTGTGCTTGAATTAGGATGTGGATATGGGAGGGTAATAAGAGAACTTGCAGGGAAGGTAAAGGAAATTTATGGAATAGATATCTCAAAGAAAAATTTGGATTTTGCGAGAAAATATCTAGAAGGTTTCAAAAACACAAAATTAATGCAAATGAGTGCCAAATCACTAAAATTCAATAATCAAATGTTTGATGTTACAATTGCAATACAAAATAGTATATCTAGCTTTGGAATAGATCCTACAAGATTAATAGAAGAAAGTTGTAGAGTCACTAAAAAGGGGGGAATAGTTCTCCTTTCAAGTTATTCAGATAAGATATGGGGAAAGAGACTAGAGTGGTTTTATAGTCAATCAGAGAGAGGATTAATCGGAGAGATAGATAAAGATAAAACAGCTGATGGAACAATAGTCTGCAAAGATGGTTTTAAAGCAACTACTTTTTCAAGAGAAGAATTTAGGAATTTAGTAGAAATAATGAACTTAGAAGCAGAAATAGAAGAGGTAGATAATTCCAGTGTCTTCTGCGTTATTAAAGTTAAAAACTAATTTCAAAAAAGAGGGATTTTTACATTTATTAAGATTAGAGCTTTTGTCAGATAAAGCTTTACAAAGAATTTGGTGAATCAAAATCTTAAAAACAAAACAACTGGATGTACAAATCAGGAATTTTGTTGAAGTGAGAATTAATGGCAGATGATGTTTTTATAATTGATAGTAGTGGAATCCCTTATTATAGTAGATGTTTTGGAGGAGAAACCTGTAAAATGAGACCAGATCATACACTACAAACAGGATTTCTAGCAGCGTTATATGCGTTTTCAAAAGAATCATATGGACAACAGGAAATAAAAACAGTTGTCTTTTCAGACTTAAAATTGCATTTCAGAGTAGATAACGAAAGAGATGTGATAGTAGTATTTACTACACAAATGAGTGAAACAGATGAAGAAGTGAAAAATCAAACGGATATGACATACGGAGCATTTCTTGAATTGTATGAGAATCAAATAGGAAGAGGATATTCAGAACCTGCAGTCTTCGATGGGTTTGATGATGTCCTATATAATTTGAATGTTGTCAAATCCAAATCAATGGGTATGATAAATTTAGAAGAAAAAGTGCGAGGATGGAAAAGACTGTTTAAAAAATATAAGCATAAATAGAAAAAAAGTGAAAAAGAATTACCGATTTACTCGTAATCAATACATTCGTTTGGACACTCATCTATACATAGTCCACAATCTGTACATTCTTCTTTTCTTGCTACTACTGCCACATCTTTTAAATCATATACATTCTCTGGACAGATGTCCACACAAGCACCACACGCTATACAACATTCTGCATCTACTACTGTTGGCATTTTTTCTTTCACCTAGGTGTTTGAAATCCTTTTTTTGCTCCTCTTTTTAAACTCTTCTCTCAAGTCATGTCTCCTCTTCTTCTGCTTTTCAAATTACTCATTCATTCCTATGTCAATCTGTTCTCACCAAATCAATTTTTTCTATCCTCTCTTCGCATAAAGAACAGCTAGTATCTGTTTACAATAAATTTAACCATGTTTTATAGTAATCACGCATATAAAAAATAGAAAAAAATAATCTGAACTAGATTATTTTATTTGTGTTGATCTTCCTCTTGCAAAATCAGCTATTACTATATAAGAGATAATTTTAGCAAATTCTGTTGAACTGCTTAATATCCCTACTACTTGATTTGTTGCTTCATCTACTGCCCCTATCAAAACTTCCTCGTTTTCTCTTTCTACTCCTATGAACTTTGGTAATTCCACACCTGTTCCTACATCTCTGAACCGTCTCACTTCCACATTTGCTTCTGCCGCATATGCTGAATCTATCCATTCTCTATTCGTTTGTTCATCGAGTTGAGTTACAATAGTAACTCTTACTGTTGAAGGTAAGGTTTTAACTGCATCTAGAGGGATGTAATTAGGGTTGGGGGACATGATTGTGACACTTCGTTTTGCAGCTCTTATTATCCTATCAATATGATCTATTGTGGCTTCTAATCCTGTAATAGATGTTGTTTCGACTCTAGGTATGGGTGATTCTTTTGTGGTTGCTTCTAGTGTTCTGAAATCGTTCTTCAATTTCATAGCTACTGTTAAAAGATGATTTGCTGTATCTTTGAATTTTCCTTCTGTCTCTGCAAGAAATCTTGCTGCAGCATCTACTTCTTCAGTTAGATTTCCAGCAAGTTGATTTTTACTATCGGCTATTTGAGCCTTTGAAGTTGTTACTATATCGTTTGTTATGTTACGAGTAGATTCCAAGGATTGATCCAGATAAGTTGATAATTCAGAGGAAATAGCTGAAGTTGATGAATTAATCAAATTAACAGCTTCTTGGTACTTTGAATTTATCGCTACTTCATTCTCTTGAGCGATTGTTTGCATTTGACTTGCTAAATCAGACCATTTTTCCTTTAGGTTGTCTGTCTCTGTTCCTAGTGTTTGGTTAATATTCTCATTTAGTTTTGTAGCAAGATCCCTAAAAGATTGAACGTGATTGTTTAAATTGTCAACAATGCCTGTCACAATATCACTAAATTGAGTTGAGAAGTTCTCCTCAAAATTATTTAGTCTTGTTCTGGCAGTTTCCTGTATTTCTTGAATCTTATTGTTATAGTTTTGTAATGTTTCATTATATAGTGCATCAAGTTTTTGAGCAAATATGTCTCTTTCACTTGTTAAGTTGTTACGGTGTATTTGCTCACTGTTTTGAAGATCAGTATACTTAAGATTCATATCTTCTTTTATTTGTGACACAGTATTTGATAAGGCAAGGTTTTTCTGTTGAATGAGTTCATCAGATAAAGATTGTTTAATCTCTGAAACTTTATCATTTAGAGCAGATACAGCTTCTTGAACCTGAAGTGACAATTCTTCTACTTTTCTGTTTAAAAGCAGTTCAAGTGAATTGTTTAATTCATTTAGAGAACCGGACACTGTTTCTGAAATTTTATCAACAGTTTCTCCTGTTGTTCTTACAGTTTCAGTTGAAAAGCTGAGATTTTTGTCTGCTTGACTTTTAGTAAACGCTCTAACATCGATTTTTGTTAAATCAATACTTTCTTCCAAAAGTTGTGGAATTTCCCCTATATGAGCAGAATAATTCTCCCCTAATAATTCCAATTTTGGTTTTAGGGTTTGAGATATTTCCTCAATTAATGTCAACGTTTGTTTAACATTTTGATCTACTTGGCTACTTGATATGGAAGCACTTTCAGTATTCTTTTGAGATATTATTGCTTCTGCTGAATCTATTGATGATTTAGCGCTTGAAATACTATCTGTATTGTTTTGTAACGTTTTTTGGATAAAATTCGTTAAGCTCTGTTTCTGTTCATCTTGAATGGTAGAAATTTCGCGTTTAATTTCATTTGATTTTGATACTAGAAATTCCTTTTTCTGATTACGCATATTCTCTAATTCTGAGGATGAACTCGCCAATTTTTGATCTAACTCAGCTTCTTTTCTTGAAACAGATTCATTTAGCTGTGTTACAAGATTGGTCCTTAGTTCATTAAACTCAGTTTTTTTGCTCTCCATGAAAGTTGAAGTGTTTGTCAAATTATTCTTCACACTTGCACTAATTTGATCGCTACTTTCAGCAAGATATTCTAAAGGTATTCTAACGAAATATTTCTCGAGATACCCTTCAGATACACCTACAGCACCTTTTTTCTGCAATGCATCAAGAGCAACTTTAACTTTCGAAAAATGGAGATTTCCAAATTGAGCTATTTCAAAAGCTGTTAATTGACCGGATCCTAATAAAAGAGAATAAACTTGTTTTTCTTCTAACGTTAGTTCTAATCTTTCAATAAATGACATTTTCACTCACCTATTAATTTCAAAGCTCTATCTCTCAAATTAAATTAATAAGGTTTCTTAAAAGGCACATGTCATTAGCATCTTTGAGAATCTTTTTTAACAAGCGCCGTACTATTTGCTGGTGTGGTAAACTAATGGTTGAATATGAAATAGTCTCTTGGGATCAAAGTTACCAGATGACTTTTTACTTATTTGAAAAAATGACAGACGACTATTTTTACCCTGATATCATAGTTGGTATTGCTAGAGGTGGATGGATTCCAGCCAGATTGTTAGCAGATTTTTATGGTAACCGAAGGACCGCCAATATAAAGATAGAATTCTATAACAATACTTCGAGAGCCACAGATAATCCGATCATAACCCAAAAAATTTCTGAGAAAGTTGAAGATAAAATAGTTTTAATTGTTGATGACGTTGCAGATTCTGGAAAGAGTCTAATGGCAGCTATTGAACATCTAAAAGAAATGGGAGCCAAGGAGATAAGAACCTCCACACTTTATTACAAAAAGCACAGCATCATAAAACCCGATTATTATATCAAGGAAACCAAAGCATGGATAGTTTATCCCTGGGAATATGGAGAGTTTGCAGCTTTTCAATATGACCAGTTAAAGGAGAAGATGTCTATTAAAGAAATTAGAAGAAAATTAAAAGACATTGGAATTCCACCACCATTAGTGGATGCCTTTTTTTCTCTGATTTTAAATAAGATAAATAAGAGGAGGAAAAATAATGAGTGAAGAAAATTCCGAAGAAAATGTAGAATTACCTAGTGATGTTATTGATAGAGTAAATGTTGGTGTTGTTGCAGTCTCTTTAAGCTTATATGAAGAGGGAATGAGTTTAGGAGAATTGATTGAAGTAACAGGGATAAGAAAGAAAGATGTAATGAAAAATTTGGAATTCTTAATTCATCATAGAATGGTTCGACAAAGACTGAATACAGATATCTACTATGTTTCAAATTTCAAGAAAATGCTTCAATTTTTACTGTCTTCAGGCTTAATGTTTCCAATTAGTGATCAAATTTCCAAATCTAATGAGTAGAAAATAAGGAACCATTATTTCCCAAGAAATGTTTCCAATGAGGTTTGAGAACCTTTTTTGTTTTTATTATCTGTTGGTTTTTTCTCTTCCTTTTCTTTTGTTTCAGAATCATCTGCTTTCTTCTTTTTTAATTCATCTTGTGAAATATTGCTTTTTTCTTCTTTGTTCTCAGTTTTTGTGGAGTTTTCTTTAACAGCTTTCCCAGTTGTTTCTGTTTTAGTTGTTTTCTTTTGTTTTTGTGTTGATTTTTGAACTGACTTTGTTGTTTTCTGTGTATAAAAAATCAAACTTTGATTCATTTGTTTAGCTTTGTTTATCCATTCTTCTGCCATTTGTAGATATGCTTCTTCTGAGTATTCTAGAATTCTTCTAGTCAGTTTATTGGATTTATCAGTTAAGAAGAGGATATCTGATTCATCATACCGAAACCAAGCTACTAAACCTGCAGCCATTCTTGGGTTAGTATTGAAGATTACACGAATAAATGGATAATAATCAACTTGAAAAGCTTTTTTTGAACAATGGAGTTTTTTTATACTTTTATTTGCTATGCCTGTTAAACTAGCATTTTTACCTCTTAACCGTCCCATCAATGACCAATAGCTTGGGAAACCATATTTAGCATATTTGAAAGATGATGTTTTTACTAATCCCACTGAGGAGATAAAAGTGAAGAAGTATTTGAGAAATTTCCAGTCTTGCTTGATATAACATCGTTGTAAATATATATCCGCTTCTGCAATTAGCTGATAAATACTAAATAACTCTTCAGATGAATCTGCTTGTTTATAAGCATGTTCGTAAACATAAGTAAGCAATTCCCTATAATCAACATCCACCCCGTCTAAAGCCCTTTTTGCAGAAGCAAAATCCTTAGCTCCAAAGATATTATTAAGAGCTGAATCCAAACTGTATTTTTGATTTCTCGGATTAAAAATAATTTTAACATCCTTTATACCAAAGGAAGCTCCTTCTAAATCATTGATAGCTGACCTCGCATCACCACCACTATTTTTGGTTATAGCAATTAGTGTTTCTTCATTAATATCTAGTTTTTCCTCTTTAACAATCTTCTTGAGAAGGGTGAGAATTTCCTCTTCTTTCAAACTGTGAAATTCTATTACTAACATATTTTTTTTAGCAGATTTCAACGAGGAAGCTGAAGGATCGTTTGCGGTACATATTATCGGGGTTCTTGTCATAGTTACAGCTTTCGTTAAAGCACTCCCTCCACCTCTATCTTCATTTCCAAAAAGACCATCCGCCTCATCAACTAAAATCAATTTTCTGACTCTTGCCCCTTGAAGCACAGTTCCTTCAGTTGATGATTTTCCAACAAGTAGCTCAACAGCTTTTTTATTTCTTTTATCGCTAGCATTTACTTCAACAAACTCATAATCATATTTCTTTATTAGATAATATACAACACTAGTTTTACCTACTCCAGCAGGTCCTGCCAATAGAACAACTTTCTTCCTTTGTTGGTTCCAGCTTTTCAGCCAATTTTCTAACTTCTGAATTGCCTCCTTGTTTCCAACAAAATCTTCTAATCGCTCAGGGCGATATTTTTCAACCCAAGGGACAACTGGATTATCTTTTTTACTAGCCATTAATGTCATTTAGACCATAAATGTTTCAATATAAAAAATATGTGGGTAATGGGAGAATGTTGTTTATATTACTCTTCTGGATCTTTCTTTTTATCCTTAGATTTAGTGAAAAGCATTTTCCCTAAAATACCCCCTGTTATTCCACCTACAAGTCCTATTAATGGCACAAAAATGAATGAACCTAAAATCAATGTTGCAAAGAAAGTACTAAAAAATAGACCTCCAGAGCCAAAAAATGAAGAAGTCATTGTAGCAAAAATGAAGTCTAGAAATAGGAAGGATAACATTGCAGACCAAGCACCGGATCTTAATCCCCCTCTGGAAACTAAACCTCCAACAAAAGAACCGATTAACCAAATAACTAGTATCAAAACATATACTCCTCCATTACCCAAGGTATTATCAAGACCATAAGTTTCCAGAATTGGAATTGGAATAGGTAGATTCATTTTGATAAATATGTTGACTACTAAGAGAATCAAAAGCATTAACCAGAAATGACCACCAGAGCCATGATCAGCAACTAGTGCTGCATTTGCAATATCTAAAGCTTCGATACCAAGTGTTGGCCAGAGTACTAACATTAGAAGAACAACGACAATTGTACAAGTAATAAAACCAATTATAGATTTGTAGACACGCCTAAGGAAGAACATATCAATCAAACTAAATTGGAGATTTTCTTATTTAGACCTTTGTATTTATTTAGAAGAAACAATTCTCATAAATTAGAATAAGATTGATAGACAGGTTAAAGATGCTTGACATTTCTCAAATTCACTCATGTTCAATGAGATAACATAAAAGCCAGCATTTTCTACTGCTTTTTGTGCGTATGAAAACTTATCAGACATAATAACTGTATCAGCTACAGCTAAACAGTTTACAGAGTAGTATTCTTCTTCTGGAACTATAACCAATTCAAGATTCTTCAGCAGAGGGTGGTTATCATATTCAGTTGTTGTAATAGCAGTGTTCTTTCCAAGATATTTGATGTAGCTCTTTAAGTGAACAATATTAGAGTTAGTTATTGATGAAATCTCAATATCTAACCAAGATCTTAATTGATTCACACCATGTTGGTTTGTTCTTTGAGTAATTCCACAAATTAACTTATCCGGGAGATGAACAACATCTCCACCCTCAATAATAGCAGGAGCTGTAGCTCTTTTTACAGAAAGATAGTTCAGCAATGTTTTCTGTACATCTTCAACCTCCCCCCTTCGGCTTTCTAATGCCATTCGTGTAACCAGAGCTTTCTTACCATGTACAACAACATTATCTTCTACAAAGCACGAATCTGGAAGGAGATCCTTTGGTGGCAGTTTTATGAGATCTAAACCTAATTCTCTTAGAGTCTCACAATATCTCCCATGTTGCTCTTTTGCCAAAGATAAATTTACTGTATGGCCCATCGGATGAGAAGTTACACAGTTAATATAACTCTTACTGGGTTCACGAACTATTGCTCTCTTTGCATTCATTTAGATTTCAAAGCATAATTTGGGGATGAGTTTAAATATTTCTCCATCGCATCAGTTAGTATGGAACTAATAGGTCAGACTGTTCAAGCGTATAAGGGGCTTGGTTGTGAACACATCATACGTCTAGCTAAATTACTAGGAATCGAATCATGTGAAATAAACCCCCAAGGAGTAAATTTGGAAAACATAGATAAAATAATCGAAGCTGTGGGAACGATGAAAACCACATTCCATTTACCTGTGGAAGGAATAGAAGGATTCGATTTCGCTTATCCTGAAAAGGAAAAAGAAATTCAAGATATTATTAAGTTGGTAAATGTTTATGGAAAGGATCTGAATATCATTTTAGGGGTTTTTCATCCTGTCGAAACTCATGGGAACCTAGAAACGTTATTGAAAAATATTAAACAACTAAAAATTCCTTTGGTCGTAGAGAATATTGTGTTAACCTCTGATGAGGAATTTATTGAACTATATAATCTATTCAAAAAAGAGTTAGGGAATCAACTTAAAGGATGGTTATTTGACGTTGCTCATTCTTATTTACGTAATGGTCCAGAAAAATATCTTGATTTATTGGATAAAATGCCATTTGATGAATTAGAAGAAATCCATCTATCAGATTGCACTGAAGGAGAAGATTCTCATTACTCATTCGGAGCAGGAATTCTTCCAGTAAAGCAAATTCTTCAGGAGATTAAAAAAAGAGGATTCAGTAAAATAATTGTGAATGAGATTGATGCTTATCCTAGCGTGTGGAGTGCAATTGATTCTTACCGAGAAGTTGCTAAATATTTCAAGAAGCGACTGTATCTCAAGGTTACAGCAAGACAAGTTTTTGTTAAACCTTTAGTTCAGAAGAAGCTGAAAAAAGCCGATATTACCTAATTCTGTCTTTAAGATTTCTTCTTAATATATGTCATTAACTGAAAGGATAAATCAATCCATTTGAGATATGAATTAACTGTAGCTCTTGCTGAGACAGAATCTTTTGCATTAATTTTCAAAATCAATGTTGAGTCTTGTTTCTTGATGGTAACAGCAGACCGTTCATTTGAATCGAAATCAGTTTCTAGAAGTAAGTTGGAATATATTTGATTGCAACTTTCAGCATCAGATAATTTAATCTCAAAAAGAATATCTATGTTTGAAATGGTTTTTTCCTGAATGTCAATCACCATCTATTTTTTTCGTATTATTGTCTTGAATCTGCCTTTCTATTATTCTCAATTTTATGCGAGGCCCGGTCTGTTTGTTGTTTTTATCGAGAAATTCTAAGAAGATAATACCATCTTCTTTATCCAGATAATCTGCATAAACAGTTACATATTCCTTATCTTTGATTTTCTCGATTGATTCGTTAGTTATACCTAAAAATTTCTTTAGAATTTCCTCTTCAACAGGATTCTCAAGAGTTGAAATTAATATTGAAACAGCAGGTTTTCGTTTTCTACCTTTTTCCTGATAATCCCTAGATAACGTTAAACCTCTAATCTTTATGGCATAGGGTATTTCTTCTATTTTATCTGTTAAGTTAAATAATCTAACAAAATTCGGATTACCTTTTACCGAGTTAATTATAACAGCTGTTCCATAGCCTTGATTTTTCATAGAATTCAAACAAAAAAATTCGTTTGCCGATCCTCTCGGAATCCTTGAAGAACGAGGAACCACACTGACCATATCATGGATGAAGGTTCTAGTTTTGTTGGTTGGAGAGCGTGATGTAGTATAACCAATTTTAGTCATTAAGTTCACAACGGTTTAGAGTTTTAAAATGTAAGTATGCTAAACTAAAAACAAATAAAATAAAAAATAGGAGGGATTAGAAGTCTTCTTTTAATCCTTCAGATATACGAGTAACTCTTCGTGTTATACTTCGCCCTGCACTAGTGTCGGGTTCCCATGCTCCACCTGCGAGTTTTTCACCGCATTTAGAACACTCCCATATACCAAGACCAGCTCTTTTTAAAGTCTTCATTTGACAAACAGGACATTTGTAAACAGCTTTACTTTTGTTTTCTATCTCTCTTACTCGTTTTCTAATTGTACTACCATACCTAGCACCGTAACGTCCTGTTGAACCAACTTTTTTTGTTTTGGGCATTTTTTACACCACTTATTTCTTCGAGAGCGCTTTCATTAGCTCTTTCCTTAAAGTTTTCGATACAAGTAAGCTTTCTCGAAGTATTTTCTTTATTTCTACAGGGGTATAAACTCCTTGTTTTCCCTTTTGCACTGACACAATATGGTCTTCTTCATCGAAACCAAAGGTTATTCTAGAGTTACTAACTCTTTCTTCTTTGAAGTTAGCATCAAAAATGTTGAATTTATCTATTTTATACGATGTTACAGAAACAGGATAATGATCTATTTGTAGTGGTTCTTTTTCTTCTAAAACTTCAACCACTCCATCTTCTCCAACTTTGATTTTAGGTATTTCAGCAGTTGCTAAAGCTGCTAATGCGCCTAGTGTGGCAGCATCAAATAAATTTCCAGCATCATTTAAGATGTAAAAATCTATAAACAATATCCAAACAGTTTTTTCAGGAACAATGCATAATTTCGATAAATCTATACAATGAGATTCTCTTATTGCTCTATCAGTTACCCTTGCAAGTTCTATTGCATTGTTTGAAGGAGGACCACTTTCAAAATATGGTGAGGCTAAGGGAGAAAGTTCTGCACTTGTTGTAATAACACCTGTGTTTGGAGTATCTGGAAAAGGGCTCCCTAAAATTGCTTTAACTCCAACAATCAGTTTGGTATCTCCAAGTGTTACAACCGCTGATCCTTCGGCTTTTCCTACATAATGTGTTTCAATATTAATCTCTCTAATCTGATTCAATTCTCGATTATCGGATCTCTTATTCTGTTCCAAAAGGAATAGAATGTGATCTTTCTCTATTTCACTAATAACATAATTATCTCCCATTTTACTCTACTCCTTCTTCTTTGACTTCAGCTTTAGGT
>JAGLXK010000191.1 GCA_023132955.1 Candidatus Heimdallarchaeota archaeon
ACATAGCAAGACTAGAAGATACAAGAATTTACTTTATATTGTCCCAGCTTCTTTTGTTCAATTAGTAGATCAAGAAAAAGCAACAATCTTCTTTGAAGACCTTTTAGAACAATATTCATGAACTGGAAAAGCTTTAGACTGGGATCTTTTTCTCTCTATTTTCTTTCGTTTCAGAAGTTCCATCAGACCAACATTCAATAAAAGAGATTTTTCTGTCTTTCTAGCTGTTTTAAACCAACAAACTATGATAACTAAAGAACTTAGTTCCACCTTAGGTTTAGATTCTTCTAATGTTTCTAAATACAAGAATCAACTTTTAAAACGAGGAGTAATTCATCAAGGTATAGCTCTTAATCATCAAAATCTCAAGTTAGCTGTTTATGGTCTCTTCTCTGAATATCCCGTTTCTTTAGGGGTAGATCTACATCCAATTCTTTCGAAAAGCCCTTTCTTCCATTTTGTTTATACTGAAAATATTGGTTGTAATTCCTCTTTAGCTTGTTTTCTAAGAGTTATTCAGTAGCCAAACAACTGATGATAAGCTCAACAATTTCGTCTATCTCAAATTTCTCCCTTGAATTAGTGTCTATATATCTTGTAGTTTCTTTGAATTCTTGGTTACTCATAATTTTGAAACTTGGAATTGTTATTATTGATGTTTTATTTTCGCTTACTCCAAATAAAACAGATAACAATTGTTTAACAGCTGTAAAATCGCTTATATTCCTTATAGAATTTGCACTTTGTTGAATTTGTGGATTGTTTCTCATATACCTTATAATCGCTTCTGGATGAACATAATTCTCTATTTCTTTCTTTCGCAAAATATGACAATAACCACCATACATCTCTGCGTAATTCTTCACATTCTCTTTCTGTTTGTCAATTGGAGCATTGGCATCTTTTTTATCACTATCTAGAATAATGATGAATTTCTTACTAATTCGATGAAGTAATTTAAAGGATACTAAGGAATGTATATTGTTACCTCCAGTAGGTATTATTCCTATTTTGCTAATTTGCTCTTTGCTAATTCTATCCTGAAAAAAGGTATTGAATGCATGATTTAATATTTCCACATCAGTTTTGCCTTCCACAAAAATACAAAGATCATGACTAAACAAATTATCTGATGGTCTGATTCCAAGTTCTTCAGCTATTTCAAAATAATCTACTTCTCTAGTTATTCTACAGCCTTCAGCTGAATATTGAGTCAATGAAATTGAATCTAATGGTACTTCAGCTATAACTGAAGGAGAATGGCTAGTGATGAAGATTTGATAATCAGGATCTTCTGCAATCTTTTTCAATGAACTTGCTAATGCTCTTTGAGCTTGTGGGTGCAAATAGGTCTCTGGTTCTTCTAATAACAAAAGCATTTTTGATGAGTAGTCCTTTTTTAGATTAACATCTGATTCTGCAATATGTTGTATTAGTGATAA
>JAGLXK010000192.1 GCA_023132955.1 Candidatus Heimdallarchaeota archaeon
TTCGATAAATTAGCTTTTGAAGCATCAATATTAGTTCCAATAACTGATAGTGAATTACACTATTTCGCTGGTGTAGCGGGAACTATTAAAGAAATGTGTCCAGGAATTGCTAGTAGGGACACTGTAAGGCAAAACCATCCTAAAATGTTTGACAGAAAATTAGGCTTCGTACCTGGTTGCAAACTAGGGGGAACAGAAGAAAATCCAGTAATTACTGATATTAAAAACATAGTCAACATTCTAAAAGCGAAAGTAACTATTTTTGGTATTGATACTATTGTAACAGAAGGAAAAATAGTCTATATTAGTACTGGAGACTTGGTAGAATTACACGATGAAGCAAAACAACATATTGTTAAGATGAGAACTTTACGATTACCAAAAGCTGCAGGAATTGTTGTTAGCGGGATGCAAAGCTGGGGGATTAATCTCTATCAAGCTGGTAAGGGAATACACGCAGCATTCCATGCGGTTAAACAAGATGGTACTGGAGAAATTCTAGCGGTTGCACCTCTTCCAGATGGTATAGGCAATGCCAATTACGAACAAGTAATGAAAGAAACAGGTGATATGCCTCTCCAAGAAGCTCTTGAGTATGTTTTGGATAATTACTGTACAACTGAGACATTCAAAATAGGAAACCAGAAACCTGTAGATACCATGAGGATAATAAAGATGATTGGAGAAGGAAATCTGAAAATGATCTCAGATTGGGATGCTGAACAATTAAGAAATTACTATCGAGTTGATCCTATAAAAAGCCCAGAAGAATCTCCTGTAGACACATTAAGAAGAGAAATTTCAAAATATATGTCTAAAAATCCAGATGAACTAATTTACATAATGGATGATCCTGGTTTATATGTTATTATCGAGTAGGATCATTTTTCTTTTATTCTTTTTATAATTCTATAGCTTCTTCAGGCCACATTTTCTCCACAACTTCGTTGTTGCATTTCATACAGAGATTTTTCTTTTTGATAATTCCATCTCTGTCTGTAGAAAAGTTCTGAATTAAGCCACGATCACAGAGAATATCAGATTTACAATCTCTACAATAGAAATATCTTCCTGTTTGTTTAGGTGACCATAGATATTTACTACAGGAGGCACAGCGATCTCTGAAATCACATTTCATGTGTTGAGCAATAATAGTCAACTATTTTTCCTCCTTTTTCATATAC
>JAGLXK010000193.1 GCA_023132955.1 Candidatus Heimdallarchaeota archaeon
CTGAATCCCCTATTTGCTCATCAAAATAGCCGATTTTCCTATAACTGCATAAAATCTATCAATCTTGAGTTATGTGCAATTTTCTTTTATTATTTCTCGTTCAAACTAAAACTTAAATGTAACTCTTTTTTACTAAAGTCATACCTTATAAAGGGATGTTTTTTTAGTTTAGTTCTAGGAAACTTTCTTAAATGCTCTTGCATGTTATTAATTGAAATCTAAACTGAAGGTATTTACATTTATGAATGAAGAAAAACTAAATGAAGTAGGAGCATTAACAGAAGTAGATTCCAAAGATTTAACAAAGAAAAAGATTAGAAATAAAATTACTCTTGTTTATTATTATTTGATACAGTTTGCTTTCTTAGTATTTTCAAGCCTAGTAGGAGTAGCATTTGGTTTGTACAGTAGATCAACTGCTACCTATCCCTATAGTGTTTTTCCAGAGAGATATATCTATGGACCAATAATATTGGCAATAACTCATGGAGGAAATTTGGGTTTATCTTTCCAACTAAGTAGAAAAAAAAGGTTGATATTGAAAAAGAGTGAACCTAAGGAATTAGCACTTCCTTATATATATCCGGCGATTTTTCTAAATATAATCCTGTCAACGATAAGTCTGTTTGCAACACATAATTTAGTACTCAATGGAAGCATATTCACTATTAGTACATTGTATGGAGTTTATGATAAAAAGGACTTGAATATTAAGAAAATCTAGGTATGAATAAGAATGCATAAACATGAATAACTTGTTTGGGAAATAACATTAGACTCGAATCAAGGACTAAAATACTACTCTAAAGGTGATTTAACTAATGCAAGAAAATGCTTTGTTACACAAGTTCTAGGAATATATTTAAATTCTTTTGCGTAATAAATAAGTGAATCATAAATATTTGATAATTGATGATTAAGTAAAACTCGATGTAAATCAAGGAGTTGATGAAGATAAACGAAAACCAATTAGAGGAAGTTGGAGGTTTAGTAGATGTTAATCCAAATGACATAAAGAAGAAAAAAGGAAAGAAACTTCATGGATATCTAATTCATTATCTTGTTCAAGTTTTTGTGCTTCTCCTATCCTCTCTGATGGGTTATCTTTTTGTATTATGGGAGCACTCAGATAGGAGTGGTTATCCATACACATCATTCAATCCTTTTCTTAGACATACACATCTAGGCCCAATCAGTCTTCTAACTTTGCATGGAGGAAATGCAGCTCATAGCTATTTTCATAAAAAGAGATATAATCTCAGTTTTGTTGAAGTTTATCCCGCAATATTGGTCAATCTTATAATCTCATTCATCAGCTTCTTTATGATTTTCAATGCACTATATCAAGAACCATTTTACGGTTTAGGTGTTCTTCCTGCTTATGGTGTTTTTACTAAAAAAAACTCGAAGAGAATCAGGAAAATTATGAAAAGATAAAGGTGTTTTTCCATATGAATGAAGAAAAATTAAATGAAGTAGGAGCATTAACAGAAGTAGATTCTAAGGATATAAATAAGAACAAGATTAGAAAGAAAATTACCTTAGTATATTATTATCTTATACA
>JAGLXK010000194.1 GCA_023132955.1 Candidatus Heimdallarchaeota archaeon
TAAAAATATCATCAATGAAACCATAAACTTGAAGAATGATTCTCAATTTATTGAATACGAAATGAAAAAACGGACTAAGAGAATCCTTATTGGTATTGGAATAGCTCTTGGAGTCATTATTGCTAGCGGAGGTGGATTCATTCTTTATTTAAAGTTGGGTTTCAGACCTCAAGTATTTAGTTTGGATGATGCTCCTCAAGAAATTTTGGATATTCAAGATGATTTAGTTGCTAAACTTGATGGTGGTACATTTGATTGGAGTGACATGCCTGATTTTGTGACATTTTCACAATATGTAGCAGATAATAGTCCTTTAGTTTTAAAATTAGTGAAAGATTGGGAAGAGATTGTTTGGTTCAACATAACTGATCAGGACTTCATGTGGTTCATAATTGAAAATGATTCATTAATTTTTGATATAGGTCCAACTCCTCCTGGAACTTATGGAATAATTATTTCTCTAGATTTCGAAACAATGGTAAAGATTATTCACAGAGATGTTACTCCTCAAAAAGCCCATATGCAAGGTGATTTGGACTTTAAAGGAAACTTCAATGATGTCCTAACAGTTAATCAAATAGTAGAAACAGCTGCAGCAACTCTTATGGGTTCATATACACCACCTATAGAAGTATCTGGTAACTTTCATATTACTGTAGATAATCATAATCTGTACAATGAAGAAGGACTAACTCTTATTCCCTATATTACAATTAATCTTGAACCTGGACACCTCGGGGAGCTACATGTTGCTACACCAAGCACAGGGAAAGCAATAATTGTTGATAATAGAGGTGAGATGGTGGCTGAGTTAGAGGGGTCAGCTCACACTGTTCATAAATTCATGAATTCTTCTCATGTTTTATTGGGCGGACAAGAGGGTTTCATGGAAATATGGAACTATAAAACAGGTGAAGTTGAAACCTTAGCTGTTCCTGGTGGTCACCATGATTTTGACTATAACCCTGTAACTGAAACTTTTATGGTTCTTGAGTACGTTTATTCAGTTGATACTTGGGATGGTTTCCCCATTCTTTGTGATAAACTCTCTGAGTATAATATTAATGGTGATCTACTTTGGGAGTGGGATGGTAGCACAGAATTTGTTTTCAATTCTACAAGACACATGAGTTTAGGACACAACCTTACCTTTAGAGGGGGTGCAGATTATACTCATGGTAACAGTTT
>JAGLXK010000195.1 GCA_023132955.1 Candidatus Heimdallarchaeota archaeon
AGTTCAAGCAACACTTTTTGATTAAGAAGAGGATAATTGAGCTCTCCTGTTGCTTCTACACCGTATTTTAATAGAAAATCTAGATAGAAAAACAATTGGTATTTATGAGCTTTCTCCATCTTCTTTGATTTCTTGATTTCATGGATTACTATTTGTTCTTCCTTCTTCACAAAGTCTATACTTATAGTGTCTAAAATCGTAATGTTTTTCTTTTGGCGTTTATATCTAGTTTCATGGATTTGTCTCCCTATATGGACATTTTGATGATCATTTTCCATTTGGATTTTATGATTGAATAACCAAAGCTTTCGATGACATATTAGATAATAAGAAACATCTACACCTGTAATTTTTTTTTCTATTGTTTTTAATTCTGCTTTCATCCATAACAGCTCTTAATGTATTTAGAATATATTAACAAGCAAAATAATTCTTTTGAAATTGTTTTTACAATTAGCATTTTATCCTCAACTTTTAAAGAAAGAAAGTATCTTGATTATCAAAATTTAATGATAGATTTTCGGGATTTAATCCTGTTTCAATTTTGTAGTTCAGTTTTTTAAGATATTCCTGACTTATCTTTATGAAGCCAGCAAACTCAACGAATTCATTCATATTGATGTAATCTTTCATAACATCTCTTAAGCTCTTTCCATACTTTGAATCCCCAACATTTCTATTATGTAGTGAAATTGAAAATTTATTTAAAATCGATTGTAACTTCTTAATTTCTATGAATATTCTATTTTTATCTTGATTTTTCTTTATTTGTTCTAATAGATTCCATACTTCTTCTGCAGCTAAAGTCTCAGATAATTTTATTCCTTTCTTTTGTAGAAAAAGCTTTTCCCCTTCTGCTAATGGATATTTGGTGATATCCAAATCTATTGGCAGAAAAAGGGTAAATGAGTCATCTTTAAAGTAATTGTATTTTGAAAGCCTTTCAAAATTTAAACTATAAGTAGGTTTTATAAGATTATTATAAATTGCTTTGAACTCGTCTTCTCTATTTTTCAAGAAATTTATTACCCAATCATAGTATAGATTAAACTTTCTTTCTTGTAAAATCTTTTCTGTTTCTTCATTATGCAGTTCTTGAATCTTCATTCTTATATCATTAGAATAAACTGTCGTTGCTGTTTGAAGATCAAAAACATATAATTTGGAATTTTCTATAGGTCTTGTTGATTCTCTATTAATTCTTCCTGCAATTTGTTCAATTGAATCCATAGGACAATATTCTCTAAATCCAAAATGACAGTCTATATCCACCCCCGCCTCTATGCTTTGCGTTGATACTAAAATCATATTTCTCTGCAACTTATTACTCTCTATATTAAACAAATCAATAATCAATCTCCTTCTTTGTGAAAGTACTGTTGAGTTTAGAATATACACATCATATTCATCTTTTAGGGTTTCTTTTAATTGAGAATATAAGTTGAATGAATTTTGTATGGTATTAGTAACACAAAGAACCTTAATTTTTGAATCTTTTATTTTGTTTTTTTCTCTTTTAATCCTTTCAATAAAATACTTAAAGGATACCTTTTCATCCAATTCAAATACAGTTCTTGTTCGAGTAAAACACTGATGATTTTGATATTTTTCAGGCTTCTCAATAAGATTTTCGAAGATTGATGAATCACTCACAAATTTTGATAAATCAGGTAGTGTAGCACTCATAAGAATAAAGTATATATTCAAATTTTCTGCAGATTGCTGCAGAAGTTTTGCGAAGTATTCCCAATCTGTGTTTGGTAAAGTCTGAATTTCATCAATGATTACGACACTATTTGCAAACATTGCTAATTTACCATTAGTTTTTTTGGAATTTTTTATGAAAGTGTTAAAAAAATTGACATTGCTTATTATATTTATGGGGTTATTTAGAAATTGTTGATTCACTAAAAATTCACCTTCTTTCTCTTCAGTCATTGAAAAGTCCCATTCAGTATATGAATAAATCTTTGATATTAATACCTCTTCTTCCATTTCTGAAGAAGTTAAGGTTTCAACAATCACATCGTAATTTTGCTCGATTATATTTACATAAGGGAAAACATAGAAAACACGATTTATTTCCTCTGTTTTAGTGTTTTCAAGAATATCCAAAAATAATTTCATTGAAATATTTGTTTTTCCTCCTCCGGTTGGGACATTAAGGAAAAAAATCCTATTTCTTCCCCCTTCAATTAACTGAGCTAGTTTAACTGATGCTTCGATAAATATCTTTGATCTTAAAGTATTAAGAGAGGATATATCTTTAGGTTGCATTTTTTTTATATTTGCTAATTTTGCTTTAGACAGATATTGTTTATTGTAGTCCTTTTTATGATAAAAATTATATGAAATTGTCTTCAACAATTGAGCAGTAATAGTTTTAAATGTTATATTATCGACATCGGTGTTATTATAGAAGGAATAAGTAGCATAAGAATCAGATAAAATCAAACATGAATAAACTAACTTATAAAGGTAATATAATGAAAATTTTTCTTTCAAATCAGCCCAAAACTCTCTTTCCTCCTCTTCTCCGTAGAAGTCTTTTATCTTGTGCTTTGTTTTAAAATTGAAGATTATTTTTGAAAATTCATCAATTTCAGTTGATACATTTTTAAATTCTTCTAGCTTTTGAACAAAATTTCGCTTAACATCTATTAAATTACTATGATGTCTGTCAGCAACACTATTAATAACCATCCCTAAGTAAGCCAAACGTTTGAGAATTTTCAGAAATACTCGTCTCTGATGGACATTGGAAGAATCTTTATATCTCTTATATAATTCTAGTTTTTCAAGTTCATTTACTAGTAAGCAATCAAGAAAATATTTACTATATTTACTATGTTTTGTATCTTTGAAGATCGTATTGGATAACTTTACAATCTCTTTACTATCAAAATTAATATTGTTGTTTAATTTTTGTTGCTGAAATTTTAGATTAATTTTACCTAAATCATGATAGTAAATAACCTTATAAACTAGATTTAAGAGAAAATTTAGAAAAAAGGATTTAGTTATCAGACTACTATCAAATTTTAAATCATTGTATATATTATTAATTAAATTAATGAATATATTATCAAGGTTTAGTACTTTAACAAAATCATTGAAAACTGACAATGTCTGATTTGAATGCTCAATCATTGTTTCTTTTCTTTTTCCATTTTCAACAGAATGAGCATAAAAACTTGATAAAAATGAATCTAAAAATGATGGGGAAAAAATAGTAGAGTACCCAATAAAATCTTCCTTAAAACAAAAGTATGTTTCCAACATCGGTTTCACAAAATATATAATTGTTTTTTTCTAAGAAGTCCTTGTTAATATCAAAAAGACCATTTGAATAAATAACAGGTATATAGATATACTGCTGATTTTTCATCTTATAAGGGTAATTATTATTAATATCATAACGTGTTTCTTCTTCAGCTTCTAGTTCACGATATCCTATTCCTGCAATTAAATCAGAAATGAAAATAGAAGCAATTTTGACATTAATGAGTTCTGCAGATCTAGTATTATATTCACCTTCGTAAATATAAGAAAGAGGAAAATCGTTTTTTCCCATATATGGTGTATAGATAGATATGTGTTTTTCTAAGTTATCTTTTAATCTTTGGAAATCAATTGGTTCGCACCCACCTTTTGCAATAAATATTCTAAATGCTGGTTTAATTAGAATTTGTTCATTGATAATTAAAGTTCCTCCTTCTTCATAGCTTCCATAACCATGATAATTAATATATTTGACAAAGGATTTTAGAATTGATTCTTTTAATGGAGAAAAATCCTTAGAAGAAAAAGGTGGTTTTGCAGGATTTTCAATTTTCAGAGGTTGAATACCTATCATTAAATCCTTGAATTTTTCATAGTATTCTGGTATTGCCTGTTTTTGCCTATATCCTGAGAATCCTGCAAATGCTCCCAGTATACCCAGTAATGCTGGTTTTGGAACATATTCAAAAGTTAGATAATCTTTATTCACATCTGGTTTTTTAAAGAAACCAAAATCAGAGAATATAATAAAAGAAAGAATTTCGAAAGGCATGTAGTCACCGTTTATAAGTCTTATATTACTCAAGTTCTTTTCCTGTTATTATATGCTTTACAATAGCATTCTTTCTTGTTTCAAAGCCTTTAATTACAGTCTTTAATGGGTCATAATATAGTTCTATAGTTACACCACCTTCACTAAGATTATTGTGGTTTAGTACCCCCCGTTTATCTTCCCCTCCAAACAGATAATTATCAAGTTGCTTTAGGTCAATAATCCTTTTATTGTTGCTATTTTCCTCAGATTGTGAAATTGTTATAAAATCTTTAAGATTTTGTAAACAGAGTGGGAGAGAATACTCAATATATAGCAATAATTCGTTTTCTGAACCTATTTTGGATGCTGAATTTACATTATTAACACCTAATCTAGCAGCTTCTTTGAAAGATGCAATGTCTTTTTTACTAAGGAAAACATCTTTCACATTCAAGTGTAGAATATCATCATCTATGTGTTTATAATTAATTATATAATCAAAAACATAGTGAGATTCAAGACCTTTAGATTCTTCTCCAATAGTTGTTTGTTGAGCTTCAGTTTTTTCTTTTTTCTCCCCTGGATCTCTATATGGAGATAAAATTTGATTTGTATAATGAATATTTTCACCGTATTTATCTATACCATAAGATATTTGAATTGGTCCTGTAAGTGAGAGATTTTTTGATTCTTCTCCTTTCGGAGTTTTGGGAGCAAATGTTATTCCAAACAACCTAACATCAATACAACTTAACAATGTTTTAATAACATTAAGTTTGTCAGTTTTTTTTAGAGATTCTTCAAAAAGAGAATCATAATTTTCATTGATGCTCATTGGTTGATTATTGTCTTTTTTCCTCCGCCAAACAAAGACGTTATTTTTCTCAGAATTATCTTTCAGATACTTCCTTATGCAATACTTTAGTGACTTATCGGTTGCATATATTGTTCCTTTTTCATCAGGTAATCTTCGTGGAGTACCTGTAAAATCCGCGTTAAAATTACTATTTACAGATTTTACCACTATAATTCCTGAAGAATATTTTTCAAACTTCTCATTTCCTGTTTTATTATTCACTTTTTTCAACTCCTTTCATGAAAAAGATATTATCATCAAAAAAACCAACATAAAAAGGCATTTTTATGTTATTAAATGGACTTTTAAATTTTGAATTTAGATAACCTAATATTGCAGCTATCAATAAATGTTTAAAATCTTTGTATCCAGATAATTCACGTGAATATTTTTCAATATATTTCTCAACAACTATACGTTGAAGACTTTCAGTAGATTGGCATGAGATTATTGGATTTAATAGTGCCATCCTATTTTGGGTTTTTGACTTTTGGATAAGATAGTAAATCAGCTGACCAAGATAGTAACCAAACCGATCATCTGAATCTATCTCAATTTGATATCCTTTCAGAATTTCTTGTTTCTCTTTTCTTATTGTTTCTAACATAATTTCACCTTCTTTATTTTTTGTGATAAACTTATCACAATTATGACTAAAAAGGGGAGAATTCAAATAAAAATCTAGAAATCTCGTACAAATATTTTTTCCCGAAACTTTTTCATTTCTTCGAATTTTACTATCTATTAGTGTAAAAACTATTTCCTTAATATCCTCAGTAGTTAAGGACCTCTTATTTCTATATATACTATCGAAAATTTTTGTTCTATATTTATAAATTAGATATTTTCTGTGTCTTTCCATCTTTCTCAAGCTACCAAAGTAATATTGAGATGAAATTCCTAAAAAAGTCTTTTCTTCGATATGCTTTTTAAGATACTTTGGACCATAATCATATTCAAAGTTTTCAAAATAAGACTTATATTTCTCTCTATAATGTATTTGATAGTTATTGATATAATCATAATAAAGTATCTCGTTACTTATATGTAATAAAATGAAATCAAAGCTACTTTTATCGTTTTCATGTAAATTGTATATATGTTCTACAATATCAAAAAAAGAAAGATCTGGATTTTTTAAATATTTAATCATCTCAACTTGATCTTCAACTTTAAGAAATAGTGGAAAAAATTTAATTTTAGTCCTTTTTAAATATTGCTCAAAATCATTTAATTTTTCAAGACATTTTATACACAGT
>JAGLXK010000196.1 GCA_023132955.1 Candidatus Heimdallarchaeota archaeon
GCAATTCCAGTTGTGGTTGGTGTTGGATGAGTTGTATATACCTCAAAACCAGCATCTTCCATGTATTCGATTGCGAGTTCAAGATCATATGCGTATGGTTCTAGTGTTGGATCAAATGCTACTGATACAATAGGACATGAAGTTACACCAGGTGCACCAAGACCCTCTAGAATTTCTGCTACAATAACGTCACGTGGTACGGAGTGGCTGATTGCTTTACGAACTGCTTTAGCTGCTGCAGGAGTTCCTACAGGGGTTAACTCACCAGTTCCAAATACAGGATGTTTCTGGTTGATAGCCATTTCTTGATGAGATGGATCACTTACAAGAACACCTTCAACACCAACTGGTTCGAAATCTGCTACAACTGGGTAGTATTGTGCATCCACAATATCTACAGTTCCATCGATTAATGAAGCTACTGCTGTATCTTTACCAGAGATGAAGGTCATATACCATGCTTCTAACAGAGGAGCATCATAACCGGCTAGATCTGCATAAAATGTGTTTGGAACAAGTTTTACAGTGCTTAGTACTGGATCATATGTACTTAGAACGAATGGACCACAAGATCTGACTAGAGCATCTCCAACATCACCAGTAAGTGGTACTTCATTGAAGATGGAATAACCAGGTGAGACAATTAATGGCGCGACAACACTTTTGTCAATAATACCATAGGAGATTGTTCCTAAAGCAAACGCGTTCACATCAGTCATGTTGAAATGAACTATATGGTCACCTTCTGCATATATTGAACTATTATCAGCAAACCAAGTATTGTAATAACTATATGATAGTGAGCCAACTGCTGGAGTCAAGTGAAGTTGCATAGTATATACGAAATCTTCAGCAAGAACAGGACTTCCATCACTGAACTTAGCGGCAGGATCTAAACTAACTGTTATGTTCTTATTGTCAGAACTGAAAGTTGGAAAATCTGCAGCGATCATTGGTTCCCAGAGATTTGTAATTTGTGCTCTTGCATATAGACTTCCATAAACTCCTTGCATCCATTGAGCATCATAGAATGATGATTGAGCGTATATGTTGTTTTCTTTTAGATCTGCAGGAATAGCGTATTTAATTATACCATCAGCTGGGTCATTCCAGAATTCATATCTTGCTGAACCTGCACCCAATAGAAGTCCATCAATTCCAGTAAGTCCTTCTTTGAAACCAAAGAGTGACTTTGGATAGATAAGAACGACAGCT
Source organism: Candidatus Heimdallarchaeota archaeon (assembly GCA_023132955.1). Classification (GTDB taxonomy): domain Archaea; phylum Asgardarchaeota; class Heimdallarchaeia; order Heimdallarchaeales; family Heimdallarchaeaceae; genus UBA460. Next base: position 1,216 of record JAGLXK010000196.1, read on the forward strand.
GGTAAGTCTTCATAGAGCATAGCTTGCATTTCTTTAGCATAAACAAGTTGAGTTGTTTGATTTAACTCTGTTAAATATTGAGTTAATTTGGCATCATATGCTGGATTCACGTATTGGTAGAAGTTGTCACCTAATGGTGGTAAACTTGCTGAGTCAAATAGACCTGTTGGATCCC
>JAGLXK010000197.1 GCA_023132955.1 Candidatus Heimdallarchaeota archaeon
CTAAAACAGTGAAAGTTCTTGAGCTTGAAGATAATAGGTCGATTGAAAATTCATCATCCAAATTGCTTTGGAATTGTTTCAAAGATGAGAGAATTCTGTTCTCTTTCTTCAGTTTTTGTAATTCACTGGATTTTTCTATTATCTGATTTTCGTATTTTTCTAGAAAAACATCTAAACCCTTAATAATTTCATCATGATTTTTAATAAAGACTAAATCATCTTCTTTTAATGATGGAAGATCTTCCAATTGAATATTTAGAGCTTTGCTCAATCCCACTATTCTTTCCCATCTGTCCTCCATAATGTCTTTAGTTGATTGTATTCTTGCTTGCTCTTTAGGACTTTGAGGGTCAACGATTATTTGTTCAAAGATATTAAGAGAAGATATCTTTGTCAATAGTGTATTTGTATTTTTGACTGGTATCTGAACTTTTACTAGTTTAAACTTTGCCATTCATAAGCCACCGATACTCTAACTAATCACGATAGGAGATTTTGGGGAGATTTTAAAATCTTCCTCTCTGGCAGAATGGTCTATTAAAAAAATAGAATCAAACTTATTATCTGATAAGAGAGAACGAATAAACCAAGTTACTTTTCCATAGCCTGAAATAGCAAACTTCTTTCTAGTTATTATAAGCCTAGTAAAATAAAAAAAAGGAAAAAGAAATGGTTTATTTCTTTCTAAATCTTCGCAATACTTCCAATGCTGCTAATCCTAGGAAGGACAGAAACACTAATGCTGTAATACCTGTTTCAGATGGGAAATTAGTCACTAATACTGTATATCCCACATCCTCGCCATAACCAATTGCTACATCTAAATCATAGATGTATGGTTCAAGTGAATCATCGTAGCCAACTACTGAATCAGGGATTGTGACTGTAGCTGAAACACCAAGTCCACCAAGAATTTGATCAACAATGATTTCACGTGGACACGCGTGACTTATAGCTTTGCGTAGATATTTTGCTGCTAAAGGAGTACCAAGAGGAGTTAGTTCACCAGTTTTCCAATCATTAGATTGTTTTTTATTAATTTGCGAGGAATAATGTTTATTGTAATTATTGACATGCTATGATTTGACAAAGTCGAAGTTCAAACATTAAAGGTGAATCTGTCGGATCCAGTAATAACCAGTAAACTAATTGTCTACTTCAAAGACTTGTATTCTAGTAAAAGATCAAGAAAAAATTATTGATCAATTTCTAACTTCTGAAAAAGAAGAGAAAAAGCTGCTAAGAGAAGATATTCTGATGAAATTTAGTAAACAATAGATTAAAATTCC
>JAGLXK010000198.1 GCA_023132955.1 Candidatus Heimdallarchaeota archaeon
CCGACCTTCTTGTCAAGAGGACTTTCATAAGAAGGTGGGTTGACAACAAGGTCATTTTATATCAATAATTGCTAATTATTACAATTTGTAATTAAAACATGAAATGCGATTTTATGCACCCATAAACAGAAAAATTAGAGATATAGGCTTATTTTTTCTAATTCATAATCCTTTTATAAAAAATAGCGAATCATTCCAGCTTGGAGGATAAATAGATTATGAAGAAATTAAAAATTCTAATGGTGCTTTGCGTCACAATATTAATCTTGAACCCTCTTTCAATTATTGAAGGAGTAGAGAGTCATATCGATAGACCCTCTATCACAATCTTGGATGAGACGAATATAACTGATTATCTTTGGTCATCAGATGGACAATGGGTTGCTTACATAAAATCCCCAAATGGACAATTTGGTAATGGTGAACTCTGGGTAGCAAAAAGACACCCAAATCAAGCTCGACTATTAAATAAGCATTTAATTTATACTGGAGTCGATTGTGATAGGTTGGAAGATTGGCAAGGTAAATGGATTCTTTTCATGATGCAAAAAGAGGAAGGCACGCCATCCCACTACTACGGTAAAAATGAACTTTGGAAGATAAGATTTAACGGAGAAAATCTTACACAAATAACTTTCACCTATACAAATGGAATAAGAACTCAATGGTGGAACAAGGCCTATACAAATCGAGGAACTGCAGCTTGGGGAAGATTCATCCCTGGAACAGATCTTGTATACTTTACAGCACACGATGGTAATGGATGGTACAAAGCTTATACATGCAAAAACGATGGCACAGATCAATGGAATTTGATCAGTGGGAGTAAGTATGCTTTTACTAAAGCGATGTCACCTACAGGCAACAAACTTGTATGGGGTCATGCAACATATTGGAATAATCCCACAACACTCATGGCTAGTAATGTTGACGGATCCGATGTAATAACAATCAAAGCATTTCCTAAACGTACATTCCCTCTAATTTTAGCTGATGGAAACACAGTAATCTGGAGTTGGAATGATGGTAATATTCACACAATTGATATAGATGGAACAAACGAAAAAATGATACTAGAAGATTCATATCTTAACTATTGGGAAAATTACCATCCAGTTGATGGAGACTCATTTCTTATGAGAAGTAATAGAGCAACAGATGGCAATAACCATATATTCGTGGTAAGCTCAGATGGAACGCAAATTACACAGTTAACCTATGGACCATACAACGATGAAGGAGCAATATATTCACCACAAGGTAGATTTATTATGTATAGGAGATTGCCTGAGGATTTTGATAAAGCAACAAGTAGTCAACCTTACCCATATGAATTAGTCATAATATTAGTTGAACCATTTCCGTGGAACCAGGGACATCACAGACTTCATCAGTATGATTATGCAACATATAGCAGACAAGATATCTAAATCTTGGCTGAACATCTTTCACTCTTTCTCTTTTTTTTAATTTAAAACTAAACTGTGTCAAAGTTGTTACTATGAAATTACTTGAAGACAAATTTAGGTTAACAATCACAACCTGAACAAAGTAGATCATGGAAGTCCAGTCTTCTTTGGCTATCCTATTCTTCTGGGGTTAACTTGCCTGTATCAAGTTTTGATTTTTCTTTTAGATAATACTTCTCATACTCATCTATGGTCATGATCCTTCTTTCCGGCATGGCGTTATTTATTTTAATAGGTAGTCTTTCACCTTTATAATCTAAAATAATAGATTCTAATTTTTTACTATAATTGCATATATCTATTGAGATTCTTGGAAATAACAAAACTTTTGATGAAAAAATTCAAGTTATCATTGGAGAAGCTAATAAAAGACATGATTTTAAAAATCAAGATTCTTCTGTTTCTAACAAAACTATATATATTCTTTAAGACACTCAAGGTTTGTAATGAATGATTTCGTCTCTAACAAAGTGAAAAAAGCAAAACTAATCTCTTTCTTTATTTACAAATATCATTCAAATTTATTCAGAAAAAATATCATAAATAATAGTTCTATAAAAAATGTTTTTAGTAACAAAAGTGAACAGTTAAGTTACTTAAATGAATCTGAAGTAATAAATCTTGTAAAGGATTTAAGTGAAAAGAGAAAAAAATTTCGTAAGAATCCAAAGGAAAGAACTAATATATGGAATTCTTATCGTTGGGGTGCCATTAATCTTAACATTGGTAAAGGAGTATACAGCCTGATTAGGAAATTTAAACCTGAAGTTCTTGTGGAAACTGGTGTTTGTAATGGAATCAGCTCTGCGTTTATTCTGCTTGCTTTGCACAAAAACAAAAAAGGTAGACTTTATTCTATAGATTATCCAAAAATCAAAGGTGTAAGTTATAAAAATGGTACGTTTTGGCAAGATAAAGGAGGAGCAGAGATTCCTAAAGGCAAAAAACCAGGTTGGGTAATTCCCAAGAATTTGCGTGATAGATGGACACTAATTCAGGGGAAGAGTCAGGAAGAATTACCTCCCTTGATTTCGGAATTAAAGGAAATAGATTTCTTCTTACATGATAGTGATCATTCTTATGATTGTATGATGTTTGAATATGAAGAAGTATTTAATGTTTTGAAAACAAAAGGAATTCTTATTTCAGATGATATAGTTTGGAATAACTCGTTTGATGATTTCTGTAAAAAAACAAACAAAAAACCATATTACATTAGTCCTAATGTAGGTTTTCTAATTAAATAATTGTCCTCTCTTTCATTAACTGAAATATTCCAATGTTCTTCTGGGATATCTAATTACATAAACATGCAATGGAGCTAATTATACATCAAATATATGAAAATTATTTGAGGTAAATTTTTTTCAAACTGGTTCTTTTTTTTTATTTATTTTAACACTTTTAGGGGTGGTAATGGAATTTTTTTCAGAAAAACTTAAACATCTCAAAGGTTAAAGTACTTGCTATGTTCAAGCTTCGAGAATATGAACCTCCTTTAAGAATACAGATTACTATTAAGAATTTATTTATTTTCATGGCTTATTTCTTGACTTTGACTTTCTTCTTAGCAATAGCCTATTATCCTGAAAAATATCATTTTTTTAGTGAGCATATCAGCAATCTTGGAAGAATAGAGAGTTTTTTGGGTTCCTCTAATACAACATCAATGATAATCATAATGGTTGGTTTCAGTCTTTGTGCAGCACTTTTTCTAACTGTTACTATACTATATTTTCTTAATAGAAAACTGTACATGTGGCATGTAAAAGGAGTGCTGTCACTCATAACTACTTTTGGGATTGCATGTGATGCTATTCCTTCAGATCATCCTAAGCTTAAAGTACTTCATATAATTGGAGCATCATCATTCATTGGTGGTTTTGCAGCTTTCAATGCTTTTGTTCAAATATCTAGTTTAGTAAAGAAGAAGAAAGACAAACAGAAAGAAATTAGTAAAGTAGATACTATTTGGGATATATTCTTTTCAATAATTGTGATAGTCTTACTTATTGGATATTTCGTCATATTTGCATTAGATACTAGTAATATTGACATCAGCTTAATTGATCCAATTTTCCAGAAAATAATTATCTTTGCTGAAATCTTAGCGCTTTATTTAATAGATAATGTGGATATTTAGGTTCTAGGATAACTCAGAGAATTCTCTCTACTAATTTATTATGTAAACTAGCTATACTCAGAAGGCTGTTCGTGTAAAATTTTCCAAAGTGAGCATTTACTTATTTATTACTAAAGAGATTTCACAAAACCTTTTTAATTCTAGAATAGTACATTCATTTTGGTGCACTCAATGAAAAAAAAATATTTGAGTATATTATTTGCATTAATAATACTCATCTTCTTACCTACTCAAATTTTAGCAGATTCTACTACATTAACCGAAACAGAGACTGATGGGACTGAATATACTATGTCTGCTAGTTTTCCAAATGTTTACACTATTAGTACTTTATTTGAATTTGATTTAAAATTGACAGCTGATGTGTTTGGAACATTAGATGTTGTTATTGTGGCTTTCTATGATATAAAAATAGATGTTTCACTCTCAGGGGATATATACTTTGCTGAACAAAATACAACTCTCCCAGATATAAATACTGAAGGTGGGAGTAGCTCTACAACCTTTACATTTAATCTATCAGATATAACAGATGATTATTTTTATATTATGACACAATGGACATTCAAAGGAAATAATACACAAGGTGAAGATCCAGATGGTTATGGAGCGATTTGGGGAATTGGTAGAGTAAGAGTAAAAGAAGCAAATGCTAGCATTATTGTTCCAATTCTAGCAGTTCTAAGCATAGCGATAATTGTACTCAAGAAAAAGAAAAACTAAATTCATTTTCCTTTTTTTTCTAATTACTAACTTGTCCTCCAAACCTTTTTAACTTCAGAAGAAAACTTCTCTTTTGGTGCACTAAATGAAGAAAAAATATTTGCATTTAATATATGCAACATTACTATTAATATTCTTGCCTACTCAGATTCTAGCTTTGCCTAAACTATGGACAGTAGGACACGCAAATGGAACAGAATATACATTTGAAGCTGATGTTGCTTTGAAAACTTACAAAAAAGGAGATTTATTTGAAATAGGTGTAACAATGACAGCTGATGCTTTTGGAACAACTGGTGATAATATAGTAGCTTTCTATGCTATACATATAGACGTCGAAATTAGAGGATACCCATACTTAGCATACCAAAATCTTACTCTCCCAGATATAAATACTGAAGGTGGGAGTGAATCTTGCGACTTTGCCTTAAATCTAACAGATATCGAAGACGAATATTTTGATGTTTATGTTCTCTATAATTTCATGGCAAATAATACTTCAGGCGAAGATAATTATCATTCTGGTGGTTTTAAAGCTGCTAATCAAGTAAAAGTTAAAGAAGCAAGCATAAGCATTGTTATTCCAATTCTAGCAGTTTTAAGCGTAGTATATATTGTACATAAAAAACAGAAAAAATAATCTCTTTTTTCTTTTCTTCCCTTTTCCTTATTTTTGCAATCTGTTCAAACAAGTTACATTTTATTACAAATAAAATAAGAATCAATGAAAAAAACAGTTTTTTTGATTTTTATTCTTAATTCATCTTGAGTATTTCACTTGTCTTCTTGATAAAAACCATATAATGGTTGATATTAACCAAACCAAACCAAAAATAAATGCGGCAAATACTGGAAGTAAACCCCCTAAATCTAGATACCATACATTAAAGGCTAGAGCTGCGATAATACTAAGAATTATAAAACTTAAGCCAGAAAAAACTATTATTATTTTATTTATGGTTTTTCCACGCTTTGAATGATTTGTCTCAGAAATTTCACCAACTCCCTGACAATGCTTTCATTAACCACCACATAAAAATTCCACCGCCTATGAGAACAACTACTGTGATAACGATCATTATTGTCCAATTCCTTGTGGATCCAGGTAATTCTGCTTTTATTACATCTTTAACAACCCCAGTTCGACTCTTTGTTGTTTCAGAAAAACTTGCTCTTATCCTATATTTACTGAAGTCTTCACCACAATCACTGCAATTGTAATTATCAACGAAATTTTCTTGATTGCAATTTGGGCAGAAAAACGTATCTTGTTTTATTTGGGGAGCTTGAAAATCTGTTTTAGTTCCTCCCCTAAGATCGCTTCCACAGGCTACACAAAATTTGTACTCAGCTTGTGAAACTGTTCCACAGTTAGAACAAATAATGCGTGACATATCAAAAAGTACGAGTGAGGCTATAAATAAAAGGTTTTTGCAGATAAATGTGAAAGACTAGCTATAACAACACAAACTAAATATCATATCCAAAATACCACCTTTTTGCCCAAGAAGTTCAGTGTCTTTTCCTGCGCTTCTAGGTTCAGGTAAGGGACTTCCTGAAGGATATTTTTTCACCTTTTCTTGTGGTTCTTCTTCATTTTCTTGGACTGAATTAGTTAGCATTACTGGTAATCTTTTATCTTTATATTGAAGAATTGTATCAGCTAAATTCTCACCACAAAACGAGCAGAATTTGCCTGATGTACTATGCTGTTCTCCACATTTTGGACAGAATACATGATTTTCTGACATAATAGTAAAACTATGTTCTTCTAGATAGAAAAACCTTGTCCTCCAAAAAGAATAGTTACATTGTCAATTAAAAGCAATAAATCTTAGATTGATTTTTTCATTTTTCATTCTAAATATAGATTCTTCCAGGATAAAATTTCTTACTTTTCTTTTTCTTGTTTTCATTGTGATTAATATATAGCATTCATACAAAATACATAAATAGCCTTTTACTACCATTTGATTTGAGAATTATAATTCTCTGTTAATAGAAAATAAAAAAAATTAAATTCTTTCAAGTGATAGCAAATGAATAAAAATTTAATTATCATGATAAGTGGAGCTACATTAATTGTTCTAGCAACTTCAATCCCACTTGCAGTCATATTTACTGGTGAAACTATACCTCCCAAAATAAATGAATATACGCCAGAGTTTTTTGCAATAGTTTCAGGAGTAACTGAAATCTCAATTAATGCTACAGATCTTGGTGAAAATCCTTCGGGAATGGGTTCATATAAAATCTACATTGATGACGTTCTTGTCTCAAAAGAAAGCACATATGATTGGGATACTACTCAATATGAAGATGGAACAAAACATACAATTCTTATTAAAGCATTTGATAAAAAAAGAAATTTCGCAGAGATAAAATTTTGGGTTACGGTAGATAATACTGTTGATCCTCCTCCAACGGATGTTTTCAAGGTTTTGAATTATAATATCTGGGAAAGCGGGAAAGAGGATGAATACCTGGACGTTATTATGGAAGAAAATCCTGACATAGCTGTTTTGGTTGAAACTGGGGGTTTAGATGATGATAATAACTCTGTTCTGAAATATATTTGCAATACTGTTGGTGGGTATTACTATGAACAAGCACCTTTTGAAGGTAGAGCAGATCAACTTGGCCCTACAAGTTTTTCTACGACTAATGGTGAAGCAATCATAAGTCGGTATCCAATTATAGATTTCTTCCAGATAGACACATGGAGATCAGATGCTGGCCCCGATGTAACACTTTATCGTGATTTCTTTGATGCTGTTATAGATATCAATGGCGTGGTAACTCATATCCTTGGTTATCATGGAAAATGTTGCAGTCCAACACCTGCTACTAATACCACAGAAATGAGAGAAACTGAAGCAGAGATTATGATTAATTATCTAGATGATTTAGGGGACGTTCCAGCAATGGTCATAGGTGATTTTAACTCACATTCACCTGAAGATGTAGGAGATTTAGCACCTTTAGGATGGCTTGGAGACGGACCTTTGAGGATGTTCCTTTATCCAGAGGATCCAATTTATGGAATTCATTCTTCTCAGATACATAATTTTACTGATGTATTCAGAGAATTGTATCCTAACGACCCAGGATTTTCTTTTGGTTATTGGGAGCCACAATACTGGGGTAGAATTGATTACATTTTAGTTAATGAGTTTTGGGCTGATAGGATGATCAATGCAACTGTTGGAGACACTCCTTCTGCAAACCTTGGTTCTGATCATTATTCCGTTGATGCCTTTTTCTCCTTAGACGAAGAATATTCCTACTTCAACTGTTCAACTATAGTTGCAGAAAAGAATCCTGTTCAAGATTTGAGAAACAATGTAGTTGATTGGAAAATCAATGAACAAGTAGAACGCGTAATTGCTTTTAACAAAGAAATGATAGTTTTTTGTGAAAGAAAATAAACTCATTTTCTTTTTCATTTTTTCCTTTTATTTCAATCAGTCAGAGATAAAAAGTTTCTTCACGTAGATACTAATGTTTTTAATTTTTCTTAACTGATGTTTTTTTGTTGAGTATCATGAAAATAGGTCTATTAACAGGTGGAGGAGATTGCCCTGGTTTAAATGCTGTTATCAGAGCTGTAGGTAGGAAAGGGGTAGACTATTACAGTTATGAATTCATCGGAATAAAAAATGGATGGGCTGGTCTCATGGCTCTAGATTACATAGAGATGGAAAGAAAAGATTTTTCAGGCATCTTACACCTTGGAGGAACTATTCTTGGATCATCTAGAACTAATCCTGAGAAAGAAGAAGGGGGATATGACTTAGCTGTAAGAAATTTCAAGGAATTAAATCTTGATGCACTTGTAGTAATTGGAGGAGATGATACATTAAGTGTTGCTCAAAAATTACACGAGAGAGGTATACCCATAGTAGGGGTTCCTAAGACTATTGATAATGATATTTGTGCAACTGACATGACTTTTGGATTCGATACAGCTGTATCTATAGCTACAGAAGCAATCGATAGATTACATACGACAGCTGAGTCACATCATAGATGTATGGTCGTAGAAGTAATGGGTCGACACACAGGATGGATTGCAACATATGCGGGAATAGCTGGAGGAGCTGATATAGTACTCATTCCTGAAGAAGCGTTTGATATGAATGATGTAATTGACAAAATACAAAAAAGAATGAACAGAGGAAAATTCTTCTCCATTGTAGTAGTAGCTGAAGGATATCAACTCAAAGAAGAGGGATGGGAAATACAAACTAAAGAGAAAGATAATTTTGGAAATATTCGTCTAGGGGGTATAGGGGATCTCGTCGCAAGAGAGATAGAAAAACGTCTAGGAATTGAATCAAGAGCTGTAGTTCTAGGACATGTTCAACGTGGAGGAACTCCCACTGCATATGACAGAATCTTAGGAACTAAGTATGGTATAGCAGCTGTTGACTTGGTTCATGAAGGAAAGTTTGGTATGATGACCTCTCTTCAAGGTACTAAGATAAGAGCTGTAACAATTGAAGAGGGAGTCAAAGAATCTAAAACTGTTGATAAAGAAACCTACGAAATTGCCAAAGTGTTTTTTGGATAATTAATCTGGTACAAATAAACTATCTATCTATAATAATAAAAAAAAGAAGCAAAGATTATGACTAATCTTTTTGTAAAAATGCATATGATGCAAAACTTTCTTGATCACAGTTAATAACTTTCCAACCAGAGTCGAGAGATGATTGTACCTCATTTTCAAATGCTTACATAAATTCTGCTATTGTAATATAACCTGTTTTTGTATATTTTTTTGGTATTTAAATAGGGTAGTGTAGTTTATACCTTGAAGGATTATAGCTATGCACCAGTACTATGGTGGTCCTTGGGGCTATATCCAACGAACTTCCAAAAGCGAACCGTAAGCATCTTAGTAAGAAGATGTGGGCGATGTAGGAGGGGATGTGGCATCCCCATGATGTGCTTCAGGCACTTCTAAAGAATTTGTAAAAAATTCATGTCATATCTTGTTGGTCTTTGGTTAACCATTCTAATTACTTTAAATTTAGTCATGACAGTAAGAATTTTGAAGTTCTATAAATCTTTATGCAAATCTCAAAAGGGATCCAAGATGAACATGATTTGTGTTTATTGAAAAAAAATACCAAGTAAATTTTGGTATAGTAAAATTGTTTGGATAGATAAATAAAGTACAAATGTAAGAAGGGTTTATGGAAGAACTCTTATCTAGTTTAGTTTCAGTGAGAAAAGTGGATATTGGAAAAGCAGCAGAAACGCTTACTTTAGCTTTCATGGATGATCCATTAAGTAATACTGTTTTCCAAGAAGAAGCTACCAGGTTTCAAAATCTACTAACCTATTTTCAATTTCGGATTAAGTATGGTTTAAAGTATGGAGAAGTATATTCCACATCTAACGATTTTGAGGGAGTTGCTATTTGGTTACCTGGTAAGAAAGCTCATGTAAGCAATTGGAGAGGGATGCTCTCAGGTGGAATGAAACTTTATCGTGAAATAGGTAGAGAGATTATAACTAAATTTAATGAAATAAACCATTATACAACTGATTTTAGAAATTCTATCATACAACCACCATATCATCAATTATCCCCTATAGGAGTAATTCCAGAAATGCAAGGTAAAGGATTCGGAAGCAAATTACTTAAACCAATGTTTGAACGATTTGATGATAAAAAAATTATCTGTTTTCTTGAAACCCAAACTAAAACGAACATACCAATGTATCAGAAATATGGGTTTGAAGTTGTAAAAGAAGGAAAAATTACTAATACAAACCTACAACATTGGGGAATGAAACGAGAACCAAAATAGGAAGAGATTAAAGAAAATCTCTGGAAAGTCCCTCTAAATCATTAAGTTTTGTTTTAGTTAGTTTGAAATTCATAACTTGACAATTTTGTTCTGCTTGTTTAGGTTTAGTTGATCCAGGAATAGCTACAACAGTTTCTCCATGAAAATTAATTAATCAATTAAGAGCTATTTGAGCTATAGTAACTTCAAGAGAATCAGCTATATGACCCATTGTTTCTATAAGCGATTGGCTTTTCTTGAGATTACTTCTACTCATCATTTTTCTAGCAAAAGGTAATTTCTTGGATTGTTCATTCCTCTTATGGAATCTCTCTGTAAGTATTACACTTTGCAAAGGAGGTGGGTTTTCTGGTATAAATAGTGGTTAGTTTTGTCGAAAGTTCTGTTAAGTTATTTAATTACAAAGGAAAGAAAAGAGGAAAATCAATACTAGAGGAAGAAAAAGCCATGTTTTTATTAGAAAATAACAGTCGAAAAGAAGAATCGACTGTGAAAGCTTGTCTTTAAAAGCAAAATACTAGAACTGAAATTTCAGCTGTCTAAACTCGTTTTTGTATTAAAAAAAAGGAAAGAATGAAGCTTATTTTATCTTTATTTCCTCAGGTAAAATCAGCCATATATGAGTATTCTTAAAAGGTTTTAGCCACTCCTCTAAAGTTAGATCAATTTCCCCATCTTTATACCAAATAGGTGCTTCATTATTAGATTTGTAAATGTCTACTATTCTATATTTTTCTGGCTTTAGATGTGCTAATTCTGCTGCTTTTTCTATTGCTTTAGTAATACTTCCTAGTTCGTCTACTAATCCTAGGTCTTTGGCATCTTCTCCAGTCCAAACTCTTCCTCCACAATGTTGTTCAAACTCTTTTCTTTCCATCTTTCTAAATTCAGCAACATGTTCTAGAAACAAGTCATAGAAACTAGTAATTTGCTTAACAACAATTCTTCGCTCTTCTTCTGTAAAAGATTTTTCAGAACTAAAAATTCCTGCTCTTTCTCCTTTTTTAAGGAAGACTCTGTTGATTCCCTGTTTTTTTAATGCTTCTTGAGTTATCACTTTTCCTGATAAAACACCTATAGAACCTGTTAAAGTCATAGGTTGAGCAACAATCCAACTAGCTCCAGTTGAGATGAAATATCCTCCAGAAGCAGCTACATCGTTGAAGTAAACAACTAAAGGTTTGTTTTTTACTATTTCAATTGAAGCAGAACGCATAGCTTCAGAGGAAGCACCAGATCCTCCTCCTGAATTAACATGTAAAACAACAGCTTTGACTTTCTTATCTCTAGTAACTTTTCTCATTTGCTCGACAACAGTTTGATCTCCTGTTTGAATATCACCAAAGATAGGGATAGGTAACTTCACAGGTGGTTTCTTACTTTTACCATCAACTATTGTTCCTTCAACACTAATTATCGCTATTTTTTTTCGTGATGAGGGAGGATGAGGAATAGTAAGCATTTTAAGTGATTTTTTCCAAGTAACAAGTTTAAATTTACGGTATTTTGAATACTTATTCGTAATTATATCAATCAATTTTTCTTCATTTGTCAATTCTTTTACAAGACCTTTTTCAATAGCTTCTTCAGAAGTATATGGAGCATTGTTGATAATGTCAATAATTTCTTCTTGAGATTTGTTAAGTGAAAGACTCATATCAGAAACTAATGATTCAAACGAAGAATCGATAATAAGCTGATATTGTTCTCTATCTTCATCAGAAATATCTGTTCTAATAAACATGTCAAAGGCAGATTTATACGGAGAAATAGAGATAGCATCGAAATAAAAACCATACTTCTTTAAGACATCTCTCATATGTAGTCTTGACAATTGAAAACCAATAATTGAAATACTACCACCGTTTTGTAGGAAAATTGTGTCTGCAGCTGTTGCTACATAATAACTTAGGGTATCGTAATAGTTTGCATAAACAATTATTTTTTTCCCCTTTTCTCTAAATCTTAAAATAAGATCTCTAAGTGATTGTAATCTAGCATTTCCATCAGGAATTGTACGTAAATGAAGAACTACTCCTTCTAGAGTTCTGACCTTTGCTAAGCGATTGAAGTAATTATCAAGAAAAGCAAGGTTAAGTATCTTTGTAGGAAAAAGTCTTTTAGTAATAAAGTTCTTGGGTGGTTCTGGACGTTCATTAAGAGAAATATCTAAATCTAGATATATCCAACGTAATTTAATAGATTTAATCTTTCTTCCAATATTTCGGAATCCTCTTATAAATATCTTGAAAACCATACTGATTAATTGAACTAATAAGATTATTTTAATATTTGCTAGAGAATTTCATATTTAAGTTTAATAAAGCACAAAATAAGTTCAAATTGGAAACTCATGCTTTGTCTCTGATAATTTCTTCTAGATGATTACAATCCATTTTCAAACGATACAGATGGTGATTCTCATATTGATAGCTGGGAGGTTGCTCATGGAACGAATCCTAATGATTCAAGTGATTATCCTGATGAAATTCTTGAAACAGTTCCTGAAGAAAGTCCATTCAATTTCGTTTATGTAGTTTTATCGCTAATTGCTCTTTCAGGCTTATTTATCTTCAAAAGAAGAAGATAATCTCTTTTTCTTTTTTTTTCTACCAACAAGTATTTCAAATAATTTGACAATAAAAAGGAAAATTTCGTTCTGCTTAATCACATCTGGGACCGCAACACATCCAGAAGAAGAGTATACTGAATAGTACATCAAAGAATCCTCTATCACTATGTCTATGTCTTCGGTCGTCATAGTAGTCTCTTTGTTGAGATTGTTGCCGATATTGGGGGATTTGTTGAATTGGTCCACTTTGTTGAACAGGAGCTTGGTAACGAACAGGGAGTTTCTCATTCTTATATTGAAGAATCACATCTTCTAAATCATGACCACAATATTCACAAAATTTACCTTTCGCTGTATGCTTACTACCACAATTAGGACAAAATATTTCACTCATACAAGCTTAAATTGAACATTCTCATATATAAATTTAGAGAAATGGTGAAGAGAAAAAGGGAAAGAGATTATTTTCTCTTTCAAATTACAGGAACTAACGGCATTGCACATATTTTTCTCAAGCGCTTCAAAGGAAAAGATTTTACTAGTATATTGCTATATATTACTCGATATAAAATGGATAAAATTGAATTCTTTCGAAGACTTAATCGGAAGATATCCAGAATTCATGTTATTCTAAGTGATGATATGGAAGACGAGCGATTGAAAGAAAATCCTTTGATCGTTCATATTCAGAACCATCCAAAATTAAAGTGGAGAGACATTTACAAGTTTCTTATGCAGGGCACTTGTGGTTGGGTACATTTGAAACACCTTGGAAGTGAGAATAGAATCATGGAATATTTGTTCCAAGAGTTTGCTAGTTCAGGGGAACCATTAGATAATGAAGATTTGTATGAATTGCTGGATTTACAAACAAAATATGTAAGACTCAACCTAAGAGTCTGGAAAAAAATAATAGGAGATGATCCTGCAGCTATCTGGTCATTAATGCTAAAAGTTTCAAAAGAAATACCAACAAATACTGAACTATTTCTACAAAGATGGCTTGAATTGATAGAATTATATGAAAGGGGTATTATTAAGATAAAATACGGAAGAAAACGAAAATATGGAAGATTATTTCAATGGTTAAATTTTGTCCTTGAACTGATTTCAAAAGCTGAAAAAATTTCAGAGATACCACTTGTACGTCATTCAGCTGTTTTCAGGAGAAATTATAAACCAAATTACAGAATAGTAAAAGAAGAAGATGTTTTGAAACATATTGCTTGAAAAATCAGTAAATGAAAGGTATTAGTGCTTTTCTTTCTTCTGGATAATCTGGAAAAGTTTCTTTATACCATATGTGGTGAGATCTTGCTCGAGGTAGAAGATTAGCTAATGTCCAGAAAACAAATAATAATCCAGCCCAGTTCCAAACAGCTAAACCCCAGCCAATCCACATGATGATTTCTCCAAGATAATTAGGACTCGATATGTATTTGTACATTCCTCCAAAGGGAATTTTGTATCCCTTTTCTCCTGGTTTTCGTAATGCACGTAAAACTAAATCTGCATGTCTATTGATAATATATCCAAAGATAAAGAATACTGCACCTATTATGAATCTTGGATCTGTTAACCATGAAATTGTATATGATGATGAATCAGCAAAATGAAATATCCATCTGGCTTGAATGTAGGTATTTGATGATTGAAAAATTAAGCCAAACAATAGGATAAGTAATGGCATTCTTTTATTGGTTCTCAGAAAGAAGGGAAAAATCAAATCCCTTTGAATATAATGAAGCATCCACATAACTAAAAGAACTATTGGAACCAATTCAGTTCTTCTGTCACTTATAACATATAAAATGATGAAGATAATTATCGCTGGTGATTCCATGATTATCCAAGCCCATTTGGAGCTTATCGAAGGCCCCCATCCTTCGCGTATATGACGACCATAAGGAGCAGATACGAAAAATAATAAGACTAGCATTGAAACTGCTATAATGGCAGAAGCTATGTATAAGCCCCAAAAAACATGTATTTCATTCATCACACAGAGGAATATTTAGGTTTATTTAAAATCTTTCCCCTTCTAAGGAGGGTGAGCAAAATTAAAAAGTAACTATACTAATGTCACAAGAGAAGAATAATAGATTGGGATGACTGGAATCGAATGGACAAGCTAGCAAATGAGAGAAATCTTGAATTATTTTGGAATGTTCAGTTTATCTATGAATTAGGTTTAGCTATGATGGAACTAGAATCTTTTGGTGTAGAATACTCTACTCAAAATAGTCTTCGAACTTTCACTGCCTCAGAGATTCCTGATGAAGAGAAATTTAACAGAAGTACAGCATATTTCCAGAAAATTGATGATCAAATTACTCTTTATTCTAAGTTGGTATCAAACAATATAACTAGATCAATTAATCAATATCTAACTCACTGGATTTACCCTTATAAAGGAAAATTCCATCCTCAGATGATAAGAGCTCTATTGAATTGTATGCAAATCAATTCAGGCGATACAATTCTCGATCCTTTTATTGGAAGTGGAACTACAGCCCTTGAAGCTCAGTTACTTGGAATAAATTGTATTGGAATTGATATATCAGAAGTGTGTTTTCTCGTCTCGAAAGTAAAGACGAATTCCCATAAATATGTTTCACAACTAAAATTGGAATTGGAAGATTTCATCCAAAATATCCTAGATTACAAGAACGAAAATGTTGAAGAAAACATCTCTGATAAAATCTCACAAATAGAAAAATCTGAAATTAGGGATTTTTTTAAGGTTGCAGAATTAATAGCTCATAGTGATAAAGGTAGAAGAAGAAAAAAAGATTTTTCAAATTCATTTCTAGTTAATGCAAATAAAATGCTAACCTCAGTTACAGATTATGATAATTGCATTATTGAAAATAATCTCACTTTAGGTGAAGTTTCAATATATAATAATGATGTTAGAAGGCTGAAGCTTCCAGCTAATCATTTTGATGGAATTATTACTTCTCCCCCCTATTCTATTGCTTTAGATTATGTGGATAACGATAAGCATGCTCTAAAATCTTTGGGACTCAATCTAGACACCATAAAAGAAGATTTTATTGGTGTTAGAGGTAAAGGTTCAAAGAAAATAGAATTATATAATGAAGATATGAAAAAAGCATATCAGGTGATGGATCGAGTCCTCAAATCTGGAAAATATTGTACAATTATAATTGGTAATGCTAGAGTTGATAAAGAAGAGATTAAAACAGTAGAGAATACAATCGAAATTTTCAAAGAGATGAATTATGAATTAGAGAAAAATATAGATAAAATCATATTTGGACTTTACAATATAATGCAGAAAGAAAATATTCTAATTTTTAAGAAGGAGTGATTTTATTGCTTGATTTTTTTATACGTATCAATTATCAGTTTTACTAATTCTTCAAAGGAGATGCCTGGTAGGTCTACTTTTTTGTCTCTAAAAAACAGCTTAATTTTCTCTATTAAAATAGTACTTTCTACTTCTTGACCTATAAGATGATTCTGCAACTCTGAAAGAATTAAAGGCGGAGAGATGGTGAAATCTCCAGAGATTACCAAATCTGATATTTGGTTATTTTCAAAATGAATAAAAAGCTGGACTAATCCTCCATGAAACTTCCTCTCTGAAAAAGTAAAATAAGTACCACCCATGATTTTTTGTTGAATCATAGTTCTTTTCTCATGTTCTACATAATCTAGCCATTCATTTTGTTTATACAAATTTCTTATCTCTACAATCTTTTCTTTCTCAATTTTTGAAAGCGTGCCAATTTCCAAGTTTACATCTATTTTTTCTTGAAAGAGTTCTATATACTTTTGAATTACTTCTTCCTTAGATGGTGGATTTTCTAGAAAATAAGAAAAACTCCCCATACGCTCCTCTAATGACTTAGCAATTTTGTCTCTGAATTTTTCATCAGGAACCTTAAGTATTTTAGACATCTCTTTTGATGGAAAATTGAAAATAAAATTACCAACTAAGATTCTTGAATTACCATATGTCACTGCCCCATTACCACTGATTTTCTTCTCTTGAGCCACAATATCATTAATTGGCGAATACTCAGCAGGTACATTGAAATATCGATATGTTTCTACAACTGGTCTCAAAAAAAACTCATAAAAATTTCTTAAATCAAAGTTATACTCTTCTTTTCTACATATTATTTGATAAAAAACTTGATTGGAATCAAGAAATACAGACCCTCCTCCACATCCTCTTCTAACTACTGGTAGATTTTGTGATTTAATATACTCTTTTTCAATCGAATTATCTATAATTTGATGAAGACCAACACATACAAATGGTTTATTCGACCAATTAATCAGTAATGTATTGGGAGTATCAAATTGATCTTGAACCAGAGCTAGAGCATGATAAATAGCTTGAGTGTCAATCCACTCAATCTCACCTAAATTGATGAGTCTCCATTCGGATGTCATAGTAACGTTCTCTTCTAAAGAAAGACAGCCTATGCAGATGCCCAATTAGTTTCGTTTGTAAGAAAGAAAAGCACATCTCCTGAAGTGTTTAAGTAAATCAAACGTACAAACTCCAACATATATTGAGTTCCATTAATATCTATATTAGCATAGAAATTGACTGTAATCTCATATTCTAAACTGATACCATAGTTCAAATAAACTGCATCAATTGTATTGTTAATATCTGGGTAATTAGGTTCAGTATAATAGGAGGAATTCCATTCATCAGGTGCGCACATCCAAGAAATGAATGTGCCGTTATCTGATCCAAATAAATCAGCATAATTTTCTCTGGCAACTCCGCTTGTAGGAGCATTAACTATAGTCATTTCAAGGATAAAAACATGAACCAACTTGCTGAATCCACTGTAATCTTCGATGGTTACATTTTCCATAAAACTTTGTTCGTTTAGAATTAGCTGAGTGATATTATAAATATTTGATAATTCAGGAAGACCAGATATATCATCCCAAATATTAATTGTACTTCCATTAATAATTGCAGTATTATTAAGATAAATTGCGCTTTGAGAATCACTTGGTACAGAATTTATTGTGATTGTGCTTTGAAACTCATTCAAACCAGGTGGAGCTGTGCTTAGAGATATAAAGATAATAGGCATTCCTAATAAACTAAAGCCCAAAATAATTACAAACATATTGAATGCATTGTTAGGCATAATTAAACTGTACCTTGAGGATTTAAAAAACTTATCAAATAAAAACTAAAAAATTAGTGTAAGATGGAAATTACTTTCCTTTCTTATACTTGTTATAAAAGAAGACAAATGGAACTACTAGGGCAAAACAACCAATGGTAGCAACAACAAAGTATGCACCAGGATTTAGAAGAACACTGATTTTACCGATAAAATCGTTTGTCCATGTTTGAGAATCAGCTGAAAAAGCAAAAGTGATGTCAGGAGTACCAGCACTACCAAATTTACTTCCTTCACCATATTGATAAGAGAGGAAGAGTCTGCCTTCATAAACTTCTAAACTTGGATCTTTTCTGAAATAACCATCTGCTGTATCTCTAACAACTGTATGATATTCAATAGAATTTGGTTCATCAACATCTTTAAACCAAGCTCCCCACAGATAATATTCATCAAAAGTAATATCCTGTGCAAGATTAAACACATAAGTAAGTTTATCATGAGCTGCCATGAAGAAACCATCATTCCAACGAACCATAGTTGGATTGAACTCATCAGTTAGGAGCTGAGGAGCATCGAAGAGTAAAGTTGGTCCTTCAAAAGCATATCCAATTATTGTATAGGTTATTCTCACTTGTGGTCTTAGAACAAATTCAGCATTATAAATGTAAACGGTAGATAAAATGTAAACTCTACCATCATATGGATATAATTTGAAGTCTACACCAAAATAACTGCCAGCTTGAGTTTCTGATAAAACTGTGTAATCTTCAGGATCTATATGGAAAACATTGGTTTTAGCAATAGTTTGGTTATAACTATAAGCAAAATACAAATTCTCTCCTATATAAGCAACATCAAAATTATAAAAATAATCAAAAGCTAATGTTGTATTAAGAAAATAGAACAAATCTGACCATGTTCTGCCATTGTCTGTTGTATCTGTAGCCAAAAATATTAGATTATCACTAATTATTTCATGTGCTGCCATAAACAAGTAAGTTATGTCATTAAATGTTATAATTGCTGTTTTGTTAATATGTACTGTTATGTCATCAAGTACAAAACGCAAAGGGGTTACTAAAGTATCATTATTTTCTATAGTTTGAAATTCTGTTGGAGTCTTTCTAATATTTCTTGAGAAAATATTTCGAGCGTATATAACTTCTCTTGAAATACTACTTCTTATATAAACCATCAAGTATTCCCCCTGATTTCCTGCAGTTAGTTGAGGAAGATCATCTGCAAATGTTTCTACTGCAAGTGTATAATTAGGAATTGAAGAAATCACTAGAACAGATATAAATGTGATGTAGAACAATTTTTTGTTAATTTTCATTTAGGAGACTCCCGATATTATTCTCTTGCAAAACATTGTTGAAGAATATATAAATGTTGCCAAGAATAGATAAAAAATCAACATAATCACTTACCATCCATTTCAAATGTTAATCTGATGTTTCGAAGTTCTTGCATAGCTTTTCCATCAGGATTTTTGTCTACTGTTGAGATATCAAATAAAATCAGAAAGTCATTGTGTTTGAATGCAAATGTTTCAAAAATACCTTTTAGCCTATCTCCTTGATTTTCCCACGTACCAGAGAACAAATAACCTTCCTTATCTTTGAAATCATCTATTCGGAAATCAATCACTTTCATAGTATCTCCAATATAATATTTATTAACTAGTCTGGACCTTAAATCAGAGAGATATTCAAGTGAGAACGAATTTTCTCTGAATGGTTGCCAATAGATAAAAAACAATCTACTTGGTTTGAGCATAATAAATGGGAGAAAGGATGTATAATCAAGCCCTTTCAGAAGATGTAGAACATAACCAGAAGGAAAAGTAACAGATCCAATAAAATCTATACTGGTTTTCTTCTGTTTGTTTGATAAATCAAGAGCTATGCTTATCATCAAAACACTTAGTGTTAAAACACTCATATATATTCCGAAGAATAAGTTAAATCGTAGTTTAGACCTTCAAGAAGATTAATAAATGCTTAAATCAATATAATGAACTACTAATTAAGCTAAAGGTTTTTTGATTGTTTCTTTCTCACAAAAGGGTTCTTGTATCTTTTGAGTAAGAGTGAGTTTGTCACAACTGATACTGATGAAAGAGCCATAGCTAAGCCAGCCAATTCAGCTGGTAAAAGAAAACCTATGGGAACTAAAATTCCCGCAGCTATTGGAATACCCAAAGTATTGTATATCAATGCCCAAAATAGACCCATTTTCACTTTTCTAATAGTTTTCTTACTTAGGTCAATGGCAGTTACAACATCTCTCAAATCATCCTTAACAAGAACAATTTCACCAGTTTCGATGGCTACATCTGTTCCAGATCCAATAGCAATACCTACATCAGCTTTAGCTAACGCTGGAGCATCATTAATCCCGTCCCCAACAAATAACACTTTCTGGTTTTTGCTCTGATAATTGGAAACTACATTTACTTTCTCTTCTGGCAAAACATCTGCGTGTATCTCATCTATACCAACTTCTGCAGCAATTGCTTTAGCAGCTCTAATGTTATCTCCGCTAACCATCACAACTTTCAAACCCATTTCTTGAAGCTTCAATATGGCTTCTTTTGAATTTGGTTTTATTGTGTCAGATATGGCAATTAAGCCAACTACATTCTTCTCACTGATTAGAACCATAACTGTTTTGCCTTGATTTTCCAACTCGACCATTTTTTGTTCAATCACATCTTCAATAGAAGTTTCTAGAATATTACATAGTTTTCTATTTCCAAAAGAATAATGCTCGTTGTTTATTTCAGCTTCAATTCCCTTTCCAGGATGAGCTTTAAAGTTATCTATGTTACTAATTTTTATTTTCTCTTCTTCAGCTTCGTACAATATGGCCTTAGCTATTGAGTGTTCAGATCCTTGTTCTAAAGATGCAGCAATTCTGAGGATATTTTTCTCACTTTGATCACTAGTTGTAGAAATTACTTCAGTAACTTTAGGTGACCCTTCAGTGATTGTTCCTGTTTTATCAAAAAGAACAACATGAACATTCCGGGCTATTTCTAGAGCCTCCCCACTTCGAATAAGAATTCCATTCTGTGCCCCTAGACCAGTACCTACCATAATGGCTGTTGGAGTTGCTAGCCCTAGAGCACAGGGGCAAGAAATCACCAATACTGTGATAGCTAATAGAAAAGAATAGAGAAATGTTGAACTTATTCCCGCAGAAACTCCACCAGTAATTGTGTTTATGTTGATAACCCCAAATTGAAATAACAAGAACCAGATTGTAAAAGTGATTAAAGAAATAACTACTACAGAAGGAACAAACCAAGCGGAAATTCTATCGGCTAATTTTTGAATTGGGATTTTTGATGTTTGAGCTTCGTCAACCATTTTGATTATCTGATTGAGTGTTGTATCAGCACCCACTCTCTTGGCAGCCATTTTAACAAAACCATTTTCATTAATTGTTCCGCCTATGAGAGAATCTTCAGGTTCTTTAAATACTGAAACGCTTTCTCCTGTGATCATACTTTCGTTAATATAGGATTGCCCTTCAATAATCATTCCATCAACAGGAATACTATCTCCAGGTTTGATAATACAGATGTCACCTAAAACAACATCGTCTATTGGTATCTCAACTTCTTCACCATTACGAACAACTAAAGCAGTATCAGGACGTAATTCTATTAATTTCTTAATAGCTTCAGAAGTTCTTCCTTTAGCTATTTCTTCCAAATATTTTCCTAGAAAAATGAAAGTTAAAAGTATCGCAGAAGTTTCAAAGAACACTGAACCATGGTATTCTGTATTACTGATTGCATAAAATATAGAAAATAGACTATAGAAATATGCTGCACTTGTTCCGAGCACAACAAGAACATCCATAGATGCACTTTTGTTTATTAGACTCTTCCAAGCTGCTTTGTAAAATGGATAGGCAATAATGAATTGAATAGGAGTTGTAAGAATTAGTTGTAAGAAATTGGATAGAAGCATATTAGGAAAGATGGTAGTATTCATAAGCCAATCAGCAAAAACTGGAAACCAAAGGTTAAAGGGTGGCATATGACCCATTGCAAAGATGAAAATAGGTAAAGCTAGAACTAAACTTGCTAGGAATCTCCAGCGCATGTCAATTAACTGTTTATTCTTCATGAATGATAGCTGATCAACATCAAAAGAGGCTTTATAGCCAGCTTTTTCAACTGCTTTAATGATTTGTTTCTCTTTTGCAATTGCTGGATCATAGATGAGTTGAGCATTGTGGCTTATCAGATTAACAGCCGCAGAATCGACACCTTTTACAGAGGATATAGCCTTCTCTATTCTAGTTACACATGCAGCACAGTGCATTCCTTCCAAAGCGATAGTCTTTTTTTCTACATTTTCTTCCAAAAGTGGGTCCCTTCTTACTTATAATTATTGAGGATTTATAACAATATTACCTACTAAAACCTGTTAAGCAACTGAAGCTTTGTAACCAGCTTCCTCAATAACTTTTATCATCTCTTCAGTAGTAGTTTTTCCTGATTTATACTCAACAACAGCTGTACTTGTTTCTAGATTTACTTCTGCAGATTTTACACCAGAAATATCTTTCAGAGCCTTTGCTACTGACATTTGACAATGACCACAAGTCATTCCAGTTACATTTAGGGTTAGTTTATCCATATTCATCAATTTAACCTACCATTTCACTTTATAATAGCTATTGGTTTTACAAAAATTTAGATTTCTTTAGATATTATATATTCAAATTTGCTGTAAATCGTAATCCATATAAGAACCTAGAAATTTTAGATTGAGATATACAATCTTACAAGTTCAAAAGGATTAGATAATCATTGCTGAAAAACCTAGAGCGATTATTATAGTTTTGATTTTTTTACTTGTTATCCGTTCTGGATCAATAGAAACTGAAGCATTTCTCTCTTCAAAGTTTATTTCAATAGCTTCCACTCCTGCTGTAAAATCAAGTGCTTGTTTGATAATGTTTGCACATCTCTTACAGTGTATATCAGGAATATCAAGTACTAAATCTTGAGTCATTGTTCTCATTTTAACTAATGAAGTTTAACTTATTAAACTAACTGATGAACAAAAATCAGCATTCTTCTGCATAAAAGTTTTATAACTTCTTAAAATCCTAAATTCCATGAGAAAAAGGCTTACAGCAAGAACTACAATTTCAATTGTATTATTAACTTTTGCAGGAGAAATGGCTTGGAGCGTTGAAAATCAATATTTCAATGTTTTTATGTATAATGAGATAGCAGCAAATCCTACATATATCTCATGGATGGTTGCGATGAGTGCAATAACTGCGACTCTCACAGCAGTTTTTCTTGGTGCCCTCTCAGATAAAATAGGAAAAAGAAAAGTTTTCTTTGTGATTGGTTTACCTCTTTGGGCAATTACTACAGCAATTTTTCCATTAGCTGGATTGTTGAAACCCGTTTTACTTGCTGTATCTATAGCTATTCTTTTTGACTGTGTAATGACTTTCTTTGGTTCTATGTCGAATGATGCTGCTCTGAAAGCATATTCTACTGATGTAACAACTTTAGATAACAGAGGAAAAATAAACGCAGCAATGGAAGTAGCATTACTTGTTGCAGTACTAGTTGTTTATGGTGGTTCAGGATTAATTATTGAGAAACTAGGATATTATGCGTTATTCTACATTATAGGAGGTGTTGTAGGGGTTCTAGGAACCCTTGGAGCTTTTCTAGCAAAAGATCCTGAGATACAACCTAGTGAAAAGAGTTATTGGCAAAATCTCAAATCAACTTTCAGTCTAACAGAACTTAAGCAGAATAAGAACGCACTTTTAGTCTTCATTGGAGTAATGATCAGAGGAATAGCATTCAATATTTTCTTCCCTTATATTATCATCTATTTACAATACCACCTAGAATTTTCAATAACTCAATCATCGATGATTATCTTCATTTCTTTACTTGTAGCCATTTTAGCTGCAATTCCCGTTGGTTATTTGATTGATAAAATAGGAAGAAAGCTGATTGCGTTTATTTCAATAGGGTTGGAAGCTGTAGCTCTTATATTATTTGCAATTCCAAAAGGTAACGAAAATTTCATTTTACTAGCAATCATCGGAGTTTTCATGATGATAGCAATGATGTTGTGGGATGTTGCTGTACTTACTTGGACAAAAGATTTGTATCCTGAAGAAAAGAGAGGTCAATTCGCAGGTTTGTTCATGATATTTTTTGTTTTAATCCCTATGACCATTGGACCTTTCATTGGTGGTATAATAGCAAAAACAACTGGTGAAACCTTTCCTGATCCACTTACAGGACAATTGGGCTTCATACCACCACCGTTATTATTTATTATTGCAGGCATTCTGATGATTCCTGCAGTTATTCCATTAATATGGGCTAAAGACTTGAAGAAGGATAAAAGAAAACCTGAGGAGATTATTTAATCTCTTTCTCAATCTTCTTGATAGAGCTGATCATTGCAAGCTTTCACGCGAGAAAAATCTAGTTTTGGAATTTTTCTATCATAGGTTATTAATCCGTTTACTTCCTGCTCTACATCAGTAAGCTGAGTATAGATAGCAGCTCCTAAACCTGCATATTTCAAAACCAATGTTTCAACTAAAATTTCTGCATACTTGTCGGATAGTTCTTCACGTGTCTTCAGTGTCTTGTAAGTCCAAGTTTTTTTAGGATTCCAAATATGTCCCTCTTCTTTATAACCTAATCCTCCAAACTCTCCTAGAACTGCTACTCTGTAGTATTCTCTTTCAGGCATTGCAGGACCAATATATTTGTGAGCATCAATAATATCACCAGTTTTTTTATCAACCCACCCGCTAACACTATCAATCAAGCGAGAATTATCTAGAATACGGACATAATCAGTAACTTGCTTTGTTTCGAATTGTCCCCATCCTTCATTGAAAGGAACCCAAACTAAGATAGAAGGATGATTATAAAGAGAATCGATCATCTCTTTCAGCTCTGCATAAAATTGCGTTCTCACTGATTTCCTATATCTTCCGTATCTGAAACTTAGTTTTCCGCCAAAAAAGAATCCTAAGAAACCTGCAAAAAAACTACCTCCATTTGGCATATCTTGCCAAACTAACATACCCATTTTATCACAATGATAATACCATCTTGATGACTCAGTTTTAACATGTTTTCTTATCATATTGAAGCCGTATTTTTGGGCTAGTTCAATGTCAAATTTTAGAGCTTCATCTGTGGGAGCTGTGTAAAGACCATCAGGCCAGTATCCTTGATCTAATACTCCATAGTGAAACAAAATCTCATTGTTTAAAGCTAATCTAGGAAAACCAAAATCATCATGCATGATGCTTATTTTTCTCATTCCAAAATAGCTATCAACCTTATCAATAACTTCTCCCTTTCTAAGTATTTCAATACTCAAATCATACAAAAATGGATTTTCTGGAGACCAGAGGATTTGATTTGGTACACTTAAAATATAGGATTTCTTTTCAGTGAATAGTTCCTTGTTTATAATACTCCCTTGTGATTTGATACTAATTCGGATTTCATCATCGTTCTTTAAATTCTCAAAAATGGGAGAAATCTTAATTTGTGCATTATCAATATCTGGAACTAGAAAGAGTTTTTCTATTCTAGTTTTTGGTACAGGTTCTAACCATACTGTTCCCCAAATACCTGAAACAGCTGTATAAAAAATCAGCCAAGATTTTAACCTCTGCTTTCCTCTTTCTTGTCTACCCTTATTTGTTGGATCCCAGACTGAAACGACTATTTCATTTGATTCTGCGAATTTTACAAACTTGGAAATCTCAAAACTGAATGGAACATAACCTCCTTTATGTTCTCCAACAAAATCCCCATTTACCCAAATTTGAGCTTTCCAGTCAACTGCACCAAAATGAAGAAGAAGATTTTGTCCTTTCCAAGCTTCAGGGATGTCAAAATGCCTTCTATACCACAAAAGTTGATTAGGTCGGAGAGGTTTTTTCGCTCCAGAAAGAGCAGATTCTACTGCAAAAGGAACAAGGATTTGACCATCATAGGAAGTTACTTCTTGTGCATTCTTAGAGGTTATTGCATAATCCCACAACCCATTGAGATTTAACCATCCTACTCTTTTGAGCTGTGGTCTAGGATACTCAGGTAAAGGATTATCAGGATCTACTTTGGATGCCCAATCTGTAACTAAACCATCCTTAACTACAGCCCATTCTTTCTGAGAATTTTCAGTCATATTCCAGAAAAAACAGATTTACTATAAAATTGTTCTGTAGAAAAGATAAATTCTTGCATCAGGACTCATGTTCATAATAGTAACCAAAGTGAAGAAGATGGATCAAACAGCTCTAGTTCGAGAAGAAGAAATGAAATTATTCAAAGAGAGTCAAGAAAGAGCAAAAGAAAAACAAACTTTTGCTTTTGAAACAGCTGATTTCGAAGAAGTTCCAGCTGTGAATCCTTAATCATAACCCTCTCTATCTTTTCTTTTCTCAGTTTCAAACTTTCAACTTAAGCAATTCACTTTTGCTTTTGTAACAGCTGATGTTGAAGAAGTTTATGTACTTCTATCTTAACTTTAAGATTCTCCCAAAATAGTTTTATAATTCTAAAATGTCTCATAAATTGTGGTTTTATGGCAAAAAAAATCAAATATGGGATAGTCACCCCCAATATTGGAGAATTTTATGGGTCAATTGATAACTTAGTTAATATATCACAAAAAATAGAAACAGCTGGATGGAATGGACATTTCATATGGGATTGGATACTTGGGAGTAAAGATCCAATTCATCAAATAGCAGATCCATGGATAGCATTAACTGCGATGGCATC
Source organism: Candidatus Heimdallarchaeota archaeon (assembly GCA_023132955.1). GTDB lineage: Archaea > Asgardarchaeota > Heimdallarchaeia > Heimdallarchaeales > Heimdallarchaeaceae > UBA460. The sequence continues at coordinate 26,686 of JAGLXK010000198.1, forward strand.
TAGAACTAAAAAAATAAAATTAGGAACAACTATTACTCCAATTCCTAGACGTCGACCTTGGAAATTAGCTCGAGAAACTGTATCTTTAGATCGTTTTTCAAATGGGAGATTAATATTGGGAGTAGGTTTAGGCTTTCCTCCTGAAGAAGAATTTGCAGCATTTGGTGAAGAGTCAGATATTAAAATAAGAGCTAAAAAGATGGATGAAGGACTGGACGTTTTATTAGGTCTGTGGAGTGGAAAAAAATTCAGCTACAATGGTGAGTATTATAAAATTGACAATGTAACTTTCTTACCTAAAGCCTTACAAACTCCGCGAATACCTATCTGGGGGGCTGGAACGTGGCCTCGTAGGAAACCTTTCATTAGGAGTGCGAAGCTGGATGGAGTTGTACCACTGGATAATGATGATTTCATTCCAACACCTAAAACACTACTAGAGATTATCTCATTTATCAAAGAACATCGTCCTAACATGAGGGATTTTGATATTGTAGCTAGTGTTCGTACTATAGGAATTGATTCTCAAAAACGAGAAGAATTGTTATCAGAGTATATTGATGTTGGAGCTACTTGGTTAGTAGAATCATTAGATGAATCCACAGATAAAACAGAATGTTTTGACTTTATAGAACAAGGACCTCCTGAAATTTGAAAACAAATTATTATGAGTGTTCAAAAGTAGAAACTGAAGATAAAAAAGAAAAATAACACGTCTCTTTGGTTTTTTTTATTTAATTTTAGCTAATTTTCTTACTATCCAGTTTTTTAACTGAGAATAGAGCAGTTTAGCTTATTCTATCTCAGCTTTAACCTTTCAGCTTAAGCTATTCACTTTTGCTTTGAAACCATTCACTATAAAATTAGCTGATTCAATAGAACCATTTCTCTAATAAACTTAAGTATCAGCCCCTTAAACTTATGATTTTTAAAACTCCTTAATAAACAAGAATTTTATCGTAAATTATCAAACAAAAAGGAATGCATGAAAAATGAAAGTGTATCAAAAAGCAAAACGAACTCACAAAACATCTAAAATTGAATATTGGTCATTTGGTGGTCACTTCTTCTCAACACTCTCTAATAGACTGACCACTGATAGTTCAATTAGAAGATAAAGGTGTAGCTATGAAGAATGTTCAGCCTGCAAATGAACTTACTGATGATATTACAGCTGAGGAAAAGAAACCCAACCCCCTTGCTTTGCTAAGAAGTTGGGATTTCTCAGCATTATTTCTTGGAGGATTTATTAGTAATGTAGGCTCTTATTTGACAAGTGTAGCAATAATATTCATGGGGTTAGTATTTACAAGTAGTTTAACTGAAAATGAAGCAACACGAGCAATAGCTTTAATGACTACTTTCACTTTAATTCCAATGTTAATATTAGGACCTATTGCTGGAGTCCTTGTAGATAAATTTGACCGTAAAAAGGTAATGATAATCGCTGATTTTCTAGGAGCTTTAGCTGCTTTTGGTCTGATAATGGCAACACAGATGTGGCATTTGTATATATTCGCTCTTTTCAACTCATCTGTTAGACAATTCTTCTATCCTGCTAAAACAGCCAGTATTCCTATGTTAGTTAAACAAGATCAGCTTTTATCCGCTAATGGTTTTATTCAAACAACCAGCCAGCTTTCCAGATTGATTGGACCTTTGCTTGCAGGATTTCTTATAGCTGCTTTTGGATTTGATATATCCTTCATAATAGATGGTTGTTCATACTTCGTATCTGCAGCTTTATTATTTACTATAAGGAAAAATCTAAAGCCTGAGAAAACAGAAGATAAAGTCACTTTACGAAGCGTAGGGACTGGATTAAAAGATGGATTCAGGCTAGCATTTACTGACAAAATAATTACCTTTGTTATAGTTCTGTTTTCATTTACAATACTCATGATAGGAATGATAGACCCACTGATCGTTCCTTACATGAATTTCGAATTTGGCGTAGGCGAAAAAGAATTTGGAATGATGATGAGCTTTGCAGCTATAAGTGGTCTAATACTTGCAATTATTCTATCTGTGAAAGGACAACTTAAGCGAAAGTTAACTTTCTTGTCTGTCACTATTTTAATAGCAAGTCTCTGTTTAACTTTCTTAGCCATCGCACCATTTGCACCAGGAGGTGTAGTTTGGATATGGATGGGTATGATACTAGTGGGGTGTATCAATGTTGGTTTTAACCTTCCATTCGCTACCCTCATTCAAAGAATCGTTCCAAACAA
>JAGLXK010000199.1 GCA_023132955.1 Candidatus Heimdallarchaeota archaeon
ACTGTTTCTAAAGCAAACTTCAGAGCTGGATATGTTGATGAACAGAGTAGTTTTGAGTACACAGTTAAAGTCAAAACAACTGAACAACTTCCCCCTTATCTCATAATTATCATAGTTGTTGGGGGTATTCTCCTAATAACTCTTTTAATAGCTGTAATAGCAATTCCAAGATCCAGGAAATCCAAAGCTCCAATTGTAGATGTGCAGAGTAAAGCTAAAGTAGTAGGGTTGCTAGATAGTGTTCTTTCTATGCGAAAAATATTATTTATTCATTCTGAAACTAGCTTACCTGTATTTGAGTTAGATATAGGAAGTGAACATGCAATAGAAACCGCTCTTGTATTAGGTTTTCTGGGTGCTATCGAAACCATGGGCAAAACCCTTGGAGGTAGTGATACTGGAGAAATTAAACGACTCGAATATAGGAATTTTGTTGTTACAGGCGCTAGTTCAGAAACCTATACAGTTTTTCTCTTCTCTTCAAATGAAGTCATAAAGGAATTTCAAGTAAGGTTGTTTGACTTGATAATGTGGTTTGAATATAGTTTCAAAACCAAAGGAAAAGTGTGGGATGGAAAGAAAGAAGTGTTCGGTTCTAAGAAGAAACTCATTGAAGATAAGGTTTCAGAATCTCTTTATCTATGGATTTACTTCCCTCTCAAATTTAACAAACAAAAATCAGGTGAAATAAAAAAACTGGAGAAACATGATCAAAGAATTGCAGAATTTGTCAAGAAAAAAGAAGAAACATCTATCAGTGTCTTACTTAAGAAATTCAGCGATTATGAAATGGAAGATAATCTTACATCTATATTCAGACTAGTCAATAAAGGAATACTGCTCCGAAATCAATTCTCTTCATTCAAAGGATAGAAAATCCCTTAACAGACATAAATTCAGCTGAAAATCACTGTAAAATAGAAAAATAATTTAAGTTAGAAGATATTATTAGTCTGTTAGAATAACAGAGATGTAAGCTATTGTTAAATTATTTCAGATTTAGAAAGCTCTTATCATTAACCTTCATAGCTTTTATAATCATCCCCGTTTTACCTTTCACATCAAATAGTATTTCAAATGGATTTTTTTCAATTAATAACCATAGCAAAAACATTGAAGATGACTTAATTCATTCTCAGAATGGGTTCCTAAATAGTTTGGAAGGTCCAAATCTAGAACAATCACTGAAATATTCATACATACCCATTACAAACTCCGATGGGAGTGGTGATGATTTTATTATTTCAGATAACCTGCAAGTTAATCAAGGAGTGAATGTATCACTTAATACAGATAATAGTTATTCAGATACTTACACAATTTCTAGTATTACAGATTATACCACAGATTCGCTTCAATATAATATAACAGCTATTTCTGCAAGCAAGTACTTCGACTATCAACAGACAATTCAGAATAAAGATGAGATTCTTGATTCATCAACTATAAGAATAGCTCAGAGTTTTGATGTAACATGGCCAACTGCTATTTTTTCTGGTGCTAAAATTTATCTTATCATTGAAAATGCTATTGGCGGTGATGAATTAGATTTATTCATAGTCAATGCAAATATCTCCGATGGAAAACCAGATATGTCATCCATCTTGAGTAGTGCAACGAATGGACCTTATACCGTATTGAATCCAATTAATGAAAGTACATCAGGAAATACGGTTTATTACGATTTTAATGATATAACTCTTTCAACAGGTAAATACTATGTAGTAGCTAATGCTTCTAGCTATGATGCAACCGATGGAGATGGTTTCAATTGGAGAGGCCAACAAGGATCAGTTTATGCAGATTCGTATACTCACGATGGTTCAGTATGGTCTTCATTAGTCAATAAGGATTATGTCTTAGCTCCAGAGTTAACTCCTGCATATGCAAATGGTACAGCAATGAGATTCTCGGATCCAGCTGAAGTACAATTGAGAGATGATGGAGTAGATATAACCTCTTTTAACCAAGTGATAAGTGGAGTTGGAATTCATACAATAACTTCAAACACTTCAGTTGATATAGAAATGAACAATCCATATACTTATAGTAGGTCTTTTATGGGTCAGTCATTTTATACAGCTATCAATTCTTCTTTTTATGATTACAGTATTTCTTGGAGTATCAATTGGTTTACTCCTTTAGTTGATATATATCAATACACCAATCCAATTCGATTACAATCGATAACTATTCCCAACGGATGGAATAACCTCAGTCAGATTTTCTTAATTAATGACTCTATTCCAATTGTAAGTTCTGTAGATATTAATATTCATACGCTAGATTTAGATGTTCTGCTTCATGGCAGTAATTATTACGAAAGTGATTTTGTATTCTATTCAACTAGTAGGAATTACCTTTATGATTCAAGTATATCCTCTGAAACATTCAATTTAGGGTACTGGACAACTAATACAACTCATGCTATAGGTTATTACGGGTCTGATTTAGATGCTGTGATATCAGTTAAGGAAGATTTGCTTTCTGATATCATCACTGGTCAATTAAACTTTACACTTTATTCTCCAGATGGTGAAATAATAGTTATGAAAACAAATCTTGATTCAAATATCTCATTTGTAGATACAACTAGCTATTCTCAAATTATATCCTCTCAGTCCAGTCCTGGAGTGTACTCAGCTAGTACTTCGTTTGATCCCTCTGTTTATGGAAGCGACACTGAAGGCCATTGGACAGTTACCTCTGAATGGACTAATGGTACTGCTGTAGGCTTCTATGCTAGAACGATTACTGTAGTAAAACCTACATTTGCTGAATTTGAATGGGAAGAACAAGTAGATAGTGATATCTGGATTAATAATCCAAGTACAGAAATAAATCGTATTAGCGGCGAGAGTATAAGGATTAGAGTGAATTACTATAATATTAGTGACCCATTTTTTGTAGGAAATGGAACACCTATAACAGCTGCTTTAGTCTCATATTCTACAAGTTGGTTTGATTCAGGTTCAATAAACTTCAATACTTCTTCATATGATACAGAAATATTAACGAATGCACCAGAAGGATCCTCGAATGTTCAATTATTCGCAAATGGTCAATTTCTACAAAACCACACATTGCAATTTCCAGTAAAAATTGTCCACATATTTAGGATTAATATGATTCAAAGTCCAGGTCAAATTACTTATACAGATCCTACAGCTATTAGTTTTGAATTAATTGACATCTCAAATATGAGTGTTCAGCTATATCCTGAGGAAATAACTGTTATACTTAATGCCGTTAACTTGACTAGTGAAGAATTCAATCTTTCACTTTTGGATGGAATAATGGAGATAGAGCTAGATACACAATCATTAGGTCTTGAGGTTGGAAGTCACAGTATAGAAGTTATAGTTACAAAAACAAATTTCTTTGATGAAATGGGGCAGAACAGCGCTTCTTTGTCGTTCCCACAATTGGAAATTATCCCAATCAAAATAGCTATTGTTATCGAACAAGATATAGATGAAATGGATACTAATACTCAATCAGAACTCAAATTCAGTGTTATGGATACTGATCATTCTACAAAGGTTACAGGACTCACTGAGTCTGAAATCGAACTTAGCGTAGATATTGAAGGTGTAGAAGTATGGTTAGACTCTGAATCAGCAGGAGTTTACACTGTAATTGTAAAAATACTGCAACCAACAGTTGCTTCATTGAATGTTTTCGTTTCAATTTCAGTATCAAATTATGAATCAATTGATAATTTTAGACTTGCTTCCATTCAGATTAATATTCCAACTGATCCAGATTCCAAAATGCCTTTTTATCTCTTTATCATAATCGGTGTTCTTGGCGCAGGAGCTGTGATTGCACCATCGATTTTACTATTAAGACGAAGAAAAAACCGAGAAAAAAGAGCTCAAAAAGATATTTTCACAAGAACTTACAATTTCTATGAAGGGGTACTATCAATAACAAAGCTGATTATAGTTCACAGAGCGACAAGTTTACCTGTTTATGAAATGGATCTTGGATCAGAGATTGATGTAGACCCCTCATTAATTTCAGGATTCCTTTCAGCTGTTTCATCAGTAGGAAGTGAAATGAGAGGAGAACGATCTGGTGGTGTAAGAAGAGTACAATACAAAGAATTCCAAGTAACAGCATCACAATCTGGTTTTTTTACTCTTTATACATTTTCAGAGTCTGAATTAAATGAAGAAATAGAGCAGAAACTTACAGTAATTAGTGATTGGTTTGACATGATGTTTCCACAAATAGATGCTGATTGGGATGGTTCAACTGAGCCGTTTAGATTAAACCTTAAAGGAATAACAGAGAAAATCATGAAAGAGATTCATCTCTGGATATTCTATCCATTCAGAGTTTCACCCTATAAGAACAAAGAAATTGAAGAAATGTCAGGAATAAGGAAACGAATGATTGATTATATAGGTAAAAGTGACACTATAACAATAAGTCGTCTTTTTGAAGATTTTGATGATGTTAAATTGGAACAAGGATTACCAATAATTTTTGATTTAATTGAAACTAACATCCTAGAACCTGAATTTGATGCCTACAAAATCGCTACTGTTCGATTCTGAGCTTCTCATAACCTCATTTTTTATCAAAAAGCTTACCAATATTAACTAATAATTTATAAGTAATAATCTAATAATCATTTCAAAAGGAACAGAACATAAAGTTGAAAGGGGTTTTTGGTCAGATGGCTAATAAAATAATAAAAAATAAATTACTATGTATGCTATTAATGTATATTTTTCTTATATCACCAGCTCTTGCTTCTTATGGGATAAATTACTATGAAGCAACAGACTTTTCTTTAAACTCTAATACGCTACAAGATTCAAGTTTCACAACAAATATCAATCTAAACAATGGAGAGTATTTAAAGTTCCCACATCTCTCATATATACCAGTAGATGACCATATAGGTACAGGTGATGATTTTACAATAAACGATGATCTTGGCCTTTATCATTCATTTGAACTAAATTTGACAAAACCTACCTATTCTTCCTTGAGTTCTAATCAATTTTCAATCGATGATATAGCAGGATACTCTAATCAACTAGCGTATGGTATTGAGAAAATAGAATCAATACCTGAATATTTTGTTGTTGAAGCTACTCAAAGTGGGTATGACGAACTAGCCCATGATCAATATTTAGCAATAGCTCAAGGGTTTACTATCTCTTGGGACTATGCAGAATTTTATGGAACTGATATTTATCTGGATATCATAGGTTCTGGATCACTGGGTACAGTAGAGCTGGACTTGTTTCTTATAAAAGATGAGGGTGCTGTTTTTCCAGATGTAACAAATTCTAGCAAAATATTATCTAACTGTACAGATAACTCTTTTACTAATTCTAATCCTGTTCCATCAGCAGCAGCATCTGATCTTACTTATTATGATTTTGATGATGTTATTCTGGATAAGGGAAAATATTTTATTGTAGCAAATCTATCTACTTTAGACTTAACCGATCCTGCACAAACTTTTGCATGGAGATCAAAAAATGGCGCCCCATTTCTAGGTGAATCTTATAGATGGGATTCATCAGGTCCTACTTGGGACAACTGTACTGTAAATGTAGATTATACTCTAGCTCCAAAGCTTTTACCTTTAAATCAATTTCAAGAACCTCTTAGTTTCACTAATCCAGCTGATATTGAATTAGAAGATAATTCAGATCCTATTACATCTTTGAATCAAATAATTTTAGGAACAGGGATTCATGATCTTGAATCCACAGAATCTGTTAGAATAGTATTTAACAATAGTTATATTTTCTATATTGCTCTAAATATTGTTTCAAATTACCGTGTTTCAAATTCATCCCACAGTGAATATTCAATAGATTGGAATCTTTCGTGGGATATTCCTTCAATTAATTTTTCTTCTTATTCCAACCCCAATAGAAGTCATGTCATTTATACGCCTGATGATTGGAGTAACTCAGATTTTAGCTTAATAGCAAACGGATCACTACCAATGACTGGCTGGAAAGATACTCAAGGTTATTCATTTGATTTGTCTTCTCTTCTAGTTAGTGATACTTATCAAGGGGCTTCATTAAATTTTACAACCACTAGTCAGAATTATTTGTTTGATTCTGCTCTGAATTCAAATTCTTACAATTTAGGATACTGGGAGGCTAATGGAACTCATGCAACTGGATATAATGGTTCAACTGTCTTAGTGGACATTTTTATAAAAGATTCTTTCATGCAAGATGTCTTGACAGGAAGTGTTAATTTCTCACTTTATGATCCTAATGGTGCTATTGTACCTATAAAAAATGAATCGGATTACACCAATATAATTTTCACAGATTTAACATCATATACTGTTTTGGAAACTACTCAAATTAGTGCTGGAAAATACTCCATTAATACAGTTTTTGATCCATCCATCAATGGAACTGATATTGAGGGAGATTGGACTGCAGTTTGTTTGTGGCAAAATGGAACAGAAGTAGGATTTTACACTTTAAGAATTTCAGTCAGTAAATCAACCACTGCTTCTTTCTTTTGGGAAGAAACCTTGGGGAGTTCTGATTTTACTAATTCCTCTATCTCAATAGATAGAATTAACCAAGAATCTGTTAAAGCAAAAATCTATTATAATAATGTTAGCGATCCATTCTATTCAGAAGACGGAACACCAATAAAAGCAGCTCCAGTTGCATACAATACTTCATGGGGAACATCTGGCTTTTTTAGCTATATTGGTCCATACTATGAAACAAATATTCTAATAAATGCAGTGGTTGGAAATTATTCAATTACGCTTATGGCAACTGGAATATATTTGGAAACTCATACATTCACATTTGACGTGCGTGTTTTTCATACTTTTACAATTACACCTTCAGCTGGAGGGGATTTTGAAGCTTATTATAGTGATCAAGAGTCTTATGTTCAATTCACTGTTGAAGATACATCGAATTCCAGTAGTCCTGTGATTCCTGATGAAATAGCCTTCTATCTTGATGAAATGCTAATTAAAACAACAGAATATGTTGTGACAGAATTTGCTGTTACAAGTCTAATCCAATTAGAGTTATTTAGTGGTAGAGAAGGACGAGATTTAGTACCGGGTTCTTATTCAATAAGAATTTCTGTTTCAAAACAAGATTTCATTGTTAATTATGGACAAGAAAATGCAACAACCACTGTCAATTTAGAAATTCTCACTACACCCACGACTATAGATATTGTATCTTCAGATGATGAAGTTCATTGGGGTAATGAAACAACAATCACATTTTATTATGTTGATACCATTAATCCAGAAAATATTCCAGAGGCAAGTTTTAATATCTCACTGGATTTACAAGCAGAAGATGCAGAGATAATTCAACAAACTGAAAATCTAGGATTATATTCAGTAACTTTTAGAATATTCGAACCTCAAGAAACCAGTATTAACATCTTTGTTACAATAAATAAAACAGGATACGAAACAAAATCTAATCAACTAATCAAATCAATATCAAT
>JAGLXK010000002.1 GCA_023132955.1 Candidatus Heimdallarchaeota archaeon
ATCTGCTCAAGGACATTTAATTAACGCTGATGTGAATGCTGCATACAATATTTTAATCAAAAGCGATCCGAAAGCACTGCCTAAACGACGTGCGAACGGGGTAGGAGGATACGTGATGTATCCACGTAGAGTGAGTGTCGACCCACAATGAGCTCTTCCAAAGATGTTCAACAATTCTTGTCTAATATGACAAGATGACAAAAAACTTATCATAAACAAGCTATTCAATAATAACTGAAGTGAATTTGCTGACATCAATAACTGAAATCATCAATTCTGTGGCTCAACATATTAAAGAAGCAGATAATGTTGTTATATTCACTGGAGCAGGAATTAGTGTTCCTAGTGGTGTTCCTGACTTCCGTTCTCCAGGAGGACTGTGGGATAAATACGACCCTTTTGAGGTTTCTACACTAAAAGCTTTCAAGAAAAAACCAGAAAAAGTCTGGGAGTTTTTTAGAGACTTGTATGAAAAATTTGGAGTTACTAAACCAAATATTGCTCATTATGCTGTAACTGAAATTCAGGAGATGTTTGGAGAAAATAAGATTCACATTGTCACTCAGAATATTGATAGCTTACATACCAAAGCAGGCACCAAAAATGTTTATGAAGTCCATGGAACTGCAGAGATGATGCATTGTATAAAGTGCTCTTTTGAAGAGTATTTGGATGAAGATAAGCATTTGAAAGTTTTACCTTATCCTGAATGTCCAAAATGTGGAAAACCTCTGAAACCCAAAGTAGTGCTTTTTGAAGAACTCTTGGATCCATCAATTATGCGAGAAGCCATGAGGATAGCAGTTAAAAGTGATATAGCAATAGGAATAGGAACAAGTTTAGGAGTTTTCCCTGCTGCAGATGTATTGTTAGCTCCACCTCCTTCTACTAAAAAAGCTATCTTTAATTTGACACCAACTTACTATGATCACCTTATTCATTATAGGATACGGGGAGATGTTATTGAAACATTACCTTGGTTAGTAGAAGCTTTGAAGAAAGAAGAAGAGTAGCTT
>JAGLXK010000020.1 GCA_023132955.1 Candidatus Heimdallarchaeota archaeon
TTTTATCTCGAAGACATCTATATGTCTGATCAAAAAATTACAAAAATTGTTCCTTCTGGAAAAATCTTACCATGTAAAAAAATTGTAGACTGTACAAATAAACTAGTCCTCCCTGGTTTCATTGATCCACATGTACATATCAACCTTGACTTGGGTGAATTCAAATCAAGCGATGATTACGAAGGTGCTTCAAAAGCTGCAGCTTTTGGCGGCATTACAACATTTATAGACTTTCTTGACCCAATCAATTATGTTAATGAATTTGATGCAGTGTTAAAGAAGAAAAAACGTGAAGCAAAAGCATCCTATGTTGATTATGCATTTCATACAGCAGTTGGCAATTTTAATGATGATGTGGACGAACTCATCAAGATTTCACGCGAAAGTGGTATCCCTTCTGTTAAATTATTTACTACATATTCTAAATCTAATCGCAAGATTTCTTATGCCAAATTTCAAGAGTTTTTGAAGAATTCCAATAAGACAAATACAATGATTTTAGTTCATGCTGAGAATGATGAGATGATACTCAATGCAAATGTCGAAGACACAATTGAGAGTTATGAAAGTTCTAGACCAGCAGCTTCAGAAATAGAAGAGATAGAAAAACTTGCTAGGATTGTAGCAGAAATAAAAGGAAAGCTCTATTTTGTACATGTAACCTGTGGCTCATCAGTAGAGCTTTTGAAAGATAAATACAAAGAACTTCTAGGTAAGAATATTTTCATAGAAAGTTGTCCACAGTATTTTCATCTAACAAAAGATCTCTACAATAATGAAAATGGAAACCTCTTTCTTCTTGCACCACCGCTACGTTCAGCTAAAGAAAAAGAGAAACTCAAAAAGAACGTTTCAGTCATACATACTATCGGAACTGATCATTGTCCGTTTACTAAAGAAGAAAAAATGCGTTATAAAGAAGCAAGCAAAATCCCAAAAGGATTGGGAGGTTTGGAATTTAGTTTTCCTCTTATGTATCATCTTTTTGGTAACGAAATCATAGATAAGTTCACTCAAAATCCAGCAAAGATTCATAATCTCTTTCCAAAGAAAGGTATAATTCAAATTGGATCTGACGCAGATTTGGTCATTTTTGACCCTGTAAAAACTCTTTATATCGATTCAGGTCAATCTCAATCAGATTATAGTCCTTTTGAAAATATGATAGTCACAGGTATGGTAGAATCAACTATTCTTAGAGGGGATTTCCTTGTTAAAAATAGAATCTTTGTTGGTTCAATAAAAGGACAATTCATTGAAAGAAAATAAATACTAAAAAATGAAAAAAAAATAAAATATTGATCTAATAGTGTTTTTTCTTTTTCCTATTAATGACTAACAAGAACAGAAAAGCTATTGGTATTAAATTAATTGATGCGCTAGCTTTACCAGTTTTTTCGATAGTGAATGTATAAATAGAGCTTTGGTTGCTATTACTGTTAATATCATATACAATAAGATAATATTCTATAATTGACTTACTCCTAAAAGGACCTATTGTAGCTTTATAAATTGATGTAACCAAAGTTGACATTAGCGCATTTTTCCAAGAACCACCATCGATACGATAGTAAAGAGTGACACTTTGAACTTGGGTATCATCAAAAACACTAGCAGTAACAGTAACGAAATCATTCTTTGATGGTGGAGAAGGATAATGATAAATGTTCATTATTAGTGGTGGTAGGTCAATAAGTTCAGGAGTTGTAGCTAAAGGAGAACTATCTTCATTTCTTGCACCTCCTTCAAGTTCATAAGGTATATCCACTATTCCATCTCCATTATCATCAGGTGAAGTATGCTCAGACCAATAATTATACAAAAAGGTATTATTTCGTCCGAAATCAGTCGCTTGAGAATAAATTCCAATAAAATAATTGTCAACAAAAGAATTGAATATAATACTGTTATTATTGGAATGATGATATAGACTTAATCCTTGATATTCATTGTTACTAAAGGTATTATGAGTAATCGTAACAAAACTAGATTCTTCAAACCTGGCTCCATAATAACTATTATAATTTATGTTATTATCACAGATTATTAGATTGGTACAAAGAAAACAATAGAGGCCCATATGAGTACTACTCAAATTTTGATAGCGAATGACACTGTTTGAACAACTGATTAAGAATAGTTGACCATAAAGTGAATTAGTAAGAGACAACTCCTCTTGGCTGACAAACCATCCTAATAACTTTCCATTGACAGTATTATCACTAATTGTATAACTTTCAAACGTTTCAACATCCTGCTTAGAAAAATATAGTCCATCATTGATAAAAGTGTTAAAGCGTAGTGTAACAGATGAATAAGAGTTCCATAATTCATCCCCCAAGAAGACCCCCATCCGCATAATAGTGTTACTGAAGGTATTATAAGTAACAGTAACATTAGAAGCAAAATCTAACAAGAGTCCATATTTACCATTATTACTAAAGATATTATCAGAAATTATCGCATTTGCAGAATAACCAAACATGTTTGATCCTAACGCTAATCCATAATAACTATTATTACTAAAAACATTTTCAGTAATAATCGCATAAGTAGGATAATATGATAAGAATCCATAGATATTATTACTAAAGGTATTATAAGTAATCGTAGCAAAATCAGAATGATCTAATCTGAGTCCAGATTTAGTATTGTTAAAGGTATTATTGATTATTGTAGCAAAATCAGAATCAGTTAATCCGAGCCCAGATTTAGTATTGTTAAAGGTATTATTTTTAATCATAGCATTATCAGAATTATATAAAGAGACGCGACCATCGTAAGTACTAAATGAGTTATTAGTAATAATCGCATTTGTTGAATATCGTACATAGAGAAAACTGTTGCAATTTATATTATTACTAAATATCAGATTATTACTCCATACACAATCGATTCTTTCAGTAGTATAAATCATGTTCTGGTTACTTATTATACAGTTCGAACAGTTAATTAAAAATAACTGACCATATAGCGAGCTAGTAATAGATAGCTCCTGTTGACTGATGAACCATCCTAGAATCTTTCCATTGATAGTATTATTACTAATTATATAATTTTCTGCTGTTTCAATATCTTGAGGATGTAAACTTAGTCCATCATTAATAAAATCGTTAAAGCGAATTACTGTTGAGTAAGAATACGATATTTGAAGACCATTATTACTAAATGTATTATTGTTGATAACAATGTAATCAGACTTGTAAAGATAGAGACCCATATACCCACTGTTACTTATTGTATTGTTAACAATTTTCGCACTTCCAGGTGCAATATCTGCGAGTCTAATTCCATTTTTGTTATTTTCTGAAGCACTTATATAACACTCACGAATAATAAAATATTCACTAGTAGATTTAATAGAGATTCCATTTTCTGTAGCAGTTGTAATATTATAATTTTCAATGATATAAGGGTCAATTTCTGTTCCTGTACCAGGAAAGCCATAAGCAGTGAAATCATCATCAGAATCAATAAAAATTGGATCATGGGGTGAATAAGAAAAAATTACTCTTTTATCAGTCTGTGTTTCAAAAGGATACGATACACTAAACTGTGTTTTTATCGCTCCAGATAAGATAATTATTCCAATTAGAATAATCACAAAAAACATCTTTTTTCTCATTATTTTTCACTCAAAGAAAAGCTAACCATTTTTAACTAATAAACATTATGGAAAAAATTCTGTTGATTAAAAACTAGCATTTTGAATTATTTGTAAAAATCAAAAAGGATAAGAAATTAGGAATATATCCTTGATTTCTTTTTCTTATATTTCTTGTGTAGAATAGTTAACAAGATAATTGATGGGATTAACATCACAAAGTTATAATCTATTCTTTTTGGTATTTTATCTAATGGATAAGGATCTATAGAGTCTGCACGTCCATCGATAAAATAAGACCCCGACTGATCCCAATCTGACCAGAAATTTCCTTTCTTTCTCTTTACATCGTACCAAGTATTGTTCTCTCCTTCGTCATATGCTTGGCTAGATCCTCCTGGATTATTGTCTATGAAACTATTACGATGAATAGTGTTCCTATAAGAACTACTGAGTATGACAATTCCATGCTCTTCATTTTCTTGTAAAAGATTGTAGGTTAGAAGACAATCAGACCCACCTAATCTTATCCCCCATCTATTGTTTTTGCAAGTGTTTTGTGTCAGAATATTATTAGAACTAGAAGACATCCTAATACCACAATACCCGTTATCATTACAAGTATTATCAGTCAAGGTACAATCAGAGGAAGACAGACTAATGCCATCGTTATAATTATCATTACAAATGTTATTAGTTAGGGTAGCTCCTGAGGAAGAAGATAGACAGATTCCATCCCTACTTTTAGTACAAGTATTATCTGTCAGTGTAGCCCCTAAGGAAGTAACTAGATAGATACCCTTACTCCCTTTGTAAGAACAAGTATTATCGGTCAAGGTAGCATCTGAGCAATTCCCCAAATAGATTCCATTTCCAGAATTATTGTTACAAATGTTATTTGAGATAGTGGCAGTTTCACACCATTTTAGGAATAAACCTATAGTTGTATTTGATAATTCTTGGTTACTAATGACCATTTTATTACAATTAATAAGAATCAACTGTCCATAGATAGGCTCTGAAAAAGTAACTTTATTTAGATTACTGAAAAAACCCAACAATTTATCATTTACCCAATTGTTTTCTAAAGTATAGGATAAGTAATCTTCCATATTTTCTTCTTCTATAGATAGTCCACTATTAAAGAAGGTATTATTCGTCAATGTAGCACCAGAGGAAGTATCTAGATAAATACCATGCCAGTTGTTGATGCAAATGTTATTGGTCAATGTAGCTCCTGGGGAAGAAGATAGAAAGATTCCTAAAGCATTGTTGCTACAACTGTTATTCGTCAGAGTAACACCAGATGAATAATATAAACTGATACCAAAGTAGTTTTCAGTACAAGTGTTATTTATCAAAGTAGCACCAGTGGAATAACTGAGATGGATACCAGATCCAACAGCAAAGCTGTCACTACAAATATTATTTATTATTGACGCTGTTCCTTCAGCAACATTAGAAATGAAAATGCAATGCTGATGTGTATCCACATAACAATTACGAATAACGAAGTATTTAGTTGTGTTATAGATATGAATTCCAAAATTACTTGTTGTGGTAATATTGTAATCTTCAATAATATATGGATCTCCAGCTGTACCACTTCCAGGAAAAAGATAATCAGTGAAATCATCATCGTTAGTGATTGTAATAGGATCATGAGGTGAATAAAATAAAATCAATCTTTTTTCAGTTTTTGTTTCAAAAGGATACGATATAATAACCTGCGTCTTTATTGCTCCTGATAAGATAATTAATCCACTTAAAATAATCACAAATGAAATATTTTTTTTCAATTTTTTCACTCAAAGAAAAGCTAACCATTTTTCACTAATAAACATTATGTAGGAAAAAATAGAAAAAAGGAAATTAAGAAAGATCTCTGATTTTCTTGGGTTTTAGTTTTTTACGAGAAAGAGCAATTAGGACCATTACAGGGAAGAATAAAATAAACTCATGGGTTATTTTTTTCATTTCTTCATTTAGCGGATAAAGATCTTCAGAATTAGCTGGACCATCAATCAAGAAAGGTTTCTTACTTTCCCATGTGTTCCAATAATTCCCTTCTTTGATTTCTTTATCATACCAGGTGTTATTGATTCCTGCATCATATGCTTGACCATCACCTAAATAGTGTCCATCTAGGTTGTTATCAATAAAGGTGTTATGATGAATTGTATTATTTGTCGAACCCTCTTCAATATAAACACCAAAATCTCTATTTTCAATAAAATGATTGTTAGTTACAACACATGAATCACAAGCATAGATCCATAGTCCAAAGGAGTTGTTTTGAAACAAATTTCCAGTGATAGTGTTATAATTAGAGGCTAGAATACCAATTCCTTTGTAGCCATTATCAATTAAAACACAATTTGTGAAATTAGCAAGTGCAACATGGGTACATTCAATACCATCATCTGAGTTAGCATTACAAGTGTTATTATCTAGTGTTACACTTATGTAGCTATAGATATAGAATCCATCTCCATTGTTGCTACAAATGTTTTGAGAGGCAGTGACCACATAAGAATGATAAAGTGAAATTCCAGTTCCAGTTCCAGTGAGACTTGTACAATTGTTTCCTGTTAAAGTAGCTAGGGGAGAAGAATGTACATCTATTCCTAT
The DNA here is from genome assembly GCA_023132955.1 of Candidatus Heimdallarchaeota archaeon. GTDB lineage: Archaea > Asgardarchaeota > Heimdallarchaeia > Heimdallarchaeales > Heimdallarchaeaceae > UBA460. The sequence goes on from JAGLXK010000020.1 coordinate 6,236, forward strand.
ACCATTTTGGATGCAATCATTGCCTGTTATTATTGGGCTTGAGGAATACCAGAGGGTTATTCCATAACCATTTTTAGTACAATGGTTGTTTGTCAGTGTTGTAAAAGGCGAATGAAGCACATATGTACCATGATAATTATCAACAAAAGTACAATCCCTTATTATTACATTGTTACAATGTATCAGAAATATACCATAAGTTGTATTTACAAGTACCAATTCATAGATTTCTAGATTCTCACAGTTAATACAGATAAGTTGACCATAATCAGTTCCAGTAACTACGGAATATGATTGGCTTTTAATGAAACCTAACTGTTTGTTATTTACCAGATTATTTTCCACTGTATAGCTTAAGTAATCTACAAGATCATCTTCAAAAATAGCTAGTCCTGATTCATAGAAGCTGTTGTATCTTATAATTGTACCTGGTGAATCTGTTGAAAGAACTCCATATGTATTACATATTAGAGTATTATTAACTAAGCTAGTAATTGGACTTTCCTCTACTTTAATTCCATAACCACCATTTGAACAGTAATTTTCATTGGTAAAAATCTCTGATGATTCCACTATTTCAATTCCATTTCGACTGTTACTTATACAAGTGTTATTTGTTAGATTTATTCCTTGAGAATTGGTCATTGATATGCCGCTGTTATAATTGTCACTACAATTATTATTCTCAATTTCTACGTAAGCTGATTCTTCAAGAAAGATACCATAACCTTCATATCCACTATCAATGCAGGTATTGTTCAAGATGTTTGATTCATAAGTGTAGTATAGATTGATTCCATTATGACCACCAATACAAGTATTATTCTCAAGAATAATACTATATGATGTTGATAAATGAATGCCATCCCAAGAGTTACTAATGCAGATATTATTTACAACTGAAGCGTTAAAACAACTTTGCAGGTAAATTCCTCTCATATAATTATCAAAACAAGTGTTTTCACTAAAAGTAGAATTGGAAGAATCCCATTGGTAAATACCGTACGCATTATTGAAGCTGCTTGTATTGTTGACTACATTAGAATTATGAACAGTATCTAAACGTATGCCATATTCAGAATTGTATCTGCAGGTATTATTAATAACATCAATACCTGAAGAATGCCATAGATCAATTCCATAAATGTTATTTTCTACTGTATTATTTACGACTAAAGGTGACCCATCTAGTATCCCATAAGTGTAAAGACCTGAAACAGCTGCTATGAGTAAGCAATTTCGAATAATGAAATGTTTAGTGGTGCTAGAAATAGAAATACTTCTGTCACTTGTTGTTGTTATATTATAGTTTTCAATTATGAACGGATTTCCAGATGATCCATCTCCAGGGAACCCATAATCTGTAAAAGTATTATCTTCAGTAATTATAATTGGAATATGAGTAATATATGCAAATACATGACTCTTATCTTCCTGGTTTTCAAAATTTATAGATATACATTCTTGAGTCCTTATTAATGCTAATGAGCTAATTAATCCAAACAAAATAATTAGAAAAGTAATTTTTCTTTTCATTTTTTTCACTCAAAGAAAAGCTAACCAATTTTAACTAATAAACATTTTGGAAAAAATTCTGTTGATTAAAAACTAGCATTTTGAATTTATTTGTAAAAAATCAAAAAAAGATAAGAAATTAGGAATATATCCTTGATTTCTTTTTCTTATATTTCTTGTGTAAAATGGTTATCAAGACAATTGATGGGATTAACATCAAATAGTTAAAATTTATTCTTTTTGGTAGTTTGAAATTCAAATCATCTGTTTTATCAAGTATAGATTTAATAGGTTAGATTTTTATAGAATTAAGCAGAAATTCTTAAATACTTTTTCCACATTTTAGAGGTACCACACTAATGGTGAATATTCATGACAAAAAATACGAAAAACTTAGTTTTTGGACTAACTATAGCAACTTTATTCCTTTTCTCGATTACTTTCGGAGTTTCAGCACAGAACACTACACAACTTTTCCAAGCTAATGCAGTAAATTTTCAGGGTTTTCCTGAATTTTTCGACAGAGATAGCATTATGGCATGGGACCTTGATATTATCGATATCGATCTATTATCTCAAGATTATCCCGATATAACAGGTGAAGATGTATACGTTGCAGTACTCGATACAGGTTTAGCGGCAAACTGGAAAGATTATTTCCCTGAAGAAAGAATAGTTACTAGATGGGGTCGCAGTTTTGTAGATAAAGCTGTAATGCAAGATGAAAAAACTGGTAAATATGAACCACGAATAATTGAATCTAGAAACTTTATTGGAGAACATCCTCATGGAACCCACGTTACTAGTACAATTATTGGATACTGCATCCGTGGTGCATATGTTCAAGGTGTTGCACCTAAAGCGAACATTATTCCTGTGAAGGTATTGGAAACTTACTACGGACTCAATTGGGCAAATTTCGGTACATTCAATGCAGTTGCTGCTGGTATAGATTATATTACAGAATTAGCTATAAGTAACCTGGAAAAACGTTTCATTATAAGTATGAGTCTTGGTGCTCTAGCAACTACCACTGATGTAATGAAAGAAGCGATTGATAATGCAATAGCAGCAAATGTGGTTGTTGTTGCTGCAGCTGGAAATTATGGCGTAGATGGTATGGATACTCCTGGTTCCTACGCTCCTGTAATCTCAGTAGGTTCCTCAGGTTGGGCATCGTGGACACCACTTTATGGCTATAATGGTGAATGGATAGTAACATATCCAGATGGCATCTATGTATCTAATGCTTGGTGGACAAGGGATGTACCTGAAGATAATTCGTATGTTTCCTATATTAGTGATTTTAGTGGAAGAGAGAATCCAGCACTAGGTTGGGATCAAGAGCTAGATATTGTAGCACCAGGTAGTTGGGTAGTCGGACCATACCCTTATGGATTAGGTCAAAGTCACTTACCTTGGTGGTCTGAAGGAATTGATTCATTCGGGCAATATTACTTCGTCGGTGGAACATCAATGGCTACTCCTCACGTTTCTGGTGTTGTAGCTTTAATGCTTCAAGTCAACCCTGATTTGACACCAGCTCAAATAGAATTGATTCTAAAACAAACTGCAGATTATATCCCCTTTGGTGGCTATGCATATGTCTTTAATATCTTTGAATATACTTTCGATGTAATAACTTGGGGATATGATGGATTAGATGCTGTTGGCTCTGGACTACTACAAGCTGATGCTGCTATAAACAAAGTATTTGAATATTAAATCTCATTGGGAGAAGTTAAACTTCTCCATCTATTTTTTTCTTAATTTAAAAGTATAATACAATGTTAGTCGAATATTATCGTAAGAGGAATATTTGAGCATAAAATAGAAGGGAAGTCGGGAAGATTTGATACATTCAAAATTTCAACAATTATATTTGGTGGTTGTCTAGGTAGTACCTAAATTACAGGTTGTGGATCTGTTTAAGTTTAAGAAATAATTTTTTTAACGAAATGGAATTCGAGTTACAAAAGCTGAAGATAAAATTGAATGGACATCCCAAAAGGAAGAAAACTGAACTGTAATTATAGTAGGATGTTGGTGAGTCACATTTTTCAAACAGGAGAATTGTTACGAAGGAGCCTACACTGTAATAGTTCAAAATATGTTAGTAAGGGATTGGAGGTCTGGAATATAGTTTTTCACTTATGTATAATCTCTTCGGAGAAAGTATTGTTGCTAAATATACAATTAATCCTGCAATAATCCATAATCTCTTTCCAAAGAAAGGAATAATACAAATTGGATCTGATGCAGGTTTTGTCATATTTGATCCTAATAAAGTGCTATATATCGATTCAGGTCATTCGCATTCAGATAATAACCCATATGAAAATATGATAGTTACAAGTATGGTCGAATCAACCATTCTCAGAGGGGAATTCCTTGTTAATAACAGAAAATTTGTTGGTTCTTCGAGAGGGCAATTTATCAAAAGATAATTTATTAATTGTTATTTCTTGCTTTCTTTTTCCTTTTGTAACTGTGCACAAAGGCTAACAAAATAACAGTTGGAATAATAAGTACAAATCCATAATTTGTCGTTTCTCTATAGTGTGTTCTTTCTAATTCTTCATTAAGCGGATAAAGATCTGTTGATTCAGAAAATCCATCAATATGATATATGTTGTTTTCTCCCCAACCTGACCAATGATTTCCCTCCATAGCGTTTACATCATACCAGTAGTTTCTGATTCCTTCATCATATGCTTGAGAAGTACCTTCTAGATTGTTGTTTATGAAAGAATTGTGATGAATAATATTGTAATTTGAGCCAGAACCCAAGTAAATTCCATACATTTGATTTTGAAGTAAAAGATTGTACATTAGTTCACATGAGACTGAAAGATCTAAATAAATACCGAATTCATTGCTCTCGCACATGTTTTCAACCAAACTTGTTTTATAAGAATTCCTAAGTCTGATGCCAATATTAATGTTATTACTGCAATTATTATTATTCAAATTTACATAATCGGAGACAGCAGAATAAATTCCATCATTGTTATTACTAAAACTACTATGCATTAGTGTAGTCCCATGGGAGAAATATAGAAATATACCAGTATAGATGTTAAAATTACTAGTAATATTTGTTAAGACTGCTCTAGAAGAATGGATTAACCTAATACCATCAATTTGGTTATCATAACAACTGCTATTTGACATTGTGATATCATCAGAATATGATAGAACTATACCGTAAGTGTGGTTGTTACAAAGGATATTAGTCAATGTTGCACTATGAGAATCCCTCAGAAATATACCACTATAACTGTTGTTACAAGTGTTATTAGAAATTGTTGCATTTGAAGAATAAGCTAACCTGATTCCATAGTCCCTATTATTATTACACTTATTATTCGTCAATATCACAAAATCGGAAGAGTAAACATAGATGCCATCTCCCCAGCCATATCCGTGCATATTTCCGTTATTGAAACACAAATTGTTCAACAATTTTACTCCTGAAGATTTCTCTATATGGATTCCATTATACCAGTTATTATTGCATGTGTTGTTTATTATCAACGAATTATCGGAATGCCATAAACGGATACCATCACGATTTTTATCATTACAGGAATTATTTGTTACTGTTACTCTAGAGGCATAATCGAGATAAATACCATTTGTATTTGCTTGACAAATGTTATCCTTAATAGAGGCTGTTTCGTCATCAATATCATAAAGATAGATACCAGAACTATATGCGTCAACTAAACAATTACGAATGATGAAGTACTTAGTTGTTCTGCTAATATAAATGCCATAATAACTATCTGTTGTAATATTGTAATTTTCAATTATATAGGGGGCTACAACAGTTCCATTTCCTGGAAAAAGATAATCAGTGAAATTATCATTATTCATTATATGAATTGGTTCATGAGGTGTAGAAGTTAAAATTAATTGCTCATTGATTTGATTCTCAGTATTGAAAGATACAATAACTTGTGTTTTGATTGTTCCTGACAAGATAACAATCCCGCTAATGATTATTGCAGTAATCAAATATTTTTTCATTTCTTTTCTCTCGAAGAAACACTAGCTAGCCTAATACTATAAACATTATGGGAGAAATTTAGCATAGAATAAAGTAAAAAGAAGAAAAAATTAAGGCTTTATTACAGTTCTAAAATCAGCCGTAAATTCCTTAAGTTGGTGTATTGATGACTTCTTTTCGTGATTTAGCACTGTTTCCTTGCCTGTAGTTATACTTCAATAGAAATTAGTAGTATAGCACCAAACACTTGTACAATATTTAATAACACAATAACGAATGAAGGTCAATACTATGCAATTGAGGTACTTTATGCTAACGGAACTACCATAGAAGGTAATAAAATATATGAAAATGAAATAGGAATTGATATTGAAAACTCTGTAGATTGCGTAGTTCGATTTAATGAGATATCAGATAATGAAGATAGAGGACTAAGAATTACTGAATGTTCGAATATAGAAATAACCAATAATACCTTTGTTAATGATGGTTTAGACGTGAGAAATACAGTAGATTCTGATTTTGAGAGTCATACAGTAGCAAACAATTCTGTTAATGGGAAAAAGTTAGGATGGTTTGTAGGAAATACATCTGAGACTATATCTTCTGATATTTATGAACAAATATACCTAGTTAGCTGCGATAATGTCAATATTACTGGACTTACTTTAAGCAACACCTGTATTTCTATATTTGTAGCTTATAGCTGGGAATGCAATATCATTGATTGTGAAACATCAAACAACAATGTGAATGGAATTCAGTTATATAATTCAGCACGCATTAATATTGTAAACTGTAATAGCTCATATAATGCAAGATATGGTTTCAATTTACGTGACTCTTCAGAAACAACAATAAGCAATAGTTATACTGAACATAATGGTGTAGCTGGAATAAGATGTATAGCATCTCATGATAGCAATATTTCTTCTACAACGATATCTTTTAACGGAGGTAATGGAGTCTATATTGTCTCTGATGAAGTAGTTGTGACAGATAGTATAATTGAAGGAAATGGTAACTATGGAATCTTTCTTGGAACTTCTAATCTTTGCATAGTAACAGATAATCAAATTATTGAAAATGGCCATGGAGTAATTTGTTCAGACCTCTGTACATCTGCAACGATATACGGTAATTACTTTATTGATAATACTCATCAAGCATATGATGGAGGAGTAAATAACGTATGGTTTGATATCTACAACAGTAAAGGAAACTGGTGGAGTGATTGGGTAAGTAGTCCTTATAGCATTCCAGGTCCTGCAGGTTCAGTAGATTCCTATCCATTAAATGATCCAGCTGTTCCAGAATATAATTTAACTTTGACTTTGAGTTTAACCATAGCTTTATCTTTACTGCTAGTAATGACTGTTTCAATAAGACGTAA